>NZ_JBMDIL010000005.1:0-426910 GCF_057808655.1 Rhizobium sp. FG96 | reverse complement strand
CCACGCGGACATTTCTACCTTGCAAACCGCCGGACATTCCAACTCTCCCGCCACAATCCTTTGTAGCGGGGTGGGTTCAAGGATGAAGTGCGACTTGCGAATGATGCCAATGGGTTGTCACTCGCAAGGAATATGCAATGAACCGTATCTACTCCCATCTCGACTTGGATGAACGACGCAAGATCGCCCGCTGGCGGATGGCTGGGCTTGGCATTGGGATTATAGCTGAGAAGCTTGGCCGACATCGTTCGACAATCTTTCGGGAGATCAAGCGCAACATGTTCGTCGACAAGGTCGTACCGGATCTCAACGGCTACTACTGTGTGACGGCGCATGACATGGCTTGCGAACGGCGTGCAAAACTGCGGAAGCTGGTACGCTTCTCGCATGTCCGGCAGTCCGTCATTGACAGGATCATGCACGGCTGGTCGCCGCAACAGATTGCCGGCCGGATGCGCCTGGAGCGGCATCCGATCTCGGTCAGCCACGAAACGATCTACAAGTTCGCATACTCGTCTGATGGCCAAGCGATCAAGCTGTGGCGACACCTGCCGGAGCATCGGGCTCGGCGGCGACCGCGGCATGCAAGACGCAAGCATGGCCAACGGTTTAGTCCGGAACTCAACATCCTACGCCGCCCGAATGTCGTGGCCGATCGCAAGCAGTTTGGGCATTGGGAATGCGATCTCATTCAGTTCCGAAAGAAGTTTGGAAAGGCCAACGTAACGTCACTCGTTGAACGGGTCAGCCGCTTTGCGATCTTTCTGCGCAACAATGATCGGCAGTCTCGACCGGTCATGAACGGCCTTGTGCAGGCGCTGCAGGCCCTGCCCCACCTCGCCCGTCGTTCCATCACCTTTAACCGTGGCACGGAGTTTACCGACTGGCCTTACCTCCAAGCGAGCATCGGCACCCAGACCTGGTTCTGCGACCCGCAATCGCCATGGCAAAAAGGAACCGTCGAAAACACCAACGGCCGAGTACGGAAATGGCTTTCGAGAGAGGTCGATCCCTTGTCGGTAACCGACGCAGATCTGATCGACATCTGCAATCGGCTCAACAGCACGCCGCGAAAGTGCCTTGGCTTTCAAACGCCAGCCGAGGTCTTCCGTAAAAAACTGCTCGCGCAGATCAGGCACGCCGGATAACTTGAACCGCCCGCAAGTCGCAGCTCAGCATGAATTCACAGGGCTATTTAGTAATGCGACAGTTGGGCCAGTTAGAGATGCGACAGTCTCGCCTCTCGACGCGCTGGTCAAAGCCAACGTTGGGAGAAAGGATGACGATCCTCAGCCTGGTCGAGACCATGAGCGGTCGGAGTCGTCACGTCCTGTTTGATCACTATGTCGCAGAAAGAGTTGCATCGCCTTGAACTTATCCAGAAGATCCGTGACGAACGCCTGAGCGTCGTCCAGGCTGCCGAACGGCTCGACCTCAGTCGAAGCCAGGTCAATCGGCTGCTGCAGGCCTATTACCGGGATGGTCCGGCCGGTATGGTCGAAATATGGCTATACCTCTGCTTGGCGGCCCTAGGCTATTGCTATCCCACGAACCGTTATCGTCTGCCAAGCAAGCCGATTCCAAGGGCAGTTGGACATGGCGAAGCTATTGGCCAATGCGATTCGCAGCAACACCGTCAACAAATTGAAAGGGAATTTCTACGACATGGATTATCACAGAATTAGGCAGCAACTGCCACCTGTCTCTGTGGCGGTAGACTCTCGGATCAGCGTGTATTCGTATGATTCAGAACGTCACAGACCATGCCGGCGCGGCACCTAGGAGTCGATGGGTTTTGTTGTGATAGATTCAGGTTGGTGAACTCGGACTGATAATTTGCGCTTTTCACCACAAACATAGATACTTGATGAGTATCCGGGATACGCCTATATTGTCCGCATATAGGAGTTGTAACCATGTCTGCAAAAGAACGCATCAAGAAGTACCGGGAGACTGGAGGAGCGTCTGATCTCGTGAGGGTGGAGGTTCTCGTTCCCAAAGCACGTAGAGATGAGATCGTGAGTGCAGCGGCTGAATTGCGCTCTGCGCATCGGGATGAAAAGAGTCGTCTTGCGGAATTTATCAGGATTGCGACCGAGAGGTACGGGCTAAGAGTTTTCGATAACATCGACATCGAAAAGCTGAATGATTTACCGCAGAAGGTGCGAGTTGTCGCCAATGCCCTTATGGAGCGCGGCGATGCGAGGGCTTATGCGATGGGACGAAGAATGGTCGTTCAGCTAGGAGACGGGCGCTGATGGCACTAACGCTGATCCAGAAAGAAATCATGGCCTCCATCGCCGGAAACAGGTCTGACACCAGTTACGTTGCTGGCGGCTTGGTTTTGAACATGGATTGGCCACGGATGTCCGATGACATTGACATCTTTCATGATACCGACGAGGAAATTGGTGTCTCGGCGGATACTGATATCGCGAAATTAGAGGCTGACGGTTTCAAAGTATCGATTGAAGTCAACGTTTACGGTTGCGTTGAGGCAAGTGTAATTCGCGACGGAGAACGCACCCTTGTTCAATGGATGAGCGAGACCCGGACACGCTTCTTCCCACTGGTCAGGGATGATGAGTGGGGATCGCGCCTACACCCGTCCGATCTTGCAGTGAACAAGGTGATTGCCGCGTCTACGCGGACGAAGGCTCGGGACTATGTCGATCTGCTGATGATCGAAAACCACATGTGCCCGTTGGGGCCAGTAATTATGGCCGCAGCAGGTAAGCCTCCCTACTTCTCGCCACTGCGTATCGTTGATGAGATTCGTCGTAAAGCGTTGTCCGTCACGAATGAGGACTACACGACGGTTCGCGGCCTACCTTCTGATTGGACTGCCGCAATGATCCGCGACGAGCTTATTATTGCTCTTGATCACGCAGAGAACTACCTGCGCAATGCGCCCCCAGAACTCGTAGGGATTTTGGCCATAGACATTTCCGGCGTTCCGTTGGAGGTCTATGACCTTAGCGCCCCTGGGGTCGGGTATCGAAAAGCGACTTCCGAGCCTGAAGTGATACCAGATTTGCCTGAAGCGGGCAGTCGCTGGGGGGATCTAGCCTAACCTAGCGCACGAGTGGGCAGGGTGTTCTCCTCAGAAGCATGCCGCGAACGAGTGGTGACAGCGCGGCGACATTGACGTCACCCTGCAGTTTGATTTCCGGAAGCATCGTGCAGCTTTGATCCCTACCCGCTCAATTCAGATAAAAGCGAGTATCAGCCGGCGACTGAACAATTGCTATTGAGAAAGCTAAAGCCGAAGAGGTGTTCTTTCACCCGCCCCCGCTCCGCCCTTTCAACCCGGCCCAGCCGGTCGGATCGGGGGCTGATCATCGGTGCCAGTGTCGCGTTTCTAACTGGCCGACAGCGTCGCAGCCCTATTCAGCTTTAACATCGGATGGACGTTGGTACATTCTATTTCCAAGTGCGACATGCCAATGATTTCAAGGGTTTCACTTTGGAGATTTCGCCATGTCCCGATGCTATGCGGCCCGGCCAGCAAAGATGTATTCTTTAATTGCCGTCTTTTTCGAAGGGTGGGCGATTTTCACGCCAAGTGTGTCCCGCCGTCTTTACTCTGGAATATCGGCGACAGATGCGCCCTCCCCATCCTCCACAGTGCCTCCCGCAGGCGTCCCAATCGCGTCAGCGGCGACAGTCCTCTTCAGCCTGGCTTCACTAGATCTTTCCTGAGGGTCGCTTGTTGACCCCATCGCTTTACGCAGGCCGGTAGCGGCCTCGTCGGCGAGCTTGGCGCGTCGCACGTCTGCACCGTCCGCGGTCCTGCTGTCGTCTGTCGCCGGAGATTTTTGTTCGGTCATCTTGGAATCCGTTCATAGCTTCCGATTAAGTGTCCGGACCTAACCCTGGGAACTACCGTCTGTTCCAACCGCGCACCTTCCGCTTATTGATCCACGACATTGCGAAGCCTAGAAAAGCGGAACTGACGCGTTCCAGAGCCACGATGGTGCTTCGAACGAGGCGTCTCTGCTCCTGCCAAGTTCCGTAAGCTCGACGCGATCGGCACGGTGAATCCATTCATAGAAGCGCTTTGTGCTGCCACGAACGTACGCGTGTGCCGATGCGGCCATCTTGGTGTTTTTATGAGCGAGGAGGAGGCGTAAGCGATCTGAAGGAAGGACAGTCGTTTTCATCGTGGCCTTAATTGTTGAGAGCACCGTGTTAGGAGAGGGTTTGACAAGATCGCCAACCTTGTGATGCGTCAATTCGCTCCTGCGTTCGGCGCGGGCTCTTCGGTCGAAATAGCGTCCGTCGTCCGTCCCGGAAGTTCGGGCGTGCCGTCCGCATGCTCGATAGTGATCACGACTGGTCCCGCCTCCATCTCACCGAACGGAGACGCGAACGCGATCTCGGCCGCGTCTCGGCCGACGCCGATACGAACAAGACCATCGAGATTTGCCTGCCGAGTAGCGTCGAAAAGCCACCACCGGCCGCCAAGGTAAGCCTCGAAGACGGCATGGAAGTCCCGTGGCTCGAGTCCGTAGGCGTAGCAGGATACATACCGCGCGGGGATGTTGAGCGCGCGGCAGAATGCAGTGCCGATATGAGAGAAGTCGCGACAGACACCGGCCCGCTTGATGAGACTCTCCGTCGCGGTCGTCTGTTCGTTCGAGGCGCCGCGCTGATAGTCGATATTGTCGTAGATCCAGTTGCATATCGCGGTCACCCGCCGATGCCCCATGGGCTGTTCGCCAAACTCCCTTTGGGCGAATGCCGCAAGCCTATCGGAAGGGACGAAGCGTGAGGGCAACAGGAAAGGCATGATATCGAGCGGGATAGCATTCAATGGCACTTCGTCTATGGTGTTCGGGTCCGCACGAAAGACGTCCAGCGAGATGTCGGCTTTATACCGTACGTTGAGCGGGCCAGGCTGCGCCTCGATACTGAAATATCGATTGCGGATGTCCGGAACGACGTGAATCCGCCGCTCATGATCGGGGGTGATCACCAGGCGTTCCACCAGATCGTGGTGGCGCACGAGCCTGGCGACTTCCAAGTTAAAGATGAAGACCGTTGGCGACTTCACCTCATAGGAAAGGTCGCAGCCAAGCGTATAGCGTACGGTCATAGGGATCCGATCGATAAGAGGTGTTGGTACAGCTTGAAAGGCTACAACCGGTAACTCAGAAATGGCTGAAGTTGTTCCTTCGCCTCGCCGCTCTGCGGGCCTGTGATACTGGGAGAGCGGTCATCCTCAGCACAATCTCGGAAGGTAGCTGAACGGGCGGCGTCTGCATCGACATCTGCTATATTTCTGGCACCCTTGTCGCGCCATTTCAGCGCATGCACGAATTCATCGTACAGCATATGGTTCGGGCGATCCCGACTTTGAGGATGTAGTTCGCAACATCGCGAGCATCGGCGAAGAAGCGGTCGATGACATCGTTCCGACCGGGCTTTGCCGCGGACTCGATGCCTGTTAGCCTGGCGTGAGGCACCGGATTTCGCAGAC
Source organism: Rhizobium sp. FG96 (assembly GCF_057808655.1). Classification (NCBI taxonomy): domain Bacteria; kingdom Pseudomonadati; phylum Pseudomonadota; class Alphaproteobacteria; order Hyphomicrobiales; family Rhizobiaceae; genus Rhizobium; species Rhizobium sp. FG96. The sequence continues at coordinate 421,428 of NZ_JBMDIL010000005.1, read as the reverse complement.
TGGTTCGGCATGTCCTGGGCCGAAGGCATTCGTCCGGCCTGACCTCGGACGTCTGAGGAGGGCATCATGCCTGATCGCAACGGTATCATTTTCCGAGAGAGCTCGGAAGCTGACGACCACATCGTCGGAGAACTTCTCGTCCGGTTATTCGACTACCAGAATTCCCGCCTTATGCCCGACGTCGTGACGACCGAAGATCGTCGGCGAGATCTGCGAAACCAGCAGGCCAAGCGATCAGTAGCAACCGTTCTGGTCGGGTTGATTGACAAAATGATTGTGGGGACCGTAACTCTGTACCCGCCGGGCGCGGACGGCAACGAAGCATGGCGGCGCGACGCCGTCGACCTCAGATATCTTGCAATCCATCAAAGGTTCATTGGCCAGGGTCTGTCAGCGGCGTTTCTTGACGAAGTTCGTCGGCGGGCAGTTGCCGCTGACGCCCCGGCTATATGTCTCCACATCAGGCGTGGCGCCGCCGGACTCAGCCGTCTTTACCAGCGGCACGGCTTTGTGCGTGACCAGCGTGGCGACATAGACTTGCGTCCAGTCATCTTCCTTGAGGGCTACGTCTTAGAACTGAACCAGTAATTGGGCGAACGAAGTAAGGTCGCGCCCCAGGAATTGTCCGATTGGGCCCAAGCGGCCCAGGTCCAACCGCTACAAAGTGCTCTTCGGCGGTCAGCGGCTGCCGGTCTCGAATTCGTTCGACTAGGCTTTTCCCGGCCGCACCGTGTCCGAGACAGCGGGATCGTCTGCCGGATCGAACTCGACCTGGCAGGAATCCTTGATCGCCTGGCCAGCTTCCATGATCGCGACAACGATCTCGTCCGTCTTCCAACCCGCCCGGTTGGCAGAAGCCACGAGATCGTCCAATGCCAGGCGGACCGCCTTCCTTGCTTCCTTGAAGCGCTCGGCCTCAACTTCGGTCGACGGCGCCGGGAAATCGGATGCGGCCCCTGAACGCGGGCTGGATTCCAGTCCGGCTTTCTCGTTGGCAGCTCCGGTCGACACTGCCTCATTCTCCGGGTGTGAGACCGTCACATCGAGTTCCTCTGGAAGCTTCATCGCCTGTCGGACGTTCATCAGCCCGATCGGTACTTCTTCGCCAGTGCCTGTCACCACCTTCACCTCGACGATCTTCTTCTCATCGGTCATGGCCGTTCTCCTTGATCAGGAAAACCTTACTGGGCGTCTATCGGTTCCGCTCATCGGGGCGCTCTTAACCGAAGAATCCGTCTTCTCACGGTTCCTTGATGACGAGGCCGGTGTCGAATTCGCGGAGCGGGACCAGAGCGCCTACATGGTCCGTGTTTTAAACCTAGTGAAAACCGCAGGCGGCGACAGCTATATTGGCGCACGAGCGCACCGTCGGAACGGACAGCGCTGACCTCGTCATTTCGAGGAGAGCGTCATCTCGATCATGGTCGGCCTGAAGCCCGCCGCATCGAAAAGCGCCTGTCCGGCGACATTTCGGAAGGCTGTCGAGAGTATGACCTGCCCTGCTCCGAGGCGCCGCAGTTCCTCGACTGCGGCGAGCAGGAGCGCTCGCCCCGCGCCGCGTCTTCGACTGGCATGTTCCACGAAGATATCATGGATCACGCCTGCCGCCCCCCGGAGCGCCATGTAGTCCGGCCCCTCCAGTCCAGCGAACACGTAGCCGACGATCTGTCCCGCGGCCTCCGCGACCAGTACGAGCACGCCCTGCCGGTCTATCTGCCTCTTGAGGTAGTCGGCGTACATTGCAGGCGTCTTCTCGCCCGCCGATATGAAGCGCGAGGGATCCCAGTCGTGGTGGAGCGCAACGAGCTGCGCGCCGTAAGCGCCCAGAGTGTCGGCATCGGCCTTGGTCGCAGGTCTAACAATTACACCGATTTGGCTTGAAGTCATGTCGCGCCCATCACCCATTTAAAGCGAGTTCGAGTCATAGCCATGGAATTCTTCAAGGAATTTTCCCGCCTGCCTTTTGTCTGGTGAGGTGACGATGACGAAGCGGCGTCCGTCTCCCTGTCCATCCTGGTTCGCAAGATCGATCAGCCAGATCGTGTTCGCCGAGCCTTCGGTAATCTCGATAAGTCTCTCCATGACGGGATCTGCCTCGTCATCCACGCCGAAAGTCGTTTCGTAGGCTAAGGTCTCCTGTATCGGCGGCCCCTTGATCTGGTCCCGAAACCATTTCCATACATTGTCGAAGTCCACCGGGAACGGAGGAAAATCTGTGTTGACCTGTACAACGTCCCTAGCGAAGATGACCTCCCCATCGAAGAATGCGTGCATTCCCAGAAAGTAATCCGACAGCTCCATGTGGCTGGAGAGAGCGTCGCGCAGCGTCTTGAGGTTCGAGGCGGCCTGAAACATACGAGTGTCCTTGTGCTGGCGTTAAGCGGGTTCCACCACCGCGGAGGTGGAACCGACCACCTATTTCCGGGTGATGTCGTAAGATTTCGGATAGGAAGCCTCGTGACGGGACGGCAGCACGTTCGCAGCAACTACGGCAATCATGAGTACAACGATCGAGGTGACGACTAGCACGATCTTCATCACATTACTCCGCTTCACAAAGGAAACACCGCAGGGCTTTCGGGTTCCCACCGGCATTCTTGTGGGCGTTCATTTACCAGCAGTAGCGACCTTGGGGAGACGAACAGACCCCGGTCGTAGTTCTCACGCCCGGATCGACGGCTTCGATTTAGGTTCGATTTAAAGAGGTGGAGGCAAGCGCATGGACGCGGTTCAACCACCTACCGTAGGGCCGGTGATTGTCTCGGCAGCCCGGCGCCCCAGGAGTGGGATTTGCTACGTGAGCGGTACATTTCGAAATAATCGTGCCTCGCGTAGTCTACAAAGCGAGTTTGAGACGAAAGGTAAGACCCGCGAGTTTCGCGGACGATCTTTCTGCCCGAAGTGTGGATCGCGGCTGTTCTCGGCCGATGAGCAGGAGGCCGAGATCAAGCTCGGAATTTGTCTGAGGCGCCGACTCCGCTAAGGCCGGCATACGAACTCTGGGTGAAGCGCCGTGAAGACTGGCTCGCCCCTATCGACGGGGCTGAGCAGTTCGATCAAGATTGAACGGGACGGTCGTTCATCGCGCACCGGCAAACACTTCCTCCAGACATGACATGGAGGATTTGAACGTTAGAGTTTCGAACGCCCGGTCGGCATCTTGAAGGTAAAGCAGGTTCCAGTTTCATCCGAAAAAACGTCGATCGTGCCGCCGTGAGCCTTCGCAATTTCCAGCGCGATGTAGGGTCCGAGACCCAGCCCCTGCCCGCAGCGGGAGGCCGTGCCAGCTTCCACTCTGGCTGACGCGTCGAAAGTCATGGGCAACTTCGATGCCCTGGCGACTTGCCTTGACGATGCGTCGCCCGCCGGTCCGCCCTACGGCATCCAGCTTAATGCCGGCGGCGGGGCGTTCGGCAATGCCGCCCACTGGCGAGCGGTCAGCTGCTGATCGGCTCAACGGGAAACCCACCGTCGGCTGGACAGTTGCACGCCGGGCCGGGCATCACGATTACCAACAGCGCCGGCGGGATCACGATATCGGCAGCAGGCAGCGGTACCGGGTCCAATGTCGATTGGCTGAACCAATCCGCGCTCGTTAAGCCGGTGGCGTCGAATTTTACGTTAAGGACGTCATCGTTGGTTCCAGCGCGCGCTGCGCTGACGGCAACAAGCAGAGGGATGTTGCTGTCAACGACGGAGAATCCGGTGCCCGAGCCCAAAGACCGAAAAGCGTACGCCCTGCCGGCCTACCCTTCGTTTGAGCATCGATCGCCTGCTTGGCGATCGGCATGGTTCTCGGTACGGTCGTGAAGCCGTCATTGGGTTTTGCGATGCCAAAGGAAGGATCAGTCTTCCGTCTAACCTTTGAGCTGCCTTCTGCAGATACCTGATGTTTTTGCTATCGTGATCACCGGCTTTAGAAAGAGAGTTCTCGTGGTAAGCGCAGGACTTGGGATCTGCGATATGCGCCGTGGAGGTTGCCTTAGACCGGGTCGATAGATGATCGCGGCCCGCATGCGACGACACCGATCGGGGTTGCCGGCGTGTCAGGCCTCTAAGGCAGGGGCGCACTTGCGAAATGTGTTTTGGGTCAACCGTGGATCGAACGCACTGAAAGGCTGATATCATCAATGATCGAATCCCTACGTGAATGTATTTCACGAATTTGGCGAATGGTGATAAGGTTTCGCTGACGGTGAAGGTTTCTCGCAACGGGGCTTTTATCCGGTGATCCAATTTCACGAGACGACCTATGGGTGAATGGCCTGCGCAGGGCGTGATTGACTTTCACGGAAGAACCTTGCCAGAGCGAGGCGTGCCAGCAGGATATGCTGCGATAATAGCGGCATTTAACCTAGTCGTACCCCCGCCGTCGCGGATGGCCGCGATCGCGGAGCGGCATCACCCCGGATCGACCGCCGCGTGGCTCATGCTCACGCCTCGCCATCGTCCGGAGCCGACCCTCGTCTCTCATCTTGTCTTTGCCTTCAAATATGAAGGAACAGACCTTCAGGTACTGGCCGCACTTTTTCGAGCAGTCCACCCTGATGCAATCGAGGCGATTATCCGGATGACGCCAACCGGCGCCTTTGCACGACGGATCTGGTTTCTGTACGAATGGCTGACGGGCAACCAGCTCGATATTCCAGATCCCGGCAAAGTGCGAATGGTCCCAGTTCTCAACGCGGATCAGCAGTATGGTCTCGCGGAGGGCGATCCCTCGCCTCGGCACAAGGTCTTGAACAACCTTCCCGGTACTCCAGATTTCTGTCCGCTCGTTCGAAAGACAGAGACTCTTGCCGCGTTCTCGCAGAAAGCACTTGGCGCGCGGGCGCGCGAAGCAATGGGCCGGATCCGTCCCGATCTGATAGCGCGTGCCGCAGCATTCATCCTGCTCAACGATTCAAAGTCTTCGTTTGCTATTGAAGGTGAGAGGCCGTCAGGGCAAAGAGCGGCGCGTTGGGGGCAGGCCATTTCGCAGGCGGGCGTGAGAGCGCTCAGTGTCGAGGAGCTCGATCGTCTTCAGCGGATCGTCATCGGCGATGCTCGTTTCGTGCGTCTCGGGCTCCGAGATGAGGGCGGTTTCGTCGGGGTTCATGACCGTGACACTATCATGCCCATTCCCGATCATATCAGCGCCAGACATCAGGACCTCGAAAGCTTGATCGGCGGTCTCATCGCATATTCCGATCGCGCGGCACGAGGAGCGATGGATCCGGTCGTGGCTGCAGCTTGCCTGGCGTTTGGCTTCGTCTACATCCACCCGTATGTCGATGGGAACGGCCGCCTTCATCGCTGGCTGATTCATCATGCTCTCGCGACAGCATCCTATAGCCCGCCTGGTTTCGTGTTTCCCGTCAGCGCGGCAATCCTGCGAAACATAGACCAGTATAGGGCTGTGCTGGAATCCCGGTCTGCGCCTTTGTTGCCTTTCATCGAATGGCGACCCACTGCTGCTGGCAACGTTGAAGTGCTGAACGACACCGCTTCGTTCTACCGGTATTTCGACGCGACAGAGCATGCCGCCTTCCTTTACGGCTGCGTAGAACAGACCGTGGAACATGATTTGCCCCAGGAGGTCCGTTTCCTCCAAGCCTTTGATCTTTTCGCGGCCGGTGTTCAGCAGGTCGTCGACATGCCTATGGCCCAAGCCGAGTTGCTGCACAAATTTCTTGACCAGAATGGGGGTCGCTTGTCGCAGAGGGCCCGCACAAAGGAATTCGCTGCACTCAACGATACGGAGGTCGAGCAGATCGAGGCGCTTTACGCCGGCTCATTCGATCAACCTGCCCCATGATGGCTCAAATGCATGGAGCCAGCTGGCGACCCAATCAAGCGATCTGGGCTCTTTCCATCGATGCGCAGATTTTCGCACACTATCGCCATCAGATTCGGTATTGCCATCGCTCTTTGCGCTAGCGGTAGCATCGTCGCTCGAGCTTGCATCCCCGCCATCATCGACAGCATGCTTAGTTCTTTGAAACGGGTTCGACATCTTTGCGAGAGCACGCTGCCGCAGATCTGCGTTCTCGATACATGTTCACATAGATAGTGACATCAAGCGTGACTCCGGCTTCGTTAAGCGCGGCGACTGAGCGTAGGTGCCCCACAGAAAGCGAGAGGACCAAACGCCTCGCATTCAGGCTGACTTCTCTTCTTCGGTTGGAGTTTTGACGTGGCGTTAACGACTACTCCGCCGCTATCGTGCGCAGCTTTGCAGTCGCCTGAATTTTTTCAATAATCATGCAGCATTAGACTACGTGAGCAGCGTAGCCGGCTGGCCCAACAGGCTGACGAGTTCAACCGCCTTCCGGTCGAACGATACAAAGGTCTCTCCTCCCAACCATGCTCCATCATGTGCGATGACGCCGTCTGCGAAGTCGCCACCAGCTTCGAGCACCGCCAGTCCGGCTTCTACTGCAGGTCGGTTCATCGAAACGTTTCCGGCATCCAGCAGGTCGCGGATGGACAGTGCCACATCTTCTTTTGAGAGATTGGCGCCGCGCCGGAGCACCCACACGAATTCGCATAAGGTTGGCAACGAGATTGCGATGAGCGAAGCGCGTTCAAGCAGAGCCGCGGCCGCTTGCCCCTGTTGCGGGTCATCCTGCAAGACCGCCCGAGCCAGAACGTTAGTGTCTGCAATGACTTTCACGGTTCGCCGTTCCAGCCCGCAGCGCCGATCTCGTTCATTTCGTCGATGGAGAGAACCCGTTCGGACTTACCGGCGTGTCTGCCGATGAAGTTTCCGATTTTCCCACTCGCGCGGGCCGCCCTCACGCGAAGCTCGCCACCCGGAAGTTTGTCAAACTCAACACGTTCTCCCGGTTTGACGCCAAGATGGGTCAGCAAGTCTCGCTTGAGAGTGACCTGCCCTTTCATTGATAACGCAATCGAAGACATCGAATAGCTCCTCATCACACGCACTCAATGTAATGGAAAATTCACTTACTTCAAGCTGAGTATGAAGGAATGCGTCGATCTGCACGTTCACAGCAGCTCGGATATATGCACTGCCGTGAGCTTATGAGATGGCGGTGGAAAAGTCGGCCACGGTAGCTGCGGAATAGTCCAGCCGCAGGCGGAGTAAAATCCGGCCACCTATTCCTTTCTGCAACGATCGCAGGAGGGACAGGGATCTACCCCGTGGAACTTTATTTGGCCCGTCTAAATCGACTTCGATTATGACAGGACGCATTAGTATAGAACGGAATAGCGTAAATTTTAAAAAAACTTTACGGAATTCCGATCGAGTTCTTTTTTTCCTGGTCTGTTACGAAATTCCGTGTGGTTTCCTCAAAAGGACGGAATACCGTAATGCGTTATCGTATTTGAGCGGTTGGCTGATCAGATAGCCACCGCGCGCAAAGCGAGGGGCTTGCGTCGGACTGAACTAGCCGCACGTATCGGGCGCAGCCCCGCGCGTCTAACGGAGTTCGAACGAGACTTGACAAGCGGACGTTTGAGCAAGACCGTTTAACACTACTTGTACAGATTTGCCACGCGCTCGATTTGGTGCCCGTAATCGTCCCGCGTCAGCATCTGCATGAGGTTGAAACGCTGCTGGAGACCACTTCAACCTTGCCATCTGTTTCTACACCTCCGAAATCGGTATTCAGCGAGGTGTTCGTGTCACTCAGTGACGAGGATGATGACTGATGGCCAAGACCGCGGCAATTCTCGGCGTCCATCTGCTTCATCAAGGGAAAGCTGTCCGAGTTGGCACGCTCACCCGCAGTGCTGCCGGTGAAACGGCATTTATTGTCGAGGAAGCCTATCTTCGCGGTATGGGCCGTCCGATCCTCAGCCTTTCCTGGTTAGAGCCAGCCAGCGAGCAAGGCACAATGGAACGGCTTGCCTATCGCGGCGACAAAATTGGCATATTGGCACTTTGCCACACTGGTTCGCCGGCCTATTGCCTGAAGGCGCCTTGCACGATCTTTTATTACACGAAATGGGCCCAGGCGATCATGACCAGTTCGATCTCCTCACGCGGCTCCGTGCGGATTTACCAGGCGCGATGTTAATCACCCGAAACTGAGACACCAACATCGGCTGGCCCGCTAAGGCTTGAACAAGTCGCTGGTTTTGACGCCCCCGTCCTCAGGGAACTGTGAAATTTTCCCTTGCCGGGGTTCAACTGAAATTTGCCGGCCGGATGGACGGAGATCGCTTGACCGTGCCGGCACAGGCGGGCGACGCACGGTATCCTGAAGGTCCCGACAGAACGTTTTTCCAATTTACCGGAACTCGAGTTTGCCGGAATGACGCTTGCCCGCTCAGTCGGCGTAACGACTGCCGATTTCCGGCTGCTGTCCGTCGAACACGTAAGGGATATTCGACCTGAATTCCTAAAGGCTGGCCCCCAAGCGCTTGTTGTCGATCGTTTCGACCGCGGCGCTGACGGTCTGCGTACCCACATGGAAGACATGGCCCAGATCCTTGGCGCGCTTGGCGAGCGCAAATATACGATGGGCACTGGAGAGACGGTGCTTAACATGATCCGACGGTTCAGCACCGATTGGAGGGCCGATGTCCTAGAAGGGTTTCGTCGCATTGTTGCCGACATATTGATCGGCAACGGCGATAACCATCTCAAGAATTGGTCCTTTCTGTTTCCAAGCCCAGGCGAGATCCGCCTGTCGCCAGCCTACGACATCGTCCCGACCGTGCTCTACATCCCCGACGACCAGATGGCGCTGCAGTTCGTCAACACCAGCAACTTTAACACCGTGACGTTTCGCCGCTTCCGTCGCGCGGCAAAGTTCTTAGGCCTTGAAGAAGATTGGATCGAAGCTGAGATTAGCAGGCAAGTCAAACACGCTGTCGAAGTTTGGCAAACCCTTGTCCCGTCCTTGCTCGACGAGAAGCGCGCAGTTCACTTCCTAGACAGGTTGAGAACGCTTACTCTTGTGCAGGAGGTGATCGGCTGAAACTGTTCAGGTCATGAGGTATTGAGGAGAAGACCGGCCGTGAAACGAGACAATCATGCTAGCCCATGTCGTGGCGGGACGCTGTAAGGCGCCGGGCGAGCCTCCATTTTTTCGCCTGCCCTTATTGGCTTTGCGGGACACCCCTGAGGAAGACGAACTTAGCACAAAGGTCTCTCCGCCCAACCACGCTCCGTCATGTGCAATGACGCTGTCTGCGAAGTCGCGGCCCAGCTTCGAGTACTGCCAATCCAGCCCCAACTGCAGGTCGGTTCATCGAAACGTTTCCGGCATCTAGCAGGTCGCGGATCGACTGTGCCACATCTTCTTTTGAAAGTTGGCACCGCGCCAAAGCACCCACGCAAACTCACATAAGCTTGGCAACGAGAATGCTATGAGCGAAGCGCGTTCAAGCAGAGCCGCAGCCACTTCCCCTGTAGCCTGTAGCGGGTCATCCTGCAAGACCGCGCGAGCCAAAACGTTAGCGTCCGCAATGCGATTCCACGACGTTATCGAGGTCGTAAGCGTTATAAGTCCCCCCGCCCCAAGACCTCCAGAACCCTGTTCTGCCGGTCTTTCATGGGCGTAGAACAGTTGTCCGTTGCCGCCGCCGCAAACCTTGAATCGGCGCATTACACCGCCTCACGCGCAAAGAAGACAACAATCGGTAGCGTAGTCGAACCGTTTGGCCAGCTTGATGCGGGCTCCCAGGCCCCGAAGGAGCTCGGGACTTTGAATTCGCGGCTCTGGTCGTCACCCGTATCATGGAGGCTGCAGCGACGGAATTGCGCAAGATATCAGTAAGGGTCCTGCCGTCCGACATCTTGCCGTCCCATAATTCGATTTGGCATCGCATGTGTTGCACGGGGACGAGATGTCTGTCTCTTCGGCTATAGGTCAAGCAAAAGTCGGACAGCGTCTGGAAGCGACATGGCCGTCACATCGTTGGGGAGGGGGAAGGTTTCCTGGCCGGGATAAACGACGATGCGCTTCTGCGGCTGGATCTCTTCGCAGGCAAAATAGAACCCCTTTTCGAGTTTTGGCGAAAGATTTCTCTTGATCTCCACTGCCCAAGGCTTCTCACCTGCAGGGGTCAGGAGGAGATCGATTTCGGCGCCGGCCGACGTGCGACGCCGGATTGCCTGAGAAGATCGATGGAGGCCGATCCGAGAAGCAAAAACTGGCCAGCGCGCCGACCGGCTAGGCGGGTTCGATCGATCAGGCCACGAAGGGTCTGAAACACGCCTGGGAGGCGATGAACTTCATCGAGAATGACCAGCTTGTCGTCATGGCCCGATAGATAAAGCTCTGGTTCCGAAAGCTTGGCCCTGTCAGCCTCCGATTCCAGATCGAGATATATAGACGGCCTGGTTTTTCCGACACCGATTGCCAAGGTTGTCTTGCCGACCTGACGAGGTCCGAGCAAAGCCACGGCAGGACTTTCCTCAAGAAGAGCTAAGAGCTTGGATTCAATTCTACGCAATCATCATCCTTGCATTTATGGATGTAAACTCCACAAATGCAAGGACCAATGTGTGGGTCTAGCTAGAGCTGGAGGCTGTGCCCCGTCAGGTGTCGTCGCCGTCATCCATTGTATGTACCTAGCCTCAACCTCTTTCGACCTTGGCGTCTGATCAGTCCGGGCTGATGGTTGAGGGCGGTCGGATATTCGAGTCCTTTGAGGCGTCGTCATTGAAAGCGCGTTCGGCTTCCTCGTTCGCCCTGATAATCTCTGCCGCCTCTTCTTCGCTGACTTGTTGCGCCTCGCCGGCACGCTTCCAATGATCGTCGTGCTTCCCCTCTGGGCGACCCTCATCCTCCCAGATCTTATAAGCCCGGTCGCGCCTGTCGTTTTCCGTATCCATTCGATGAACTCCTGTTGGGGCTGCCACCATAAGATCTGGAAGGGCCGATCGTTCCATTGGACGGTTCTCAGCCGGTGCAACGAGCCCTGCCCTGGCGAAGCAACAGGTAATGAAGGTACCGTCAATTAGTGACACGCCTATGAAGCTCGGCGAAAGTTCCTACACGACTGCTGGCATAGCATCCCCCGCCCTTGTACCGCCCCCGACTGTCAAGAAACTTTCATAAACAATAACTCGATCAGCAGCCGGGTGTCAGGTAGAAGTCCGGCAGCAGAAGGCACCTGATGAAGGAGAGAGCCATGGCGGAGACAGCTAGCATCGCGAAGACCGTGGCATCGCTCGCCCGGCCAGGCATGAAGCCAAAAGAGCTGATTTCTGCGGTGCGAACAGGACATTCCGAAGCCACGAAAAAGGATATCGCACGCGCTGCGTTCTATGCGGTCATCCTCGCTTCCGAACAAAAGTCGAAACGAGTGGAAGAACTGCACGGTATCGCAATCGAGACTCGTAACAGCAGTGACGACAGCGCGTTGAATGACCACTGAATGTCCTGGGAACTCTCACACCCATCCTCGGTTGGATCAAAAGCTTGGCGGTGATTGGATGGTTGCCACAGATAGTCCGACGGCGCCTGCTGCTGAATATCAGCAGATCGGCGCAATATGCATGCGACTACAGGACACGGCCCCGAAGTGCTGCTGATTACCACACGCGAAACCGGCCGTTGGATGATGCCGAAGGGATGGCCGATCGCCCGCCTCCTCCCGCATGACGTCGCCGAGCGGGAGGCGTGGGAGGAAGCCGGCGTTATCGGAAAGGTCAAGCGCAGGATCTTTGGCGAGTTCAGGTACGCGAAGATCCTCTTGGACGGTAGCAAGGTCGAGCCGCTGGCGTCGGTTTATGTTATCAAGGTCCGTCGTCGTAAGAAGCGTTTTTCCGAACGGGCGAAACGAGACGTCATATTGATGAATCCCACGGACGCTGCTCTAAAGGTGCAAGTACCCGAATTGCGAACTCTGTTGCAAGATTTCGCTCGCAGTTTGACACTGGGCTCTGACAAAATCTGGTGATGCCTTAGCTAAGCTTCTCGCTAAGCGGCGAACAGAAGGCAGCTTGAAAGAGCGTTGCTGACCTTCTTTTTTTGTGATGGACAAGCCTGGCGAGGACACCGCTTCAACGCGCGACAGAATTTCCGGGTAGACCGGGCAGGTGGACATTCCAACGGCCGTCGGAAGACTTTGCGTTGCGTCTTTCCAACGGAACGCCGGATCTACCCGCGCCAACCGAACGGGCAGCGCGTGCCGGAGCCGCTCGTCGTGTCGGTCGACCTCTCTGACATCAAACCGAGCTGACATGGATTGCTGCTCGGCCTGAACCGGGCGGCGCGCAGACGCTCGGTTTCGCCTCGCGGAGCTTCGCTCTTCCGCTAGAGCGTCGCGAGCTATCTTGTTGGTTCCTTCGCGGACCTTGCGGTCGCCTTGATGCGGTCAGCAAGTTTAAGCCGTCATCGTCTGACCGAACGACAGCGGACGAGTTGCTTGACTGCAGCCCGACGAGCGCCCCTTCCTGTAATGACCAGGACCGGGAGGTGCATCGTCGTCGGAGGCCCCGATCAGTCGCGGGAAGTCAATAGTTCGCGAAGACGGTTCTTGTCGGTAACGCCGGCCTGAAACCATCCGAGAAGATCCTTCGCGGCGGCATGCGCCTCGGGACAACCGGAATCGATGGATTTGGCCTCGCAGAATTCTTTCACAAGGCCCTGTACCATCAAGACTTCGTCCGGTCGCAACGGCTGCTTCCCGCCACTGTCAAACGCCTGGAACATCGCACCCTCCTTCGCACGAGCGTCTATGCACGTGAGGGAGCCTACGCCGATCCCACGACATTGCAACGACGTCGCGTGGAACCCACCCGACGTCTGAGCATTTCGGAGGCATGAGACCGTTGTTCCTCGCATTGTCTGAAGCAGTTGTCCGGGTTGCCGGTCACCGTTTCACGGTCGCAGGGGCGTTCGCACTCGCAACGCTGTGGTGCGCGGCTGGCGCGATGTTCGGCCTGCCAACAGAATGGTTCCTGCTTTCAAACATGATCGGCACGAGCGCGGCGCTGTTCGTTCTTTTGATCATGCAGCATTCGCAGAACCGCGACATGGCGGCCTTGCAAGTCAAGGTGGACGAACTCATCCGCTCGAGCGAAGCTGGCAATCACATGATCGGGATCGAGCGGCTTGAGGCCGAGGAGCTTTCCCGACTTGCACGGGACCGTCAGGCAGGTGTCTGACCTCGCGCGACGCTCCTGCAGCACGAGCACGCTGGCGCCCTCACCCTGCACGTCCCAAAGCGTACTGGAACAAAGCTCCGATGACGGGGCTTCCTTTGGTCGAAGGAAAACCTCTCATGTCGCACAACATTGCTATCCCATCCGCCTATGTCCTGCTCATCCTGTTGCCTGCTCTATCTTCGACGAAACCGGCCAGCCGTACACCATGACAAACAAACTGTCTTGACGAGTGAGGACGCCGACGCTTCAGGCGAGTGTTCATCGATAAGCTTTCTTATCGAAATCCTACTTCCCGCTACGCACACCCGGAACAACCGCCCGATTTCGTCCGTGACGAGCTCACCGACAAGTTCGGAGGGCTAGCGACCCAGATCATCGACGAGAGTCTGAAGCAACATTGAGTTCGGGGCCTTCTGAAGCAGACCCGATGGCGATTCATGGACCAACTGGTCCTACGGTAACGAGGCAAACGGCAAGAGCGTGCTCGCTGGCATTCTCGGCCGCTTACGATGACTGCCTATCGTTCTTGTAGGGCTAGTGCTTAAAAAGCGCAGCGCATCGAGATCGTGGCGCTGCCCGCTCCAGTAACTCATAGTGAGGCGCTGCCTTGGCAAGATTGCCTCTCTCCGGACCTGCACGCTTTTAGCCGGATATCCGATTAACCATTTACAATATTCTTCTAGTGCCAGTAGTGTCCAGGGGGGAGATAATCTATGGGAAAATCTGACAGTGATGCATTCAATGTGATCTTGCCGTTTGATTTGCAAAAGGCGGACCTACTTTTGCGTACGCTCAGTCACCCGATCCGATACTATATGACGGAACTGATGCTTGAGAGGGAGCGGACCGCCGTCGACTTCCAAGAGATCATCGGCATCACCGAAGGTGCTGCTTTGCAACATCTACGAGTGCTGAAACAGGCCGGCGTCGCCAAAACGCGGCGGAGAGCCCAGACTTTCTATTATTTTTCGCGATCGGTTGAGGCGGCCACGCTGCTTGCTTGTGTCACGGAAATTACCATGCAGTACTCGTCGGCGACTAATTCTCGTTGAGTTACTCGTCACCGACCTCGATGCCGCGGCACCAAAGGGACGCGACAATGGTCGACAAGCAAATTTGCATCACTTAACCTGCCGACGGGGATTCGCTGTATCAATCGTTGCCAGATGAGCGAAAAGCTCCTCGGCGGACATTGCGAAAATCAGGACAATGACCCTCCACGGTGGTCCCGACGCTGAAAGAGGCCGCGAATGGTCATCGCTGCAACTCGTTTCGCCGGGATTGCCGCTGCAGATGCCAAATTTTCCATACCGCATTTGAATGACTAGCTCGCCGCAGATCTTTCGCAGAGTGGAAAGCTGCTAGGCGTCGATGGACCACTTCCCGTGCCCGTCATTAGCGTCCCGCGCTCGCTAAGCTCACGCATAGGCTTGAGCGCAGACTGGCGCTACGAAGTGTCGTCGACGAGGGCGCGAGCGAGCTTAAGCGCGTTTTCACGATAAGTGAACGAATGGCTTCTAAAACGGCGCGAGCGATGGAGAGGTTTGATGTGGTCCCTAGCGTTTATCAGTGTCATTATTTGGACAGTCGTCTCCGCGCTAGGAGGAGGCGCGGTCGGATCGCTGGCACTTGCCTTAGCAGCTTCATTTGGCGCTGGTGTCATTGGAATTTGTCTCAAGTGGGGCGAGCGGAGCCTATGGATCGGCATAACGGCCGGGCCCGCATTGCTGCTGATCATTCTACTCTCGGCGGCCATATCAGACCGTATGGCTCGGCGTCTGCAAAACAGGAAGCGTTCTAAATTTTTCACCTGAAGGTTTATGGATCTTTCAGTTGTTCTCGGCGGACAATCACGACCTCTTGGTCTGCCGATGACGGTCGGAGTTACCGACTTTTTCGATCTAGTGGCCGTCGACATGGCCAATCGACCAGGCCCTTCCTGTTCCGAGCGTTCAGGCTCAACGGGCTTCCGACGAGCGTAGCACGATACCCACTAAACCACCTCACCAGCGTACGTTTCCGCGATCGTCTCCGCGACGCATCAGACGACACAGTGATCCTCTTCAGCATTTCAATTTGGAGGCTTACGGTCGAGGCAAGCCCGTCTCGCATTCACCGATGTCAGTGGACCGCGCAGAATGGCGCTAAATCAACGATAGGATAGTGCTTCGAGGATAGCCTTCCACGACTGGCTGTCCGGCGCCGCTAGGAGGTGACCCTTTGCAACTGATGGTCGATACGGCTGGCCCGTAGTGGTTGCTGCATAACCACCCGCTTCCGCGTGAATCAATATCCCAGCCGCGTGATCCCATGGGTTCATGCCTTCGTTTAAGCAAAAGCTCATGGCACCCGTTGCCAACATCCGGTATTCCCAGGCTGAACAGCGCCAAGATGTGACGCGGCTAAAGTTCAACACGCCCAACGCAACCGAAGCGCGCGTTTGAGCTTCGAATGCGTGAACTGCTGCAAAACCTTGCATTTCATTTACTGAACCTGCCTCCGCGACCGCCAGCCGCGTGGAAGCTCCATCCGCCCCCACATGCCAAGCGCCCCCGCCGGGTCGGGCAATGAGGAAGTCCCCAAGCACCGGATAGTGTATAATGCCGGCGATGGTTCTACCCCGTGATACGATCGCCAGGATACTGCCGAACATCGGCGAACCGTGTGCGAAATGCCACGTGCCGTCTAACGGATCAATGACGGCGGCTAGGTCGGCTCCGGAGAGACGATCCAACAACGATGGATCTTCTGACACCGCTTCCTCGCCGATTATCACGATGTCGGGCAGCCTCGTCCTCAGCTTTTCAGCAATCAGATGCTCGGACGCAATATCCGCATCAGTTACGATATCGTCAAAGCTTGTCTTGGCACGCTTCGAGTCAGAGGAGACAGATCGGAATCGCGGCAGAATTTCCTCGACCGCTGCATCGCGTAGATAGCTCATAAGCTCTTCAAGTAGCTCTTCAGCAACACTTTCCATACTGCAACGTGTCCAGATCGCGTGCGCGCTTGTCCAGCTAAATGTCTATCGTGATTCCCACCGGAGACAGCCAAATGATATCAGTTTCAACACGCCCGCAAGCCCGCTATTTGCCCCACTGCCCCGCCTCCGGTAAACGGCTGTGCTGTTTCACCCAAAAATGATGGTAGACACGGCCACCGCTTCGGTTAACGTGCGTGTAGGCATTGGCTAAGCAGACACCATTGCCAAGAGGTTATCGTTAGACTTAATACAGTCCGGCGATGACCTCACCAAATCCTCTGATTTGGCGGTTGCGGCCCTGTCATAGCGGTCTGCGGATCCCGTTGGAGAATGGCTCTCCTACCCTCACCCCGGTGCGCCGATAGCGCTTTTTGTAGACGCAAAAAGATGCGCCGCACACAGCAGAATACGACGCATCTTCTCGAAGGATCACCGTGGGCTAGCAGGTCGTGTGCACGTCTTAGACAATGCGCCCGCAGTGACCGCATTCGAACTGCTTGTATCAATGAAAGTTTCCAGCCGGCAAAAAAATAACGCCAGTGCAACACTGGCGCTAAGTTGGTCATCCATTGGGAGCGCCTCCCAACGCGGGAAAGGAAAGAAGAATGGCAAGCCAATCTCTCGTCGGGCGACCCCTACTGAACATCGATCGGCAGCTGGAGTTCCCGTCTGCCACCGTACCAACGGCAAATCCTACCGTGGTTGGCACGGCAACAAAAGAAAGCTCACGCGACTGAGACGCGCGCGGCTTATTAGTCGTTTCGTGTTAGAGGATCACAAAACCGTTTGGCCCCTACGGCGGTCGCCAATGAGATACTGATTGGCATCCCGGATTAGGCAGACAGGCCGAGATCACTCAATGGATTGCGGCACCGCCAACCGGTCCTTCGACGACCTTTCGTATGGTGGAAACTAAGCGAGCGGTCGAGGTGATGATTTCCGTTGCAATGTCCTCATCGCCCTCACCTACCTCGACGGCCATCTCGCCGACCGCGGCTGCTGCATTGGCGACCAAAACTGAGAGGGCGACCCTTTCGCGAGGAACTCGGCGGGCGAACGCCTCCAAGGTGGCACTGAAGTTGAGGAGGACCGCCGTCATCTGCTCGGGCGTCATTCCAAGCGGCTTTAGTGTGTCTGGCAAAACAGTGACTCACATAGGGAGAAATCGCGTCGACGATAAGCGGCTGGTTCATTCGAACTCCGGCGCTCATGGAGGTGATTTTAGCAAGCTAGGGCGAAACATCGTCTGTTCAAGGTCGGCCGCGGATGTCCTCGCCTCCAGCGCCCCAAGCCTGTCACGATGATCGCCAGCTGCGGTGTCCTCCCGCCGTCCGTATTAACTGACCTCGTTTGAACACTGCAAGTGTTGCCAGCTGACGAGCTGTAAACGGGATCCTATCCGCATCATCGCGGGGACCGACCGTGAGGAAGCGGCTACGGCCGGCGACCTATTGGCCGAGCCAGTTGTACTCGGCGATGGATGCTTTCCCTGACTTCTTGTCGTAAACGCATATCAGGTTGACCATTTTTTTGGTCTTGGTGTTCCTTTCGCGAAGCAGGATCGCGATTTTTCCCATCGTGTCACCGAAGAGGATCGGTGCCGTCGCTTCCGGGGAAACCATCCGTGACTGCCCGATGCACGTGCCATTGGCCTTTGCAAAGAGAGTGTTCCAAGCTGCGTCACTTGAAGCGTCGGCGATTTGCGCGAAGGAGAGACAGCATGCGATGGCGGCGAGTGGAAATTTTAGCATAAGGGTCCTCTTCTCGAATCTGCCAACATTGGCGCGACTTTTCTTGCGAGGAAAAGTGGCATGATCGCGGCCTCATTTGTTGGAAGTCTATCTCGTAAAGGCTTTTGACATCGTTTCGCTTGACGGACATATGGGCATGGCTTTCAAGTGGCCGCTTGCCAGGCGGTCCAAGGAAGGCGCGAATGGAAGCAGGCCTCGACACTATCGTACACATTGCCGGGGACCCGATCAGCCAATTCGTAACGCTGGTGTTGTTGTTGGTCCTGGCGAGGATAATCGTTCAAGGGAAGGCCACTGACCGTTTCCTTGTTCACATCGGTTTCTTTGTCCTTCTCACAATCCTGCTTGTCGGCCATGACGTCGCACCATGGACGACGGTGATCGACGATGAAGACCTCCCCCTCAGGATGTTCATTGGCATTGCGAAGGCGACCTGGTGGGCAGGCGGAGCGATGGTTATCGCAAGCTCGGTCCGCGTCTACCTTATCATCGAGCGTAAACCGCGTGAAGGTCGCCTCCTGCAAGATCTATTGGTTGCCATCATATACATTGGAGCGGCCCTATCCATAATCGCCTTTGTGTTCGACCTTCCCGTGCGGACGCTCATTGCAACATCGGGGGTATTCGCTATCGTCTTAGGGCTGGCTCTGCAGAGCACGTTGAACGACGTGTTCTCTGGCATAGCGCTGAACCTGGGTCGTCCTTACTCGGTTGGTGACTGGATTGAAGTTGAGGGCGGCGTTCGCGGTCAAGTCGTCGAAACCAACTGGCGCTCCACTCACCTTCTTAACGACGCCAATGATCTTGTCATCGTGCCAAACAGCGCGTTGGCCAAGGCAACGCTGACCAACCTGACTGGCGGCGACGCCATCCATGGCTCAAAAGTGGTAATCCGGGCGCTGCCCTCGAAGTCGCCGGCGCTGATCGAAGAGACCATGAGGACGGTGCTGCTGAGCGCCAATTCGATTTTGAAGTCGCCGCCCCCGTCGGTATCCATTACCGCATTGGACGGTTCCGCGGTTGAAGTCGAGCTCTCGTTCAAGGTGTCGAGCCTTGGGCAAACTGGCGTGGCGAAGAACGAAATCTTCGACCTCGTGTATAGGCACACGAAGGCGGCGGGGATCCAATTGTCCTTGGCGGCGAACGCATCGGCGGTGATGAACCCTGATCCCGGATCGAAACACCCGGGAACGCCGTGGAGGCTGCTGACGTCCATCCCGCTCTTCTCGACGCTTACCGAGGATGAGATGGAGGCTCTGGCCAACAGCATGGAGCGTCTGGCGTTCAAGAAGGGCGTCGTCATCGCTCCACAAGACGCTTCGATGACATCGTTGATGATCGTTCGCAGTGGCGTCGTCACGATCGAACGCGTCAGTGATCATGGAAGAGAAGAACTCACCCGGCTGGCTCCAGGCGACCTCTTCGGTGAGCGCGGCGTGCTGATGGGAGCGCCCGAGCCGGCAACCATGCGCGCCCTGACATTTGTTGTGGTCTACGAGATCTCCAAAGAACACCTGGCCAGCGTGATGCACCAGCGCCCGTCTTTGGCGGAGGAACTCAGTCAACTTCTGGCAAAACGTGTCGAAACAGAAGAACACTTAAAGATCGATGGGCGCTCTGCGGTTGAAGATCATCCGGTATCACTTGCCGCTCGAATACGCCACCTCTTTGGCGTGCAGCAGCGGAGCATCCCTTAAGCAAGGGTTCAGACAACCTCGTCGGCGTCCCGGGGCTGCCATCGTTGATGGCCGGCCGCAAGCGAGATGTGCTTATGAAAAGCAAACAAGGGGAAGACTTGTGTCACCCGGAAAATTTTCTGATTTCGCTCAGTGCGCTTCTACCATAGCCTACAACCACCCCACTGCCCCGGGTCGGCCTCTGCGGGAGCCAGCGTCCTACAGTGACGAAAGTCCCCGCGATTATATCGGTGATCGAGAGTATAGCTCTTGCTGAGATCATAGCGGCATTCGGCGCTGCGTACCATCCCCGGGGCATTACAGTGACTTAAGCTCCACCAGTTCGCGCACTTGGTTGAACACGGAAGCCTCCACCCGTCGTAACCGGCCTATCAGTCTGGCCTCATCGTCGGTCACAAGGACTACCTCGTGTCTTTGCGCTACTTCCCCGCGCACAAAATACTCCATTGGGAGGCCGAACAGCTGGGCAATGTGGTGGAGCGAAGCCGCGGTCACCCGGTTTTCGCCCTGCTCGTATCTCTGGAGCTGCTGGAATGATATTCCTAGCCTCTCCGCAACAATCTTCTGCGATAATCCCGCATTCTTGCGAACTTCCCTTAACCGAATGCCGATCTGCAAATCGATTGCCTTCGTCCCGCTTTTCTTGATCGTTTCCAGTTCCATCAGCGTCCCCCGACGATATATGTGTCGTCTATCTAAGGCATCCTGGCATCGTTTCACAAACCAAAAGGGATGCAGAGATGGCCGTCGCGACAATTGGATTAGATATCGCGAAGAACGTTTTTCAAGTCTACGGGGCGGACGAAGCAGGCGAGCAACTGTTCAACAGGAAGATAGCGCGCACGGCAATCCTGGACTACTTTCGTAAGCTGCCGCCATGCGTTGTCGCGATGGAGTCTTGTGCGACAGCCCACCACTGGGGCCGCTCGATTGCCGCGCTCGGTCATGAGGTCCGCCTGATCCACCCCACATATGTGAAGCCGTTCGTCAACCGTGACAAGACCGATGCGAACGATGCCGAGGCGATCCACGCAGCATCTTCCAGGAAGTCGATGCGCTTCGTACCGGTCAAGTCGGCAGGTCATCAAGCCTCTACGATGCTGTTCAAAACGCGGGCGCTCCTGGTGCGTCAGCGCGTTCAAGCAGTGAATGCGTTGAGAGCCCACCTAGCCGAATTTGGCATCGTTTCTCGTCCGGGAGCTGCCAATGTTCCCACATTGGTTGCAGCGGTCCGCAACCGAACAAACACCATCTTGCCGCCGCAGGCCAGGGCTGCTCTCAGGATCATTGCGAAGCAGATTGACAGGCTCTCTCAAGATATCGCCGGTCTCGAAAAGGCATTAAAGGCTCATGCGAAGGCTGACGACGAAATGAGGAGGCTCATGACGATCCCAGGGGTGGGACCGATGACCGCCACTGCCGTCAAAGCATTCGTACCGGATGCCAAGATCTTCAAGTCTGCGCGTCACTTCGCTTCATGGACGGGCCTTACTCCCCGAACGCTCTCGAGCGGCGGGCGTACCTGGACTGGCGGCATCACCAAAAGGGGCAACTGCGAACTGAGATCGTTGATCGTCGCGGGAGCTATGTCTGTCGTTCGAAACACCAAAGAGGATGCGCGCAGCTGGGTGGCCTCGTTGAAGCGACGACGTCCCTTCAAAGTTGCGGCGGTCGCCCTTGCCAATAAAATTGCAAGGACAATCTGGGCGCTTCTTGTTAACGGTGGCATTTATAATCCGGAACCGCTGGCATAGCCGGCGCGGCTGGTTAACACGGGCCGCTTAGCTTCGGCCGGAATGCCGATCATCGAATGCACAGCAGGCGAGCAACACCGACGAATACCCTGTGCTTGCGAGCACGCTCGAGTGACGGGTGCTTGTCCCGCGTAAGTCGCTGAGGCTCATTGCAAGCCCTTGCATGGAAGCCGTACACTTGGTTGCAGCATAAGATGTGAGGTAGCTGGCCGGGCGGATCGCAATGACCTGCGATCCGCCTCTTAGCTTCCTCTGCTCCTCATGAGAATACGGCATTTACCCCCTTGCCTTGTATGACAAGTTTGGATCAGATGCGGGAAAGCTCAATGTATGGAGAGGTCGTATGACACGCCTACTAATTCGCGCTACTTTGGCTCTGTGTGGTTTCATCATTCCAGCCGCCGCCTACGCTCATACCGGAGCGGGTGCTCCATCCGGGTTCGCGCACGGCTTCGCGCATCCGATATCAGGTATTGATCACACGCTTGCGATGGTGCTGGTCGGTCTACTGGCTTTCCAGCTTGGCGGACGAGCTGTTTGGCTCCTGCCGATGGCATTTACCGGTTTGATGGTTGTTGGAGGGATCCTGGGCATCGCCGGCGTGAACCTGCCCATGGTGGAAACCGGTATTGCCGTCTCGGTGATCATCCTCGGAGCATCGGTCGCGTTCAGGATCAAGACACCGACGGCTGCAGCAATGGGTGTTGTCGGCCTCTTCGCCTTGTTTCATGGGCACGCTCACGGAGCAGAGATGCCTGGAAGTGTGTCCGGCCTCACCTATGCCATCGGCTTTCTCGCTGCGACCGCATCGCTTCATTTGGTGGGGATCGGAACCGCATTGCTGTTTAGCCAGCTTGATCAACGCCGAGGCGCAATCATTACTCAAGTAGCCGGCAGCGTCGCGGCGCTCGCCGGGGTCGGTCTCGTCCTCGGCATCCTCTAATAACCGACAAGCAAGAGAAACGCTCCCAATCGTCGCAGAGCTAGCGCCGAAACGATAGGCAGGCCCCTGTTCGGACGGGAGCCCAGCTGGACTTTCGGAGGGGTGTTCTTAGCCAGCGTATCCGGCTGCATCCTATCAGCGTTGACAGGCCCCATTCTCCAGCGAGGGGCTTTTTTCTCAACTTCTGCTGAACCGCCGCCTAGCGCGCTCCACTGCACGTTTGGGACCCGCGCGAACAAAAACCCTTTGTCCAGACCTGCGCCTGGTTATGAACGCACCGCGATGGTCATCGCCAGGTCACCGTCATCTGCCCAATCTTGGAACTCGACCGACACTCTGGCGTTACACGATTTCACAAAGAGGAGACGTAGCATGTCGACAGAAAATGCGATTGGCCTGCCCATCCCGGTCGGCGTCATAACCCCTGAGGATGGCTACCAGCAGCAAACCGAGGTCATACCGGCAAAGGAGCCTGACGACCTAGCCTCAGCCACTATTCGATCCGTTGACGCGCTGTGGCTCGCGCCGATGAAATTCACGCTCGCAGCCACATTGGCAACTGCAGCCCTCTCGCTCAATCCGTTCTTCGCGTTGAAATTATACCAGCCGGGTAAGCCGTTGGCCTAAGGCGTCGAGAGCGTATTTCAGTCGAACCTGTGACCAAGTCGGCACGAAGGCCTTCGCGGCGTTTGCACCCCGCTCTTCGATTGCGGGCTGCAGGTCTGATTTAGGCCGGGGAACATCCCGGCGCCAAGACTATTTCTGGACAACACCAATGAGGAGGACCAAAAATGTCGAAAGATCTCAGGGTTGGCTTCACTGGCATTCCACGCGAACACGCGACGGGTGTGCGCAAGGTGGCGAAGAACGCTGTGGACACTGTACGGCGCGAAACGAGCGCCGTTGCGGCAGGGGCAGCCGATCACCCACACGGCAACTGGGCTCCTGCTCGGCGTAGGAGCATTGGCGTTTATGGCGGGCTTCGTCTTCGGCCGCGGGGCTGCGGATCACACCTCCACTTGGCGATAGCTGGAAGGCTCGCAACAGCCTGCTCGAATATGGCCGACGTACCCGGGTAAAGCCGAACGGCTGACTTGGGCTGAGGTCGGCTGGCAGGGACAAGCAAATGGTTGCCAACGGCACCAAAAAATTCTTCAGACGGATAAGGTCTTCCGCTTTTGCCAACGCGGCGAAAGGGACGCCAGATTGCTTGTAGGTTAAATAGTCGAGCTCTCCGGTCTGCGCGCGTTGAGCGAATGCCGGAAGCCGAGCTGGGATTGACGTACCGGCAAAGCGCCACATAAACATCCAGATGACATGATGACTATGGGCCTGGTGAAACGGGGTCCAGTCTCTTCAAGGTACCGGTCCTATCTCACAATCGCTTGAAGATTACGCACGTGGCAGCTTCCTGTCTCTCGATATCGAAGGCGACGGTAACAAAGACCAGCGCCCGGTTGAAATCTCCCTGTGCCAGTTCGATGGCGGGCTGTTTACCCGGGAGTGGCACTGGTTGGTCGACCCTGGAAGAGCGATCAGCTACTTTGCGACAAAAAAGCATGGGCTGCGTGACGGCGACGTCAAGGGAGCGCGAGCATTTGCGGAAATCTCACATGAGATTGCCGTGGCCGTGGAAGGACGGGTCTGCGTCGCTCATGATGCGATCGGCGACCTCTTGATGCTTGGCGAAGGCGATGTTCGAACACTGGACCTGCCAAGTCGAATCTTCTGCACCTACCGGATGGCCAAGGCCGCCATCGCTCGCGGCCAGCCGGTCAGCCCCGGGGTGGTGAGCTTGAGCGAATGGCTCGGAATCGGCGAGCCGCCCGAGACGTTGCAGCGGCGCACTGTTCATTCAAGCTCGCTCGACGCGTGGCGGACCGGGCAAATTTTTCTTGCCCTCGCTTTGCAGCTGGCCGGGAACGTCCCGGCAGATCGGCAAGAGATCGACCGCTTCTGTATCGGACAAAAATCTTTGCAGTCCGTCAAAGCAAAACTCGCAAAGCGTCGATCAAAGGCCGTTTGACCGACCGAAAACCGCCCATCGGCGCCAATGCCCCGACGCCGTCACCATGACCTGTCATCGGCGGCCCTGGCATCGCTACACCCGCCAGCTCGAGTGCATGGTTATCAGTTTGCCGGGCCAGGCTCGATGAGGGACTGTCGTCTTGGACATGATCCGGTCGGCGAGCTTTCGTCAACCGGCTCATGTTTTTCGGCTTTCCTCACAGCAAACGGGCGCCGCCCGACCTGGATATCACTGAAAATTCCGGCTCTTTACCTTCAGCGTATCGATATGCAGATCCGGAATAAAGATATCTCTTGGCCTGACGGACGGCCTGCGATCCCGTGAATCCGGACTTCCAGGAGATCCGTGGGCGAACTCATCACCCCTGCCCGTCGGCAGCTTGAAGTCGAGATCGCGGTCAGCAAGCCCTGTCAGATCGTCGGAGAGATCGAATAGTTGCTGGGCGACAAGATGGACGACGTCACCTTCGCGCTGAATCCTGCCGTTGATCGCCATCATCGACGATCCCAGCACCACCCGACGCCGCTTCTCGAATAGCGACGGCCAGACGACGACATTGGCAGGGCCGGTTTCGTCTTCGATAGTGATGAACATGACGCCCTTTGCGCTGCCCGGCTTCTGGCGGACAAGAACAAGGCCGGCGGTCATCAGCCATTGACCGTCGCGGGCGCTCATGGCGTCTGAACAGGTGACGATGTTTCGCCTCGCGAGATCGGCCCTCAGGAAGGAGATCGGGTGGTCACGGAGTGTCAGGCCGACATGGCCGTAGTCCTGGATGACATTATGCCCTTCAGTCATTTGGCGCAGATGGACTTCCGGTTCCTGTTGTTCGGCTATCACCGTTGCCTCGCGCTCGGCTGCTGCGGCAAACAACGGCAAGGGCTCGTCGCGTAGCGCCTTAATCGCCCAGAGAGCGTCGCGACGTTCAAGCTCCATTGACGGCAGGAAGGCGTCCGCCTCAGCAAGTTGTTCAAGGGCTTCCGTTGGAACGTTCGAACGTCGCCACAAGTCATCGACACTTTCGAATACCCGGTTCATGCGGGCAGCAACAATGCGTGCCGCGTCGGCGACGGCCAACCCCTTGACCATTCGCATGCCAAGTCTGACCGCATGCCGGCCCGTATTGTTTTCGAGCTCCTCAAGCGTGCAGTCCCAGCGTGAGCGATTGATACAGACGGGCCTGACTTCCACGTTGTGATTTCGGGCGTCTCCGACGATTTGCGCAGGCGCGTAGAAGCCCATGGGCTGGGAGTTCAATAGCGCTGCACAGAAGATATCAGGGAAATGACACTTCACGTAGTTGGAAGCATAAGCGATCAGCGCGAACGACGCCGCGTGGCTTTCAGGGAAGCCATAGCTGCCGAAGCCTTCAAGCTGACTAAAGGTTTTCTCTGCGAATTCAGCTGAGTATCCGTTCTTGATCATGCCTGACACGAGCTTGTCCTTGAAGCGTGAGACGCCGCCCGTAAACTTGAAGGTCGCCATGGATTTTCGAAGCTGGTCGGCCTCGCCACCGGTGAAGCCGGCACAGACCATGGCGACCTTCATTGCCGACTCTTGAAACAGCGGGACGCCCAGCGTCTTGCCGAGGACGGCCTCCAGTTCCGGTGTCGGGTACTCGACCTTTTCCTTGCCTTCTCTCCTGCGGAGGTAAGGATGGACCATATTGCCCTGAATCGGGCCTGGCCGAACGATCGCTACCTGGACGACGAGGTCGTAGAAGGTCCTCGGCTTCATACGCGGCAACATCGCCATTTGCGCGCGGCTCTCAATCTGGAAAGTCCCAAGCGTATCCGCCTCGCGTATCATTGCGTAGGTCGCGGCGTCCTCCTGCGGTATAGAAGCAAGATCCAGGGGTTGGTGTTTATGGTCGCGAATGAGATCGAAGGCCTTCTGCATGCAGGTGAGCATGCCGAGCGCCAGGACGTCGACTTTCATGAACCTCAAGGCTTCAACGTCGTCCTTATCCCATTCGATAATCTGACGATCGGCCATGCTTGCCGGTTCTATGGGAACGAGCTCGTCCAGGCGATCATGGGTGAGGACGAAACCGCCCGGGTGCTGGCCAAGATGACGCGGCGCTCCCATCAACTGTTGGGCGAGCTTGAGGGTCAAAGCCAGCCGGCGGTCCGCGGGATTGAGGTTCAGCTCCCGGATATTGCGATCGGGCACTTCCTCTGACCATGACCACATGCCCGAGGACAACGCCTTGATGACGTCTTCCGGCAAGCCCAGCGCCTTGCCCACATCACGGATCGCGCCTTTGGCCCGGTAGCGCGTGACCGTTGAGCAGAGCGCCGCCTTTTCCTTGCCGTAGGTCTTGTAGATCCACTGGATGACTTGTTCACGCCGCTCATGCTCGAAGTCGACATCGATATCGGGTGGCTCGTCGCGCTCCTTGGATACGAAGCGTTCGAAGAGGAGATCGTTGGTTTCAGGATCGATGCTTGTGACCCCGAGGATGTAGCAGATCGCCGAATTGGCGGCTGATCCCCGGCCCTGACACAGGATGCCCTGGCTCCGCGCGAATTTGACGATGCTGAACACCGTCAGGAAGTACGGCGCATAGCGCATCTCCTTGACGAGATCGAGTTCATGTCGGACGGCTCTAAGAACCTTTTGGGGCAAACCTTCCGGATATCGTTGGGGGATGCACTCCCTGACATAATGCTCTAACGACTGCTGGGCATCCATGCCGGGAACAATGGCCTCCTGCGGGTACTGGTACGTGAGCTCTTCCAGTGAGAACCTGCAGCGCTCGGCAATCTCCGTGGTCCTGGCCAAAGCTTCCGCATAGCGCGGAAAGAGGCGCTCCATTTCGTGTGGCGGCTTAAGGTATCGGTCGGCATGGCGTTCACGCTCGAAACCGAGCTCGTCAATGGTCGTGTTGTTCCGTATACAGGTGACCACGTCCTGCAATTGACGCCGCCCCGGTTTGTGAAACAGCACATCGTTTGTGACGACAGTGCGAACACGGTGCTTGGCCGCCATGTTGGCAATCTCGTGGAGCCGCATCTGGTCGTTCGGCCGACGTCGCAAGGTGAGCGAAACATAGGCTCGGTCGCCGAAGATTTCGGACATCTTCCTAAGGTGGAGCGCGCAAAGCTCGTCCGGCAGATCAGGAACCAAAATGGCGATGAGGCCATCGCTGTAGAGAGCGAGGTCGTCAAGTTGCAGGATACAATTGTCCTTGCCTCCCCTACCCTTGCCGAACGTGATCAGCCGGGTCAGCCGAGAGTAGGCCGCCCTGTCGGTCGGATAGACGAGAATGGACATTGCCTCTTGCAGGTCAAGACGACAGCCGACCACCAGGCGAACACCCGTGGCCCGCGACGCCTCGAGCGCCCGGACGATGCCGGCCAGGGAGTTTCGATCGACAACGCCAAGCGCTTCGATGCCCAACTCCTTTGCCG
This sequence comes from Rhizobium sp. FG96, assembly GCF_057808655.1. NCBI lineage: Bacteria > Pseudomonadati > Pseudomonadota > Alphaproteobacteria > Hyphomicrobiales > Rhizobiaceae > Rhizobium > Rhizobium sp. FG96. The sequence goes on along the minus strand of NZ_JBMDIL010000005.1, from coordinate 393,783 downwards.
TCGCAAACAATTCGTCGGCAGAAGAAGCGCCGCGCAGGAACGAGAAATGGGTGGTGACCTGGAGCTCGGCATATCTCATCCGAATATCCCATGCATGAACCATTTGCGATCTCCCGTCTCCGGATCGACACCGTCACCGCTGCGGAATATCCAATATCGCTCTCCCATCTCGTTCTCCACCACGTAGTAATCCCGCACGGCCTCAAGCTCGCTCTCGCAGGTCCACCATTCGCCGAAGACACGCTCGGGACCGTCTGCCTTGCGCACATTATGCTGACGTCCCCTCCAGGTGATGCTGCGCGGTGGATAATCCGGCATGAGGGAAAGCGCCTTGATCTCGTCAGGCTGGTGAAGCAGCCGTATCGGCCGTCGCCAGTGGCCGTCCCAGGTCCCTCGGATATCATCCCCAGCAGGCGCAATCCGTCTGACGCTGCGCTCCGGAACATCCGAGGCGACCGGAGCGATACGGTAAACGCGCTGACCGCGATTGCCCAGGATGTCGATCAAAGGCGCAATGTCTGCCGCCGCCTCCTCTACAAGCGACGACGTCTTCTGTTGCTCTTGGAGTGGTTCGGTCACGACCGCGATGAGCGTCAGCTTCTCGATACCGAAACCTGGCTCGATTTTCTCGGTGCGGTCCTTGAACAATTTCGTCAGCCAGGCCTCGTCGCGAGCGGGCTTGGCAGTTCCTGCCCTTATCGCCTGGAGGGTGCCGTCGGTCTTTTCGACGATCAGGTCTATTTTGCGAGCCCCCAGACCGCGACGTTGGAGCTCGCCGATCAGTTGCTGGATGAGCCGACCCACATACTTGTTGATCGTTTCGGCGGCTGCGATGGGTTCAGCGAAAGCGCGTGATACGTCGATCCGGTCGGCTTCGCGGATTGGTTCGATCGGTTCGGAGATCCGGCCGAACATCTGGTCGAGGCGCCGGCCGACTTCCGGGCCGAACCGCAGCGCGAGCGGCGCTCTGGCCGTCGCCGACAACTCGCCGATGGTCCGGAACCCGAGCGTCCCGAGATCGGCGACGATCTTGGGGGCAAGCCTTAGCAATGCAACAGGAAGCCTCGCCACCGCATGGAACAGTTCACCGCGGCCAACGATGACCGTTTCACGCCTGATCGATCGAGCACAGGCATGAGCAGCGCCCCAGGTGTCGGCGATTGCCACCCGTGCGTTAAGACCCTTGGCTTTGAACTGGCTTGCGACACGGCTGAGCATTTTCTGCTCGCCGCCTTGCAGATGATCGGCACCCTCGGTGTTCATGACGATACCGTCGTTGCCATCCACGGCGACGACGGGCGAGTAGATGGAAAGCGCCCATAACGCAATCCGTTTGAGAGCTAACTGGTCGCCAACAGGGTCGGCATCCACCAACTTCAGGTCGCGAAAGATCGCCTGCGCTTTGGCAGCCGGCATTCCAGGGGTTACTCCGGCCCTGCGCGCCGCGTCATCGGCGGCAGACACCCAACGTCTGGAACCCGACTTCGCGATAACCGCGATGGCCTGATCAAGCGGAATAGAGGGATCGGCTCTCCGAATCCGATCGGTCGCCAGATCGGGGAAGAATATCGATACGACCCTTGTCATCGCAGGCTCCGATTTCGAACTCAGCACACTCGCCCGCACGCGATCTCATTAATTCCAACAACCACCTTGGCCTGCCGACGCCCTGAACCGGGAGATCAACGCTTGGCAGGACGCTGATCCTCCAGCGCGTCGTTGCCGCTGTTGGCTGACCAAAGTCGTTGGCTTCGATCTGTCGTCGCCACCGCCTTACGGCCAGGGCAATCGTACCCTTTCGTTCTGCAGCCAACTGAAGCCGCCTTGAGGCAGTCATGGGAAGTCGAACGAGTTCGCCTACTACCGCTCCGAGACCACCATAGGCCAGGCATTCCTCCATACTGGCAAGGACATCTTCCTCCTTGTCTCCTTCGACAAAGACAACCCGGCCGGGATGCAGACCGGATTGTGCCAGAGCAGGCATGAACAGGTCCGGGCGGGTTAGGCACCATACCACCTGACCGGTGGTTCTAGCTGCGATACCAGCGGCGAACAAAGCTGCCGCCGCCCCGTCGACGGTCCCTGCCCCCCCACCCGCGAATTCATGCAGCGCGCCGCGCGCCAGACCACCGCCTGGCAAGGTCGCGTCGATCTCGGCTACACCGAACGGCAGCGAACCGGCACGTCTTGCGATCCCGCCTTCAAGGGCGGAAATGCGCTCTCGCAGGTCGGCGAGAACGTGCTCGCGGGCAACAGTCATCTGTCACGAATCCTTTCGAAATCGCGTTAAAACATCCGGCTTCATGCCGTGAAAAGTTGATTGTTCCCTTTTTGTTCCTTATCTTGACCGCCGTCAAGATCGCCGATTCCAGGAATCTATTCCTCGAACTGGGCGATAGAAAAGATAAGCGAGGTGAATCAATTCCATAGTGGAAGCTTTCAGCTTAAATGCCGTTATCGAAAAAATTCGCCGTCGGTGCCTTGCCTGTTGAAAACCATGCGGCTAGCTAGCTGCCGCGCGATGAGATGCCCTGCGCCTGGAGAAGAGATGGCCAGAAGACACCACAACCTGGCCGGTGGCGATGGCCCCAGGCTAAAGGACTTCCGTGACGCAGTTATCGTGCTGGAATGTAGGTTCTGTCATCGCAGCGATGGCTTCGAGCGAAAGAGTCTCGTCGCACAATTTGGCGCAGACGCATGTCTGGCAAAGCTGCGCCGTCGACTGGCGATGGGCTGCGAGCGAATGGTCGGTTCCGAAGGCGATCGCTGCCAGACACGGTTTGCAAATCTTGAGCCGTAGACCGCTGGAACATTCACCTTCGTTGCCCGTTGGCTCCCCTAGCAACCAACGGAGGAGCATTTCCATGACCAACGTCTATAACGAAGGCGCGCCGAGCTTCGCAAGCGGTCTAGCCAAGAGCACCCTGACTGCATTCTTCGACAGCCGCAGCGACGCCGAAACCGCCGTCGAAAAGTTGAGGTCTAAAGGCGTCGCAGACGTGCGGCTTATGCCGGGCTACGAAGCCGACGGCGAAGGAGCATCGTCTGCCGCGGAAAGTTCCGGCTTCTGGTCAAGGCTCGGGGACTGGTTCTTCCCGGACGAAGACCGCGACGTCTATGCCGAGGGGTTGCGCCGCGGCGGTTTTCTTGTCTCCGCTTCCGTCGATCAGTCGAATTACGACACGGCGCATGACATTCTCGACGACGCGGGTTCCATAGACCTCGATGAACGCGCCGACCTTTGGCGCACCGAAGGCTGGACGGCAGGCACTGGTTCCCAACAGGCAGCAGCGTCCAAGGAAGACGTCTTCCAGGCGGACGCGGCTGCAGGAAGCGCATCAGGACCTGGCCGTTACACGCGAAGCACCCAAGCGACATCACCGCGAGTGCGGGGATACGACCTGACAGAACTGTCCCCCGACGTGGTCGACGACGTCATCCCGACGGGTCATCAGCGCGACGTCTCCGAAGGGGATCGACCTGCCGGAGATCGGCCATCGCAGGATCAGTCTATTGACGACGTCCGGCAAAGCCAGATGCTTCCCGGCAGCCGCTGATCGACCGGCAATCACGGAAGCCGCGTATGATGCGCGGTTTCACCATGGTTGCCGGAATGAACCGCTTGCATTTGTCCGGAGCAAGGATGACCAACGATCAGCAATTGAAGACGATCGCCTGGTTCGGCTCGCTGCCGCCAGTATTGCCGACGGAGATGGTCGGCCTTTGGCAGGGCGAAGGCATTTCTTCCGGTCATCCCCTCGACGGCGTGCTCGAAAATCTGCAATGGTTCGGCAAAAGGTTTCATGCGGATTTTAAAGCCGACGCCCTCCTGTTCCAGTGGCAGACAGGCCGGCTTATTGCCCTGGAGCCGTCTTTTCTGCCTATCAAACTTGCCCTGCGCTTGGCGGCCGTCGGCCGGACATCTATCGCCCGGAACTGGTTTTCGTACGTGCAAAAGGCATGCCGCGCGCGGGGCACGACGGCGATGGTCGAACTGCGGAAACTCGATGGCGCGCAGACAGCGGCTATGGTCTACGACAGCCAGCCGATCGCCGACTACTTCAAACGGATCTGTGACGACCAGATCGCTGGAATGATGGCCGTCGAGGGCGACGCGCGCCGATACTTCTTCCGTCTCTGGCGCGTGGAGCCCCGAATTATCAGCGGCGGTGACCACAGTAAGGGTAGCCCGCGAAACGACTGAGCGCCTTTGTGTGGCTGCAGCACGAGCCTGGCGCCGGACGCTCGCTCCTGCCACGAGCGCCCAACCGCTCCTTTCCCGCATCATCCGAAAAGACAGCTGCCATATGGCCTAAGACCGTGAAATGATGCCGGGCGAACCGGAGGATGACGATGCTGGCGTTGACGATCTGCCTGCCGATTGCTTTTGCGATCGTGCTCCTCGCTGCTGTTGTTTTGCGGCTCATTCCAGCTGGGGGAGAGGTCGAGGGCAGACGCGCCAGCAGCTATTCCCGTCGCATCGAAAAAAGTGGTTTGAAAGATAGTGATGTGCAGCGCTCTTGAACGCTGTGGCAGCATCAGGGCGACCTGATGACGGCAAGGCAGGGTCCGCGAAGCCGCCCGATCTCAAGGCCCTCGCTCTGCTCATGCTGCAGGAGAGATCTCCTTCATCATATCGCCGTCGATTGCAGCAAGATGCAGATATTTCAGGGCGAGGAAAATTTTTCAAGATTGCGCCGTTGCCTGTCCCGCGTCTGATCGCAGGCGACCCAAGGTGCCCCAACCGGAACGCCGCTCGATCCTGCTTTACCAGTTATTGCGAACCGACTTCGAAGACGAACGGCGCCGCTGAGCGTTCGAGGCCGGACAGACGATTGCAAGGACCACCACCAATCTGTATGTCGTAACCGCCTTTCGGATCCTGGGATGATGGGGGAGTTCCATGACGCTCCAAAATGATGACGACAGCGTCTACGAGGCGAGGGCGCGGAAAGCAGCCCGACGTATCGTACGCGATGAAGCGGTTCAGTTTGCGGCGTCTGCGGTTAACGGAGACGAGGCTGGCCTGGAAAACAACGCGCATGCTCTCGAGCAGGCAATCGTCGCGGCAATCATGGAAGGCGTCGGGAGGCGCTAGGTTTTTGCAACTTCGCACTAAGCCTTCAGTCTGAGGCGACGAACGGGCTGGAGCGCATCGGATGTTTCCGATCTGAGGCAGAAGCACCAGAATAATGGCCAGCGCCTGAAGTTACCAGCAACCTGCATCTTTCGTCGCAGGAAGTGAAGCCCGATGTTGTTGAGACAAGGGTGAACGCCGCGGAGCGTTTTGACAAGCGATGGCTGCAACGAGGCACACAAGAAAAGCCCCGGCATTGACCGGGGCTGAAGTGAGGTTGCCGACTGAGGAACGTGCCAGCGCAGCTATAATGCAACGGTGGCGTTGCGGGTTCCACGATTGATGCCGATTGTCATCTTTCGTACAAAGTCGGAATGCCCTTTACGCCGTTGATTGAGGGCTGGCATGATCGACGTCGACGATTCGGGGCGCCCAATGAAAATTCTACACGCTGCAATAATGGCGACACTTGCTGCGGGCACACCGGCGCTTGCAGATGATGGTGTTTTTGACGAGTTACGATTCGGCGCATCTGCGTCCATCCAGGGCGGCGGCGAACATGAAGACGGAATTTTTCCCGAATTTACGCTGTTCTTCGACCCCTTTGACCATGATCAATCGACGGGTCTGCAAAAGCTTGCTCGCCCTCGAATCCATCTGGGAACCTCCATCGGGACGTCAGGATCTGCAAGTCAGGTCTTCACCGGCTTTTCGTGGACAGCCGATTTTTCCGATAAACTGTTTGCAGAGGCGGGCTTCGGCGGCGTCATCCATACAGGCGACCTCGACAGCAACGACAACGGCCCAGCCCTTGGTTGCCGCCTGCTCTTCCATGAATACATAGGCGCGGGCTTCCGGTTCGACAGTCACTGGAATGTAATGGCACAGGTCGCCCATTCTTCTCACGCCAACCTCTGTGATGGCCCCAACAACGGAATGACACGCGCGGGACTTCAGCTTGGCTACAAGTTCTGAGGTCCTTGTGACCGCGCATAAGCAGCGTTAGCAAAGCAGCTCTTTGAAAACCTTCGTGATGACAGAGCAACTCGCTGGACGGCAGGACCTGGCCGCCCTTCTTCGCCTGCGTGTTTCCAAGATCGTAGCCTCATAGCGCAACCCATCAATAAGCTTAGTGGCCGACAGGCACCCCTGGGTACGCTGGCTAGAATTGAACCGAGACCAACTGCCTCAGTGCGTCGTGACGCCCCGAGCCGGTTTGGCGCCGCCAGACACCACAGGCTGCGATGACGCAGCGCTTGCTGATGACTTTTCCTTTTTAATCTTCCCGGTCGTCGCCTTTTTGGCATCTGGCGAAGAGGTCGTCATTTTAGTGGCCCGAGCAGGCTTGAGGGTGCTGGGCTGCGCGTTCTCTGCAATTTCCTGGAAGGCCTGCATCCAATGCTTCAGATCGTCCCCGTGCGGACGGCCTTCACGCTCCCATATCTCATAGGCGCGCTGGCGAATCTGGTCTTCGTGCGTAGACATCGTTTAGTCCCTGTTGTGGTGTGCTGAGCCGTAAGATGGGCCCAATCGAACGAATGGCGATAGCCGGTTCCAGATGGCTATAACCAGGAGATCACATGCCGTCAGACATGAGGCTATCGCTCGGGGCGATGCGACTGCGGCCGGCGACGCGCGGCATATTCGAATATGGCGGCGCAAAGCAATGCTGCCGTTGCTGCGATATTCAGAAGATAAAGCGGCACCAGCAGTGCAACGATACTGATTGCCGAGAGGCCAGCGAGACCAGCAAGGTGAGAAAAGGGAAACCGCTGGGCGGCTGCGAGCTTCAGCCAGATGTTCCCGCACAGAAAGAGCACGGGGCCCCCGATGATCGCGCAGGCACTTTTCCAGTCCCCCTGTTCCTCTGGATGCGAAAGCGCAAAGTCTTCGCCAACTGCTGTCAGGATTATGCCTGCGACGATCGGAAGGTGTCCGTAAGTGAACAAACTATGCGCGACCGCCTCAGGCTCGTTGGTTTCCTCCGCCTTCTCTGCCGCCTCCTCCTGGCCGCGGTGGAAGTAAATCCACCACATAGCGACGGTGCTTAGGAATGCGCCGCAGAAAACCAGGAACGTCAGATCTGGCCCCATATGCTCGACGGCATTGCGACCCGTGGTCAGGATCGTCTCTCCGAGACAAATGATGACAAAGAGTGCGCAGCGCTCAGCCAGATGTTCTCCGTTGAGGTTCAAGGTCTCTTTGTCGGCTCTGCCAAGCCCCGGAAAAGGAAAGCGCAGGAGCGGCACGCCATATTCGATCGCAAGGGCCAAGCCCCAGACTGCCAGACGCCACTCTGTGGATGCAAATGCGCCAGCCACCCAGAGCGTGCCGGCTATGCAGGCCCAGAACGTGATCCGACCGAAGGTCGAGGCCGATTTCGGATCGTGACTGCCAAACGCAACCCAGGCAAACAGCGATCGTCCGACCTGCATCAAGGCGTAGATGGCAGCAAAGGGCAGCGCATGATCGCCAAAAGCTTCGGGAAGCGCGATCGCCATTAGGATGGCTGCGAACATCAGGGCAAAAAGGAGATAGCGGACAGGCTCACTATCGGTGTTGAGGAGATTGGTCACCCAGGTCGTGTTGATCCAGAGCCACCAGATCGCCAAGATGAGCAGCAGGGCCTCACCAACAGCGGTGGACGTAAAATCCTCTGCAAGCGTATGAGAAAGCTGGATCAGGCCGAAGACAAAGACGAGATCAAAAAAAAGCTCCGGAAAGCTGGCTTTCGACTTTTTCGCCTCCCTGTCACGCAGCCAGCGCATCGGTTGCTTCTTCTTGCTCATCGGCACTCCATTGCTCATGGGTCTGCATAGCCGGCCGCGCGGACCGACAGGTCGCCGGCAGCAGGATCGGCGGAGAAAATCAGCGCCCCCTCGCCCGACGAGTTTGCCGGGACATAGTCGAGCGTCGTTTCGGCCGTCTCTGTTATTCCATCAGGCCGGCGCCATTCGCCACGCACGAGCACGGCCGCAGCTGTGGTATCGGCGATGTTTGTGATTTTGAACCGCACCTGTCCCTTGGGGATAGCGTCAGTGGGCGCAAGTCGGGAGACCACAAAGTCCGGTGGGGATCTGGAGTTCGTTGCCGCTTCATAGCCAACGATGGCGATAAGAATTGCAACGAGAAGGCCGCTGGCAACGCCGAGCGCCCATTCAACCGGGTGCGGTTTCGCTGAAGGTGTTTTCTTTCGTGCCACTTTTCGTCGTCCTACAAAATCAGGCGTGCGGCCGCTGCACCGATGGAGCACGGGAGGCCAAGGACCACCACGGCCGGGAGAATCGCCGATGCAGATGTTCCGCTGAAGCGTTCGAATATCCAGAGGCAAAAGGCGCTGACCAGCAGCGCGATGACATATCCCGGCAATGTGAACCGAACCACGATGTGCCAGGCGGGCACCTTGTCGCCGATCTCATGGCCCCCCTTGAACGAGACAGCGTAGACAAAACCGTGCATGACCGCCAGTGAGATGACAATGACGCAAAGAACATGCCATGGGCTCATTTTGAAGGACAGGAGGATCATTTCCTCGGTCGGAGCGACATTCAGGCCGAGAAACAAGGCCCCGAGCGCCATCAAGAACATCTCGCCGCTATAGTCGGCGGGGCCTTCCTGCACCGGATCACCTTCATCGCCTTTGGCACTCTCGTCGCCATTGAGCTGACTTCGGCCCAACAGAGCGCCGATACTGGCTGGTACCGCCTGGAGGGCGATCTTTCCGACAATCTCGTAGACAGGCTGGCCAGCCTTAAGCACGCCGACAGCGAGAAGGATCGCCACCGACGACACGATACCAATGGCAAAAGCGATCGCTGCATCACGGCTCGCATCGCGCCACGTCGACGTCTGTTCGAACCCGACGCGGTCCGAAAGGAGGATAAGAAGCGGGACGTTCACAATCAGAAGGAGCAGCAGACGCCAGCGATCCATGTAGAACCCCAGTTCCCACATCTCCATGGTCATGAACATCGGCAGAGCAAAGATCAATGCCCCGGCAAAACCTCGTCCGAGGCCTGCGGTAAACGCCTTGCCATCCCATTCACCGCTTGTTTGCGCTTCCGTCTTCGCTACCGCCATTTTCCTAGAGGTAGGAGGCCAATCGATTTTGGCGAGGAGCAAACCTTAACTCTTCGCATGTATTGACTGCAGGATTGTCATCGCCCTCGCTCCAATTCGCAAGACGCAACCGACGAGCTCAGCGATCTGATCCAAGTCTTGGCCGTCGTCTCGGCCCGGATCTGGGCCACCCCTCGGTCGAACCGTGCCCGACGCTCTTCAGAGATAGCTTCGATGCCCCGTGACACCGCGTCTCTTGAGCCTCGACTCGGCCGCACTGTACAGGCGAGTGAGAGGCCATGCGCGCATTCCGATGGTGAGAAATAAACACTGCCCTGTAGAGGGTCCCGCCTATGGTAATTGAACCAGACAATGTTGTTCTCTGGGACATCGGTGGGTGTCCGCAGAGCATTGCACCCAATACTCAGTCACGCTGAACCCTAGATCGCCGAAGTTCGGTTCATTGGAAAAGCTCGGGGCATCTGAAGCATCTTCAGCGCTGGCCCAAATCACAGATAGTGCGATCTACCCGGGAAGGCACGGCCTGCATCAAGATCGAAACTCGTCGTTTGCTTCCCCTCTCACCACGCGTGCCCGCTCTTCGTCCAACCGATCAAGCCAGCTAAGACACAATTGGGTTCCTTCCTCTTTCATTGTGTCACTTGCAAAAAGGCCGTTGTGCCCACCCGGTTGCCTGCCTAAAGTGAACACGTCTGGACCGACATATTCCGAGGAAGAAATGGCAACAGGAACAGTGAAGTTTTTTAACCAGGACAAGGGCTTCGGCTTCATCACGCCGGACGCTGGCGGACCGGATGTCTTTGTCCATGTCAGCGGGCTCAGCGGTCAGGGATCGATCAAGGATGGCGACAAAGTCACTTACGACGTCGGCCAGGACCGTAAGACCGGCAAATCCAAGGCCGAAAATGTCAGACTGGGCTGACTGCTCCTGCCCCGGCCGCGCAGGTGGCCGGGGATCGACGGCTGCATCGTAAGCGGCCCTCGTTCGGCGAAAGGTAGATGGCATCCCAGCCCGTAGACAATTTCTTCGATCGGAGCGCCGTATGGCGGAACCGCCGACCTTCGCGGTCGTTAGATTAACGCGAAAACGGAGGTTCCTACATCATGTCGAACGTCTCGAGGACCGGCAATACCGAAGAGATCAACACCGCGACCAGCCAGGTCGAGTTTGGAAGCTCTGTCGAGAGCAAGGCTCAGATCGAGGACGCGACCGCTGCCGGCGCCGATCTGAGCGCGGAACCTCTTTCCATCTATCGCCTGGAGCCGATTGCGGGTCCAGGCGATCCGAAATGGGCGAACGCACCGGGTCATGGTGTGGTTGTTGTGGCAGCGCGCACCTCCGGTGACGCGCGGATCGTCGCCGCCAGCCGCGAACTTGATTACATGGAGATCGATTCTGCGCCTGCAGAAGACGTCACGACAGCAAATGCCAGCTCCTTCCGCGACGATAAGCTCTACACCGTGATTGAGATCGCTCACGGCCGCACCGACGTGAAGCGCGGTGTTCTGGACGGCCAGATCAGCGTCGACACCATTCGACCAACGCAACGCGACTGATTACGAGGATGCTTTTTACGGCCTTGCACTGTCGTTGAACGGCAGGCCCCGCATGCGCCACTCGTCGCGCAAGACCCTCTCAAGATCATCGAGCGCGAACTCATCGAAATTTACCCATAACTGCACCTGCGGCGGCATCGGCGAGGGCGTCGACTGCAGGGTTCAGGTCCAAATTTCCGTTCATAGCGCCGCAGCGGAAACAGGATCGACGAGCGCGCACGCGTTCATCTCTTCGTTCCGCTGGCTGTACAGCGGCAGGGGCAATCGAGCTGCTATCAGCCTGCTCCTGCGCTTCGACGAAACGTGAGACATCGCCCAGGCGGCGCTCCTTCTTGCTTGCCTTGCTATCGGTTTCTAACATCACTGCTCCTTCGCATAACGAACGCCAGTTTCCTTGCGGAACGTCGCTAAAGATTCTGAAGATCCGGCCCAGGGTCGAAACGACGCTGTTCGCACGCTCCGCGGCGATCTTGAGGCCGTGTCGATCGCCCAGCTTAACCATGAAGCTTAGCCGGACTGACCAGAGGTCTTTCCGAGGCTGTCGGCGACGAAGGCACCGCGCACTCCCATTGGAAGCGGAGCGCCAGTTGTCGTGTCTCTCGCCGTCTGATGTTCGAGCTCGGCATTAAGCTCGGCGCCAACGATCAGAATCGTGACAGAAAGCCAGGTCCAGACCAGCAGGCCGATTAGCGCGCCAAGCGCCCCGTATGTCGCCTTGTAGTCTGCGAACCGGTCGAGATAGAGGGAAAAGCAGAGCGACATTGCCACGCAGGCGATCGTCGTCATCGCAGCACCCCAGGTCATCCAGCGCACCTTGGCGGGTTCACGGCTTGGGCCAAAGCGGTAAAGGGCCATGATGCCGCAAAAGAAGATCGCAAGCAGAACCGGCCAGCGTATCATCAGCACGATCTCTTCGGGCACCTCCCCCAGCCACACGTAGGAGAGGACGATCGGCAATCCCGCGACTAACCCGATCATTGCAATGACCACGATCGTAGCGCCAAGCGTAAACGCGAGGCCGGTCAGGTTGCGCCACAAGAAGGTCCGTTTTTCGTCTTCCTCATAGGCGACGTTCATCGCATCAAAAAGCGCTAACGTTCCATTGTGGGCGCTCCACAAAGCGATCGCGAAGCCCGCAAAGAAGGCAATGCCGAGCGATCCGTTCGGCTTTTTCGAAAGCTCCTGGATCTGGTCTGCGACAATGTCGAAGGCACCTGGCGGGAGAAGAACGGCGAGCTCCCGGATATGTTGGGCCATCGTCGCTCGATCCGCCGCAAGCCCGTAAAGTGCGACGACCGCGCCAAGGGCGGGAAAGAGTGCCAAAAACAGATAAAAAGTGACGCCGGCGGCGATCAGACTAACCCTGTCCCTCAAGACTTCTTCGTAGACGCGCCAGAAAACATCGACTAATCCCCGGGCGGGTATCGCCTCAGGCCGTTCGGCATCCCTTCCATGAGGATCTTCGGTCGCGATATTGCGACAGGGATCACCCCGGCTGCTGAGGCGAACTACGAGCCGCGTCGCGGCTAAGGCCATCATCGCGCCGGCGAGAGGGACAAGATATCGTTTGATCGACAGGCCCAAGTTGATCGGCTCCGTATTCTTTCGCGAAGGAACGCTTGCTGGTCTTCAGCGCAACTTTACGAACGTTAGCCCGGCGCTGCCTCGCCACTTTTTTGAAGCTTGGCGAGGCCAATCTCCAATACCTGATCCATCTCGCGTTTCAGCGGACCGTCCGTTGTGTCGTATCGATCGATTCCCGGCGATGACATAACAACGAGATGCTGCAAGGGCGTTATTCGCTCATCGACGACAGCTGCTATCCCGGCGGACCAGGCTTCAGAAAAGAGTTCCGGTGTCCATTGATCACTACTCATCCAGGCCTCCAGGCGACGGGCGGGTTCCTTGTCTCCTCACAAACATTTGTAAAGCCAATCGGTTCCGGCTGGCGTTGCCGAACCCGCAAAGAGTGGACCTCCGGCAAAACATTCAATGCTGTGCAAACGGAAAAAGGCCGGAGATGATCCGGCCTCCCTGTCGTCAGTTACAATCTGTCAGTTGTTGTTTTCGCCGCAGGCCTGATCCTGTGGCGTCGCATCACCCTTGCCGGCCTGGGTCTGGAGAGCGCCCTTGGCGTTCGAGCCGTCCTTACACTTGGTCTGTTCGGTCGTGCTGTTGGTCATCGTCGAGTCTGTGCCCATCGGCTTCATGGTCTTGGTGCCGGAAGAATCGCTGCTTCCAGCGCCGCCGCCGGCATCCTCGTTGGCGTTCTTATCGGTTGCCATGTGATTGGGAACCGGGTTGGACTGCGCGTAGGATACAGACGTTGCCATAGCGTGTGCGACGACGGATGCCGCAATAAGTTTGATACGCATTGGGAATTTCCTCCGTGGGAGTTTTCTGAGTTGGTAACCATTGCCAAACCTACGCAACGATGCCTGGTTCCACCGGCAGCAACAATAAATTCCCAAGTCCTACGGCAGTTGCCTCACTTCCGCCTTGTACTGGTTATCGTCAGAAGTTCTATCGCCGGCTCAGGCTGAGCAAGCGAAACCAAAGGTGTCATGACGCGTTGGTGATCCTTGCTTGGCGAGATCGAAATTGGCTGCCGGGTGGCTTAATCGCGGCCGGCCGTCAGCGATGAGCGGACATGATCTGCGAGCACAGTGTCGGTTGCGAGATGACGCTGAAAATCAGCCTCCTCCATCCGGCCCGACTGATAGGCGTTCAGCACTTCCTGCTGATCACCGGTCAGGGTTGTCAGCCCATCCCGCTCCGGAGGCAGAACGCCCAATTCCGTCAACAAACCATTGAGGCCGTCGCTGTTTTGTTTCGCCATGAGATGCGTCTCCTTTTGAGCGTGGCCGGCTGGCCCCGCCTCGAACGAGTGACTTTTAGCTGTCGCAGACTCGCCAAATGCGAGGTCATCGTCATGATCGTCCTCATCGAGCAGTTCCTGCATTGTTTCGTGATCATCATCGCCGAAGAGCTCGTCCTCCGCCTGCAGCCAATGTCGCTGGTCGGCACCGTCCGGACGTCCCTCGTCCTCCCATATTTCGAAGGCGCGCCGGCGGATTATTTCCTGTCTGTCGACACCCATGACCGCCTCGACCTACATTTGTACCTTGGCATTCTCGCCCATATCCGGCTTGGCGCTGGATACAGCAGCGGCAGCCATCTTGATGTAGCTGACGATGGTGCCTGGACTATCCCAATATTCGGCGAAGTTCGGCGTTACCTTGAGGATGCGGATCGAGGGATCTTCGGGACTATCCCACCATGCCTTGGCGGGGGTCGCCCAGAGGTCCCGGATCTTCTCCCGGTCGTTCTGGACCTCCGCGATGCCCGATATCGAGACGTATTTCTGCCCCTTGCTGTCTGCGAAGGCGAGGCAGACGGCAGGGTTACGCTCGATTTCGTCATCCTTGTGGCTGTCGATATCGGTAAGGAAGTAGAAGGCGTTGTCGACCCTCTCGGCATATGCCGACATCGGACGGGCGCGTAGATCGCTTCCCGACTGTGTGGTCAGCATGCAGAAGCCAATTTTCTCTGAAAGGTCCCATACCTTGTGCAGTTCGTCATGCTCCGTCATTTAAAAGCCTCCTGACTGTTTTCATTGAACAAAGTGCGGGGGCAGACTATGCCGCCGGCGTCCGAACATGACCTCATTGAACCTTCTCGGTGCCCGACGGTGTGGTGACCTGCGTCGGACCGCCGCCGTTGCCGCTCGGCGAAGGCGAACGATCTGTCTGCTCCGGCGGGGGCACGCTGCCATCGGCGGCATTATTGTCGAAGGTTCCTTCCCCTGAGGGCTGGGCATTGATGGGGTCATTCGCAGTTGCGGCCGTCGAGGTTTTGTCGGTGTCTATGCTCTCGCCCCACATATCGACACCTATCCAGACGATCATAGCAAGGACCAGGCCACCGATAAGGACCAGGAACACCGGCCTGCCCCATCGGCCCTGCCTTGCCTCAGTCGCCGTTTCGGTCACTCTTTCACTGCTGCGGTGGTTGTTATTCATAGTCTTTCCTTTCGCGGTCGCTTGACGCGGGTAGCAGGCGCGGATCCGAGATCACGAGCTACAAATATGACGCGCCATAAAAGTTCCATGCAAACCGACGCCTCTCAATCCTCAGTGAGGAGAAATGTCTTGATTGCGGCAGCCAGATCTCTTGGATTTTCTTCTGCGACATGATGCCCACTGTCGACCCCGAAGCCGTTGACGTCCCTGGCCCAGTTGCGCCATATCGCGACGGGATCGGTGTAGATTTGTTGCATGTCGTCGCGAAGTGACCAAAGACAAAGCATTGGGCAGGAAACCTTGCGGCCCGCCTCCCGGTCCTGCTTGTCATGGATATGATCGACGCGGATCCCGGCTCGATAATCCTCGATCATCCCGTGGATCACGGCTGGGTCATGGATGGCCTCACGAATGTCGGCATAGGCCTCCGCCCCCATTACGTCGGGCGACAGCTTGTCGTACCAAGCTTGGGGATCTGCGGAGATGACCCGCTCGGGCTTTCCGGGCTGGGCAAAGAAGAACCAGTGATACCAGTCGCGGGCGAACCGCCAATCGGCGCGTTCGAGATGTTCGAGCACAGGCAGGCCATCGATGATCACGAGCTTTCGCACAATGTCGGGACACATCATGGCCAGCCGGAACGCCGTCAGGCTCCCTCTGTCATGCCCGGCGAGAAAGAAGGACGGAAGACCAAGCTTATCCATCAGCTGGCGAAGCGATCTGGCCTTTTCCATCTTTGACGAATGGATCGAATCGGGCGCGTCCTGCGGTATGTAGGATTTGCCGAAACCAGGCAGATCGGGACAGACGACGGTGAAAAACGGCGCGAGGATTTCGGCGACGGTGCCCCATGTCATGTGCGTGCGGGGATGGCCGTGCAACAGAAGCAAGGGCGGCCCGCTTCCACCAATTCTGAGGCGGATGGCACCGGCATCGACATCTACCGTTTTGAGTTCGAAATTGGAAAACGGCATATCGTCAGCGTTCGCTGATTGACGGCAGATGGAGCTCGACTTCCCGACGTTTTTCTTCATCGAGAGGAGCAACATGCTCCTGCCAGAACCTTTCCGCCTCGGGAGTATCCTCATCCCATGCCCGCGTACTGACGATGTTATCGTCAACCTTGGCGAGCCTGCGGCCACCGAGCCGGCGGTACTCCTCTGCAAGCTGTTTCGATTGGGTCATCATGGTTGTGCTCCTTTCCTGCGAAAACACCGAGAAATGATCCAGGTTCCGGCGGACCTGCCATTTTCAGCGTGTTTCGCTTTCGCCGGAACATTCCGGAGCCTTTGATACTTATAGGATCTCAGTCACGCCCAGGAGGACATCATGCCGTCAATGACACTTGAGGACCTGTCCTCGCACTTGAGGAAAATCGACTTTTGCATGCTCTGCACCAACGCCGGCGCCGGCAGGATTGCCACCCGGCCGATGAGTAACAACGGCGACGTCGAGTATGACGGAGACTCGTGGTTTTTCTCCTACGAAGACACCCGCAAGGTCAGCGAGATCGAGGGGATAAATGACGTTTTGCTGACCTTCACCGCTCCCCCAAGCCTGCTGGGCAAACCGGGGATCTTCATCGCGGTTGAGGGAAGCGCTTCCGTCATCCGCGACAAGGCGATGTTCGAGGATCACTGGTCCTCCGGTCTAGAGCGTTGGTTTCCGGAAGGGACCGAGACGCCAGGCCTGGTTCTCATAAAGGTTTCGGCTGCATCTATCCGTTATTGGGACGGTGAAGAAAACGGCGATGTCATACTGTCTTCCTAGCCGTAGCAACGGCGCGGGATAAGAACTAGCCACACTTCGGGAGGACAGTCAGGTTTCGCCGCCGCCGTTCGATAGCGAGCTTTTGGCGGCCGAATAGTGGAGAACGGCACAGCTTAGAGCGGGGTCGAAACGAAGCACAATCGTTTTGCGAAACGAGACCGCCGAGAGGGGATCCTAAGATGGACCTCACGGACGATTAAGACCGCAACATGCCAACGGTTGCAGCGATGTCCAAAGCCGACCGACTCTGAACGGTCCAGCTTGCGACAAGAAAATTGCTTCGGCGTTGATCACCGATGGATTGGGACATGACCTCGTCCGGACGATTGATGCTCCGTCCGCGAGGAAGGCAGTGTTCCGCTATCGCCTGGAGTGAGATTTCTTTTTTGAACAGCGGGAACAATGGTAGCGCTGACACGTTTGGGTCTAGCCGCCGGGCGAAGTGACGCGGATCTAACGAGACCCCGGCTTTTTCGATGCAACCCGGCGGTCCTTGCTCTGTTTTCAGCACGTTCAATTTCCCCGATGACTGACGTCGTCGGGGATTTTTATTAGTCCTCTAGGTCATGCGCTGGTTTCGCGAGCGTGCGAGGCTGCCCGTCTTAACGAACCTGGTCACAGTGGATGCAGGTGCCAATCAGCGACAGATTTCCGCCCGAGACGAGCGAACGGGCTTGCCGGATTGTGGATCGATCATATTTCTTGAAAAAAACCAATTGATATCTAGGACCCGTAACGTTGCCTGACACTATTTCGACCGGAAATGCAGGTCTTGACATCATCCTCAAAGGCGGCCTGTCGCCACGACGACTTTATCTTCTGGAAGGCGCGCCTGGCTCCGGCAAAACGACGCTGGCCTTGCAATTTCTTCGCGAAGGAGTGCGGCGCGGCGAAAAGGCCCTTTACATAACTCTGTCAGAAACGGCTGAAGAGCTTGCGGCCGTTGCTGCATCGCATGGATGGGACAGTGGCGAGTTCGACGTGTTCGAGTTCGACTCCGCAGCCGAAATTTTTGGTGAGGGCCGTGATCAGTCGATCCTACACCCCTGGGAGATGGAGCTCGGCGAGACGATCAGGCTCATCCAAGAAGAGGTGGAGCGGGTTAAGCCTAAGCGCGTTGTGTTCGATAGCCTATCGGAAATGCGCCTGCTCGCACAGGATCCGCTACGGTATCGCCGGCAAGTGCTCGCTCTCAAGCAGTTCTTCTCGGGACGCGACACAACGGTGATCCTAGTTGATGACATGACCGGCAAAGCCGATGGCCGCGACGCTCATCTGCATAGTCTCTGCCATGGCGTTATAACCCTTGAGCGGCTGACGCTCGACTTCGGCGCCGCGCGGCGGCGACTGCAGGTCCAGAAGCTTCGCGGCATTGATTTCATCGCCGGCTATCACGATTTCACGATCAGGACAGGCGGGCTGCAGATCTATCCAAGACTGATTGCGGCTACTCACCACGGTGAATTTGCCGACGAGGTCACGCCGAGCGGCATACAGGGGCTCGACAACCTGCTTGGCGGCGGACCTCTTCGCGGCACGAGCACGCTTCTGACCGGCCCCGCTGGCAGCGGCAAGACGACGATCGCGCTGCAATATCTGCATGCGGCCTGCGAGCGGGGTGAACCCTCCACCGTCTATGAGTTCGACGAGCGGATAGGAACATTGATGGCTCGCGCCAAAGCCTTCGGTTTCGATCTGGAGAAGCATATTGCGAATGGCACGCTTTGCGTCGAACAGATCGACCCCGCGGAGATTTCGCCCGGTGAATTTGCATTTCGGGTGCGACGTGAGGTCGAGGAGCGCAAGGCCCGGATGATCGTCATCGACAGCCTGAACGGATATGTCGCTGCCATGCCTCAGGAGCAGCATCTCATCCTGCAGATGCATGAGCTCCTGTCCTACCTCAGTCAGAAAGGCGTTGTGACGCTGCTGATCGATCCTCAAACCGGTCTCGTCGGTGCGATGACGACGAGCCTCAACATATCCTATGTTGCAGATGCAGTCGTCTTACTGCGGTTTTTCGAAGCCGAGGGGCGGGTGCGCAAGGCAATCTCGGTCCTCAAGAACCGTGGAGGCGCGCACGAGGATACGATCCGTGAATTGAGGGTCGGTGCGGGCGGGATCCGCGTGGGCGAACCCCTGTCCCAGTTCAGGGGCATTCTGACCGGTACGCCCGAATATCTCGGTATACGGGATCCCTTGATGGAAGATCGAGATCGTGAGCGATAGGTCAGAGACGTCCGAAGGCCGGCGTATCCTGATCTGCGCGCCCTTCGGCAGGGATGCGGATGCGGTCTCATCGATCCTGACGCATAAAGGCTACGAGGCGGTCATCTGCCGCGATCTCGAAGATGTCGCAGGCATGATGAGCGAACAGATCGGCGCGATCCTGCTGACGGAAGAAGCGCTGGCAAGAAATGCCGACACCTTGAAGTCAGCGCTTCAGGCTCAACCCTCCTGGTCTGACGTGCCATTCGTGCTTTTGGCCGCGCCTCGCGCGGCGCGCATGCCCAGCGAACACTTGTCGCAACTGGCGCTCTTCGATTTGTCGAGCAACAGCGTTGTGCTCGAACGGCCACTCGGAAGCGCCTCTCTTTTCAGTGCGATCGCATCGGCGATGCGGCTGAGGCAGAAACAGTTCCAGATGCGCGATCGCCTGAGGGACCTCGATGAGAGCGAGACGCGGTTACGTCTAGCAACGAGTGCGGCGGGAATCGGGACCTGGGATTATAACCCTGCGACGGGGGCCTTGCGTTGGGACGAGCGCTGCAGGGCGATGTTTGGATTGACGTCTGATCGGCAAATTTCCTACGAAGGCACCTTTCTCGCTGGACTTCACCCACAGGACAAGGAGCGCGCCGACAACGCCGTCAAAGCTGCCTTGGAGCCCACAGGGCGCGGCGAATTCGAAGTCGAATACCGCACCATCGGCATTGACGACGGCAAGGAGCGTTGGATCGCTGCAAAGGGAGGCGCAATATTTTCTGGTGCGAGCGCGGTGCGCTTCATCGGAACCGTGATCGATATTACTGAAAGAAAGCGAACTGAAAGCGCTCTTGCGGCATCGGAGGCGGCGCTGCGTGTGGAGCGTGAGGCGCTCGACACCCTGAACCGAACGCTTGAACAGCGGGTTGCCGAGCGCACAGCCGCTCTGGAAAACGAAATGGCGGCTCGCAATCTTGCCGAGGAAGCCCTCCGCCAGTCCCAGAAAATGGAAGCGGTCGGTCAACTGACCGGCGGGATCGCACATGATTTCAACAATATGCTCACCGGTATCATTGGGGGCATCAATATCGCAAAACGCCGCATCGCAAGCGGACGGCTCGAAGACGTCGACAGATTCATGGACGCCGCCGTGGATTCGGCAAATAGGGCGGCAGCTCTGATTGCACGGCTGTTGGCCTTTTCTCGCCGCCAGACGCTGGACTCCAAACCAGTCGAGATCGCGCCGCAGTTGGAAGCAGCCAGGGAACTCCTGGAAAGGACATTGCCGGAGAACATACGCGTAGAGATCGACGTCGAGGCCGGGACCGGGGCAGCCTTGGCCGATGTCAACCAGTTGGAAAGCGCATTGCTCAATCTCGCAGTCAACGCGCGCGATGCTATGCCAGACGGCGGTCGGTTGAGAGTTGCCGCCAGGCGCTGCGTTGTCGAGGCCTGCGAGCGGAGTTTAGACTTGAAGCCGGGCACCTATGTATTGCTAGCCGTTAGCGATACCGGTATCGGCATGCCGGCCGATGTTGTGAACAAGGTGTTCGAACCGTTCTTCACGACAAAGCCGATCGGCCAGGGCACCGGCCTCGGCCTGTCGATGATTTACGGTTTTGTTCGTCAATCCGGTGGCCAGGTCCGCATTGATAGCAGGCCGGGACAAGGGACATCGATCGAGCTCTATCTCCCGGCGGCTGACGGGCCAAGCGATGATGAAGGACCGATGGTTCCAGAAGCGGCACCGGAGGGACGGGGGCAGAGCGTCCTTGTGGTCGAAGATGACGACGCAGTGCGCCTCCTGATCTGCGACGTGCTCGGTGAACTGTCCTATCTCGCCTTCGAGGCGGCCAACGCGGAAGCCGCCATCGGTATTCTCGCCTCTGAAAAAACGGTCGACCTCATGGTTTCGGATGTCGGCCTTCCTGGGATGAACGGCCGACAGTTGGCGGAAATTGCCCGGCAATATCGGCCGGATCTTCCGATCTTGTTCGTGACAGGCTATGCGGAAAACGCTGCCACAAAGGCAAGTTTTCTTGGGCCCAACATGGCGATGATCGGCAAGCCTTTCGCCGTCGATGATCTTGCCGCAAAGATCAATGAGATGATGCTGGCCAACAATCCCGGCCGATAGCTTGATCGGCAGAACAGACTAAAGCTCCAAGGACCGCCGCTGTGCGTGCTGCAGCTCCTGCGTGAGCGCGAGTGGACCGCACCTTCGACAGCAGTTCGAGCATGGGGTCGGACCACGCCTCACGGAAATCCCTGCAAGCGGATGGAACCGCGAGCGCTTCCTTCTGTTCTAATCAGAAAGGAGCCTATCATGATCTACGTCGCCTCCCCGCGTTTCAGTCAGGACCCGGCTGCCCGTGCGGCAAACCTCAAGGAATGTCTTGAGACGGCAAGCAAACATCTTGATGAGACATCTCGATCGTCATCTGCGGAGAAAATGGTCGCTCTGATCGAATCGGCAGTGCGGGCGGGATGGGAGGAAAATGAGGTCCGTGCCGCGCTATCGGCATCGCCTCAGCCCGGCGACGAAGCTGCGGACACGCCCTCACCGAACGTGGTGATGTCGTCGTCGATGTAAGTCTGCCCCTATCGGCGGCAATTCAAATGCCTGTGCGGCCGTTCGCGCGCAGCAGGGCGAACACCAACCCACTCGGCCTGAGCCGGAACCCGATCGATGAAGGGTCGGCCGCCCGAGACAACTGCCCTTGCCATCCTTGCTCAGCGAATCGATCATATTTAAGGGCATTGCAAGCGACCGCTGATCGACCGCAAATGTCTTTCCCCTGCCCTCGCCTCGACGGAGATACGAGGTATCGTGCGGCAAATTCGGCGATCGCGGCCTTTATAGGAAGCGTCGCCCGGTGTCCTTCTTATTTTTCATTAATCCAGAGAAAGCTTCGGCCTGCAGCAGAGGCCTAGGGATCGTCGACCGAACCGGCCGCTTCGCCAACGGCCTCATCATAAGGTGTTCCCAAATGGCGCCAAGCCTTCTAGGGTGCGGCAGGGGTAGTTGACGGAACCAGAATTGTGACACAGGCACTAGCAAGACTTCAAACGGGCGTTCCCGGCCTAGACGCCGTCCTTGGCGGAGGGCTCGTCGTCGGCGCATCATACATCCTGCAAGGCCACCCTGGCGCAGGAAAGACGATCTTCGCCAATCAGATCGCCTTCAAGACAGCCGAGAAGGGCAGCAAGGCGCTCTACGTCACGCTCCTTGCAGAGACGCACGAGCGGCTCTTTCAGGCGCTTGGCACTCTTGAGTTTTTCGACAGTTCACGTCTCGGTATCGACGTCACCTATGTCAGCGTGTTCCAGACCCTGCGTGATGAGGGTCTGTCGGCGGTCGTAAAGCTGATCCGGCAGGAGATCGCCCGTCAGGGGGCCACCCTGCTGGTGTTCGACGGGCTCCTGAATGCGCGTGATCGGGCCGATACGCAGCTTGACGTCAAAACCTTCGTCGCCGAGGTTCAGAGCCAAGCCGCCTTCGTCGGTTGCACTGTTTTATTCCTGACCAGCAGCCGGATCGCCGAAGAAAGCCCGGAGCATACAATGGTCGATGGGGTGATCGATCTTCATAACGAGTTGAGCGGTGTGCGCGCTGTTCGCCGCCTCCAGGTCAAGAAGTCCAGAGGAACCGCAGCACTTGGCGGGCACCATCAGTTCGAGATCACGTCTGATGGCGTGGCGGTATTTCCCCGAGTCGAGGCGCTTCTCGCTCATACGAGCGTGCCTGATCATGCGCCGACTGGATCAGTTTCGTCCGGGACGGGCGGTTTCGACGCATTGGTCGGAGGCGGCTTGCCTGAAGGTTCGGTATCACTCGTCTTCGGACCGTCAGGAAGCGGAAAAACCTCGCTCGGGATCAATTTCCTGTCGCTTGCGACGCAAGAGCAGCCGGCGCTTCATTTCGGCTTCTATGAGACGCCTGCCCGCCTGCGCGGCAAGGCAGCCGCGCTGGGTGTCGATTTCGAAGGGCTGATCAAAAATGGCGCTCTCGAAATGATCTGGAATCCGATGACCGAAAATCTCTTGGACAAGCTCGGACATCGTCTTCTCGACGCCGTGCGTGAGCGCGGCGTGAAAAGGCTGCTGATCGACGGCCTTGGCGGTTTCGAGCGTGGGGCGGTTCATCAACCGCGTATGGTCGAATTTTTCGCAGCTCTGACGAACGAACTGCGTGCGCTCAACGTTACTACAATCACGACCTGGGAACTGCGAGATCTCTTCGGACCCACGGTGACGGCGCCAGGATCGGAGATCTCCAGTCTCCTGGATAATCTGGTAATGCTGCGCCATGTAGAGATCGGATCGCGTTACAAGCGCACTGTTTCGGTCCTGAAGGTCCGTGACCGGGCGTTTGAACCGATCATCCATGAGATCGGATTCGGGCCGGGTGGGATGGAGGTTCGAGCGGCACTTGAACCGGTCGCGGGGGCCGCCACCGGATTGGCGCAGGGGCCGGCTTGACAACAGGGAACTGCCAGGGATGCCGCTGATCGTCATAGCCGAGGATGAATTCCTGCTCGCAGATGTCCTTACAATGATGCTGGAGGACGCGGGCTATGAGGTGGCCTCCGCATCACATGGAAAGGCCGCGCTGACGCTGGTCAAGCAAAAGCTGCCGGCGCTCGTCATAACGGATTTCATGATGCCGCTCATGACCGGTTTGGAGCTCGCTCAAGCTATGCGAGCTGATGCCACTCTTTCGTCCATTCCAATCGTGCTGGTAAGCGGCGCACAGGGAAGCATTGGGCGGGCGCACCCTGAGGTCTTCGATGCCGTCCTTGACAAGCCTTATCGGGAAAAAACGCTGATCGCGACCGTTGCCGGTCTGATCGGCAACAGGTGATAAAAGATCCACCAAACGTTTTCGGAAGAGGCAGAGAGCTCTGCTCGTCGTCTAGCCTAGTTATTATGAGCGTCCCGAAGTTTTGAAATGCCGTCATTGGGCTTTTGATGAGTTCGGCTCGGTATGCTCTGGACTAGCCCGAATGGCTGCGGCCAGTCGTATGGCGTGTCGCACAGCCTCGCGCGTCACCGGCTTTGCCGCGCCGCCCATCGCGTCGCTGGAACCCTTCGGCGCGTCCTGACCGTTCGTCAAATAAACAACCCCAATCCCAAAACCATTGACCAGGCTTTTGGCAATCTCCGGGCCGGTCATTCCGTTGCCAAGACGGATGTCGATGAGGGCGACGTCTGCGAGAGGCGCAAGTTCGAGCGCTTCGGCCAGCGTCGTGGCAATCCCGATCACTTCCCCGCCCTCCTGCAGGATGACCTCCTCGATTTCAAGAAACATCTGAGGCTCGTCTTCAATAACCAGGACGCGCATACCCACTCTCCCTCATGAAAGACGCCTCTAAACCAGAATAGCACGGGAGCGCCGGAGCGCAGACGATAAGTCAATGCCGGACTGCCATTGTCCGAAACCGGACATTTTTGAAAGAAGGCCGCGGCCGTGGGGTATCGAGGGAACATGACGGTCATCCCCGGGTTAGACTTCTAGACCGTTTCGAACAACGACCAAGGAGAAGCAAAATGGGAATGAATTCTCCCAAAGACGGGATGCCCGGCACGACGGACCAGTCGCCGCGCTGGGAAGGACCGAAATCGAACACGCCGCGCGGCTACATGCCAGCCAAGGACGATCCGGATCTCGACCGTGACGCCATGGGCGAGAACAATCGCGACCCAGAGACCAGAAAGATCTCCGACGCACTGAAGACAAAGGAGAACAGTGATGAGTAACGTCGAAAAGGATGCACGCGGACAGTTTGCGAAATCACAAGGTGACCGCAAGGCGTCCGGCGTCCACAGCGCCAAGCCCACTGTCGTGACCGGCTCAGAGGATGCGACAGCTCACAAGCGTCCTCCAGGTTCCAAAAAGCCGGAAAAGGACTGGGACATCAACTATGACCCGTCAGAAATGAACGAGGGACGCTCTCACTGACCCAATCCGGGGCTCCGCTGTATCAGGAAGCTTGAAGACGGTGATCAAGGTCAGGAAATCAGCGTTCGTTGGACAAGCCGCGTCGCCTTCGAAGATCCACGCGGCGAAAAACGTATGCGAACGTTTATGACGCGATGTGCCAGTGTTCGCCGGAGCATGGCTGATGCACTCTCCTCCGAGCGACTTCAAGTTCTCGATCTCGTAGCAGTTAGTGCCGTCATCGTGATGATGCCGCTGGTTGTGGTTCACGCGAGTTCGTCACCGCTTCTAGCGGGAACACCAGTTTTGGAACAAAGGACGCCGCTGTTTGTTGGACGCGTGCAAACCTAAAAAGGAGAACGACATGGCCACAGCAAAGACCCTCGACGACCTGTTTCTCGACACTCTCAAGGACATCTATTATGCCGAAAAGCAGATTTTGCGTGCACTACCGAAAATGGCCCGGGCTGCACAGTCTGAAGATGGCAAGGAAGGTTTTCTGAAGCATCGCGACGAAACTCAAGGCCAGATCGAGCGCCTGGAACAGGTATTCGAGATCATTGGGAAGCCGGCCCGAGGCAAGACCTGCGAGGCGATCCAGGGGATCATTGCAGAAGCAAACGAAATCATCGAGGAATTCGACGGAAGCATTGCTCTCGATGCTGGCCTGATCTCGTCAGCGCAGGCTGTAGAGCATTATGAAATTGCGCGCTACGGCACGCTGATTGCGTGGGCCAAGCAGCTCGGGCACAAGCAGGCAGTCACCCTTCTCCAGCAGAACCTTGCGGAGGAGGAGGCAACCGACAAGAAACTGACAGAACTTGCACTGTCAGCGGCGAACGCCAAGGGCACCAAGGCAGCTTGACATCTTGAAGCGCTGCGGCACGGTCGCAGCGCTTCACACCTCAGGCATTGTCAAGTATCGGCCAGTAGCAGTCGTTCCGGAAATCCGCTGGAATTGGGTCGAGGCGTGATAAGGCGCCTACCACAAATTCAATTTGCATTCGAAAGTGATCAACAGAACGCGGCACCGCAATACCGGTAATGCGCCGCCGTGCCTCCAGCCGATCATAGCCCGAATCTCGCAGCCGACGCGCGCCCTCTCTTCTGACCTGCGCTACATCAACCTGAGCGGCATTGTCTCCATTCACCCACCCATTGGCCGCGAGGCCACCCTCGATCACCCTGAATGCCATCTTCGTTCCACCGTCACCCCGACCCTAACTGGGATCAGAATCCGATTCGACGCAACGGCATCGATAGCGGGGCGGACGATGGTCGATTGATTCTAGCGGCGGTCATTGCTGATTTGCAACAGCTGGCCACAGGTGGGCAGGAACAACTTTCCGCCTGGTTCGATTGAGCAACTATTCAAGGGGCTGCAAATGACGAACTACCTGACATTGGAGGCCGGATGCGAGCGCAAGGGTGACTTAATCGTCAAACTTACCGTTCAAGTCACCAAATCCGCGGATTCATTCGAAACATCAAGGTTCGGAAGACGAGGACATGGTCTTTCTGGCGAGGAGACGGAACCGCCCGTTGTCCTGAGATCGCCGGTAATCATCTCGGCGATGCCAATATTGATCGAGCTTACGGAAGGTGTCGAGTGGGACGAAAGATGGGATCAACGCGCATGAAGCTTGTAAACCGGTTTGCACGGCAACATCAAAGCTTGCACACTGAGCCAAAAGATTCCGGATGCCAAAAGATAACAACCCGCTCGAGCGGATCCCTTGTCGGGCAGGCAGGCTCTCGTCACTGGGTTCCACCGCATCTTCGCGCAGCGGCTGGCAGATCAGTACGGAGTGACCGGTCAAAAGAGCGACAAATAGAATGTACGCAAACGGGGCTGAAGAACCTTCATTCTCCAATTCGATCAAGCAGGGCGGCAGGTCTGGCAGCTGCCAGCGCGACACTCAGCTGTGCCTGCGTGAATGGTTTCGAGAGCTTCACGACGTGTGGCGCCGTGCCGTCGGGCAGCTCCGCATAGCCTGTGGCAAGAACCAGCGCCACGGACGGGTGCGAAAGGCCGACTGTTCGGATCAGCTCCGCCCCTGTCATATTTGGCATGGCATGATCGGTCAGGATGACGTCCGGAATGAACCCTTCCTTGAGCAACTCGAGCACCTGCCCCGCTGATTCTGCCTGTATGGCCTCGTGGCCCAGATCTTCCAGCATCAGAATAGTGTTCATCAAGACGAGAGCATCGTCATCGACGGCAAGAACAGTCAATTGCGACGGTGATTGGACAAGCGGTTCGCTTGGCAGATGGGACGCCGGCTCGGTCAGATCAGCCGCGACTGGCAACCACAGTTGCGCCGTGCAACCAAGGCCCGGCGCCGACTTCAGATGAAGGGCCCCGCCTGCCTGGGCCATAAGGCCCTGGACCATGGGCAAACCCAGTCCAGTACCTTTGCCAATTCCCTTGGTTGTGAAAAAGGGCGTCGTGGCAAGCTCCAGGGTCTCGTCATCCATGCCGCCTCCTTGATCGGCGACCGAAAGACAGACATAGTGTCCCGATGGCAGTCCCTGGCTGTTGGTACCTGTGAGGCTTTGGCTCCCGGCGCTAATCGTGATCGTGCCACCATCGGGCATGGCATCACGCGCATTGACGACCAGATTCAGGAGAGCGTTTTCAAGCTGATTTGCATCCGACAGAACTGCCGGCAGGTCAGGCTCAAATCGGCTCACGATCTCGATCGCCGGACCGATCGAGCGTTCCATCAGTTCCGTCATTCCGCTTACAAGATCAGCGACCTTGACCGGTTCAAGTTTGAGGTCCTGCTTGCGGGAGAATGCCAGCAGCCGCTTCGTGAGAGACGCGCCCCTTCGCGCGCCGACGATGGCGTTGTCAATCAAATCGAGGACGCCTTCCCCGGCCAGGGTTCGTTTGCGGGCGATCTCAAGGCTGCCAAGGATTGCCATCAGCAGATTGTTGAAGTCGTGCGCGACCCCGCCGGTCAGCTGACCGACCGCCTCCATCTTCTGCGCCTGAAATAGCTCCTGCTGTGCACGGACCAACGCTTCTTCGGCCTGCCGCTTCTCGGTAATATCGCGGGTGATCTTCGCAAAGCCGACAAGGCTGCCGTCATCGGCATGTATGGCATCTATTATGACATTTGCCCAGAAGCGGCTGCCGTCCTTTCTGATCCTCCAGCCTTCCTTCTCAAAACGGCCTTCGCGCGCGGCTGTTTCAAGGGCTATAGAAGGCAGACCCGCTGCCTTGTCCTCGTCGGTGTAAAAGCGTGAGAAATGCTGCCCGATGATTTCGTCGGGCAGAAAGCCCTTGATGCGCTGAGCGCCAGCGTTCCAGCTGGAAACCTGGCCATCGGGATCGAGCAGATATATCGCGTAATCCGTGACACCCTGAACGAGCATGCGGAACTGCTCTTCCTGACGCTTGAGAATCTGTTCGGCCTTCTTGCGCTCAGAAAGATCCCTGGTGATTTTGGCAAAGCCGAGGAGCAATCCGCGACTATCGCGGATCGCATCGATCACGACATGGGCTGGGAAACGCTCCCCGTTCTTTCTGAGCCTGAAGCCCTCTGCCTCGAAGCGGCCGGTTGTGGCTGCCGTCTCCAGTGCGGTTGCGGGAACGCCGGATGCCCGGTCTTCCGGCGTATAGAAGCGCGAAAAGTGTTCACCGAGGATTTCGTCCTCCTCGTATCCCTTAAGGCGCTTGGCGCCCATGCTCCAACTGTTTACCCGTCCTTGCGGGTCAAGCATATAGATGGCGTAGTCGGTGATAGCATCGACGAGCAGCCTATATCGGCCGTCCAGGTCGCTCCCCTCAAGATCTGTCATGCTGGCAGTCCCAAAATCACTTTGCGCTATGGAGGTTTGGATAACAGCTATGATTTAGTCCAACCCGTTCATCCGGCAAGGCTGTGTACGATTCCGGTCATAAGGACCATATCTACTAGTCGAAGCTGAAGTTGTCTGGAAGCGGCGTAGCAATGCTGCAACAGTTTTCGTCATCGGTACTTCGAGATTTGGGAATGTCCGGTCTGTGGGACGGTGCCTCGGCACCGACAGCGCCACGGCGCGCACTCTCGAAACTGAAGATCCATCAGCATGGGACTGGACGGGCTCGCCCGCTATCCGCACTTTGTAGACCACCCGGACCTGTCTCATCGTCGAGAGCTTAAAAGCCATCGAACTTTGCGAGAGAGAGGGCGTTCGATCTTATGCGAAGCGAAATCGGACCGATCTCCGCTTGAACAAAATCGGAAAATTATCGTTTGCTTTCTATCGCGCGGGAGCCAGCATGATTCTCCAAAAGGGAAGCTTCGCTGCAGACTATCTGACTGGCACGCACATACGGAAAAGCCAGCGAAGTGAAAGATAAGGCGATTTGTCGATGAACCAGCCTCGAACGGTAAGATTGACCCGCGCCGATGCCGAGAGCATTGGACAATTGATCCGGTTCTGCCGGGAGCTCGCCAGCATTGTCCGCGATGCAGATCTTGCCGAACTGGATCAAATTACGGCCGCCATTAATCAGGCGCAGGCGTTTCTTGAGCGCAATGAAGACATGATCGAGCCGGACAACGCCCCGGTTTAAGACTGCTGTTCAATTTCGGCCATCCCGTCGCCGCATGGCGCGCCGGATAAGACCCTTCTGCCGTCTTTGCTCGATAAGGTAGTCAGCATACCCAAGGGCAACGTACAATAATGTTCGTCCGGCAACAGCGGCAATCAGCAGCAGTGCTATCAAAATGATCCATGTCATTGGAACGCCTCGGTATCGGGATGATGCTTCAAACGTGGAAATACCAGCCTGGTTCCCAACATCCGGGCTGTCGTCCATGGAACTGCTGGCGGCCTCGGTAGTTCGACGAAGCGACATGGGATACAGCCACGCGATGGAACCCTTTCGATCGAAATATGAATGGCGCAGGACAGGCACCGGATCCCTGGATGGCTTCGACGGCAACGTCCGTTTTGGGCGGGTTATCTTTGAGGTGGGTGGCGGCCCGCGGCAATGGCGATGGGAAGGCGGGCTTGACCCACGGATCAAGATGATCATTAAACCGCACGTCGGGGCAGCTTAACGAGAATCGGATGCTGTTGCACTGGTCGAAGCCCACTACGAAAGCTGCCTCAGATTGAATGGGCTGACAAAAGGCCGGGCGATCCAGTTCTCGTGGAGCGACGTACAGGAAGGACAGTGACGCTGACGCGCGGAGGCGGTGCCTCGCTCGGCATGGAGGGTAATGTGGATCAGAAGCTTAGCCTGCTCACTGGGAAGAATATCCTGATCGTTGAAGACGAATATTTCGTCGCCGACGATGTGCGGCAGGCACTCGAGTGGGCGGGAGCGTGCGTGGTCGGCCCGGCGCCTTCTGTCGAAGCCGGCATGGTATTAATCGACACGCGTGCCATCGACGGCGCGATCCTGGACATCCGGCTTGACGGTGAGACGGTTTTTCCGATTGCCGAACGGCTTCAGACAATGGGAATACCGTTTGTGTTCGCGACCGCTTATATCCGCAGCCAGATTCCCGACCGCTACGTGGGATATCATCTTTGCGAAAAGCCGACGGAACTCGGCGCCATTGCTGTCGCGCTTTTCGGCACCGCGAGAGGTGACCATTAGGCACCGATCCCTAGGTACGGTTGCGTACCTTGCCCTTTTCACCCGGAACAAAGGTACCTTCTGAGCTTTGATGAGGCAGGGAGGTGCACAATGGCCCTTAAAATCAATCGACAGTCGAACATAGAGCACGAGCTGGTCCTTCTGTTGCCGGCTCTGCGCGCTTTTGCGAGGACTTTTCATCGCAATCCGACCGAGGCGGACGACCTCGTCCAGGAAACGGTGGTCAAGGCGCTATCACACATTGACCGCTTTCAAGAGGGCACAAGGCTGAAGTCGTGGCTCTTTACCATCATGCGAAACACTTTCTGCTCGAAGTTTCGTGTCGGGAAGCGGGAGATTCTTGGCGCCGAAGATTGCGCCTCCTCACGTGGCAGCGTCCCACCCGAGCAGGAGTGGCGCGTGCGAGGCCATGAACTCGAGCGTGCCTGCGGCCAACTGCCCGAACCCTATCGATCGGCATTCGAGTTCGTGTTCATCGAAGGCCACTCCTATGAAGCGGCCAGTGAGCACTTCGATTGTCCAACCGGAACGATCAAAAGCCGCGTCAACCGAGCAAGAGAGCGGATTGCGCAAGACCTTGGCGAGTTGAAGAGTGGGACGCCCTAGCTGGGAGCATTGGGGCGCAGCGTTGCGACAAGATCGCGATAGGCGCTTTCTGCCTGCCCGTAGCAGCCCTGGCAGAATTGTTCCAGTCCGCGGCGATCCCTCACCACGACGAGACTGCGTTCCGAATGGATCGATCGCCGGCCCTCAAGCACATGAAGCGCCGTCGTCACGCTTGGACGGCGAACAGCCAGCATGAGTGAGAGGAATTCGTGTGTGAGGGATACACGGTCGCCGTCGATGCGGTCGTGGCACATCAATATCCAGCGCGCCAGGCGCTCTTCGACGGAGCAGTTGGCGTTTGCCAAGGCCGTCGAAGCTGTCTGCACCAGGAAGCTCTGGGCATACCGGTACATGATCTCGCTTACTGCCGGGTGGACTAGCAGGACGGGCCGGAAATTCTTTGTGCGGGCCCGCAGGCCATATCCCTCGACTTGCATGACGGCATCGAACGGCGCGCTTTGCCCCGTGGGCAATCCAGCGATTGGCGCTGCCCCCTCCCGTCCGACAATGCCCACCTCGCAAGACCGGCCCTCCGACGTCGTCATGATGATCGAGGCTATACCACCCTCCAGAAAGTAACAGAATTCCGGAACCTTCCCACTGGTCGAGAGCATCGTATTCTTTGCAAGGACGACAGGTTCAAGAAGAGGCCGTAGCGCAGACATCGCGTCTTTTGCGATAACAGAAAGCAGGTCCGTTGCGTTCGACTGCCTCGGTGGATGTGTCCATTGGCCGATCTCCCTTTGCCTCCCGAACGTCGGCGCAAAGCGCGAGTTCCAGCGCGGCGAACTCACCAAGGCCGGAACTTTCTACCTTGGAAACTGTTCGGCAATTTTCCTGAAAGGAGTTCGGCAGATGAGCGAGACCGCGCTGACACCGGGTCTGGAAGTTGTGCCCTCGGATGATCCAAATGTCTTCAACCTCGCGCACGAGGGTACGTATATCGGGGTTCTGGCCTGCGACGGCAGCAACCTGACCAGCAAGGCTCCGTGGGGTTGGCGTCTGAGCGTTGGTCACGGCGTTGGCACCTTGCCGCCGACTGGGACCTCGGCCAGTATAGAGGAGGCGATCGCTCAGGCTGAACGCGCCCTTCGCCGGATTACGACACGGCGCTGACCCGACTGTCAGGAGGGCAATCGACCAGGACCGTTCGCCTTCCAGTGCCCGTCCGGCCGATCAATCGCAGCCTTTCGCGTGTTTGTCTTCTGGCAGACATTGACTCCTATAGCCTGCTATCAGAGAAATGAAATCTACCGTTCGGCGGGGATTGAATGCGAACCCAACGCGATTCCACGATAGTTGGAAAGGCAGCGGTCGGCGCGATTGCGGCGATGTTCTGCGGATTGGCGGTCGTCCTTTCCTTGTGGCTCCATTCGAGCTACTGGTCGGCCGTCACACGCGGTGAAGAACAGGTCACGGCGACAACCAAGATCGTCGCTGCAAACGCGATCTGGATCAATTCGCTCGCTCGCCAGACGCTCTATCGCATGGCCGATGCGGTGGGTGACGCTTCCCAGCCGCTCGACGCTACCGGCATCAAGCATCTCAACCAGGCGACAGCCGGATTGCCTGTCACCGCAACGGCATACGTCATTGCGCCCGACGGCCACGTGATTTACTCCAACGATCGCGAGAACAGCCCTTCCGACATCGCCGATCAGCTTTTCTTCAAGCGATTGTCGAATGGGGCGGAGGATTACACTTCCGCTTTGACAATGCTTCGAGGCACGAACCGTCATGTGTTCCTGTCGGCAACAAGGATCGAGCGTAACCGAATTTTCGCAGGAGTTGCCGTGCTTGCCTTCGATGCCGGGATGCTGAGGGCGATATGGGATGCCGCATCCCTCGGAAAAGGTTCAACGGTCAGTTTCATCCGACGTGACGGGAAGCTGATCGCCAGGCATCCCGAAGCAAAGGATCCGGTCGATCTCGGTAACTATGTGCTGTTTACAGACTATATGCGAAAGGCAACGGCGGGCACCTACATATCGGCATCGCCCGTCGACGGTGTCACCAGGCTCGTCGGCTACCGGATCGTCGAGCGCACGCCCTTCGTGGCAATCGCCTCGGCAGAAGTGTCAGCCATCATGTGGCCGTTCTGGCGTGACGTCCTGACAGCGGCGACCGTTCTTCTGCTTGCGCTTGCCGCAGCCACGACCGGCGCCTTGAAGATCCTCAGTCTCGCCAAGGCCGAAGCACAACGCACCACCGAGCTCGCACAGGCAGTGCGCACCAACAAGGTGCTGATGCGCGAGATTCACCACCGGGTGAAGAACAATCTCCAGACCGTGATGGCTTTGATCCGGCTTCAGGGCCTCAAGCAGGAGACAGTCCAACGGCTGCACGAGCGTATCATTGCCATGTCAGCTGTCCATGAGCAGATGTATGGCTTCGACCAGTTTCGAAGTGTCCAAGCACGCGATTTCATACCAAACCTCGTCAGAACCCTCGTTGACCTCCATGATCG
Organism: Rhizobium sp. FG96; assembly: GCF_057808655.1. Lineage (NCBI taxonomy): Bacteria > Pseudomonadati > Pseudomonadota > Alphaproteobacteria > Hyphomicrobiales > Rhizobiaceae > Rhizobium > Rhizobium sp. FG96. The sequence goes on along the minus strand of NZ_JBMDIL010000005.1, from coordinate 360,456 downwards.
CGACATAGCACTTAATTTCGAGATCGACGATATCGAGATCGATGCGGACAAGGCAACACCGTTCGCGCTTCTCCTTAACGAACTCCTGACCAATGCAATGAAGTATGCTTTCGACACGCGCCAAGATGGCCGCATCGAGGTTCGGCTTCAAAAACTGTCTACCGGGCGGGTCAGACTGGAGGTGAGCGATGACGGAATCGGCTATGTGCCGGCAGGCGCCAGGTCAGGGATGGGAACCCGGCTGATCAAGTCATTTGTTTCGCAGATGAGCGGGGAATATCGCTATGAGCAGGCCGGCGGAACGGTCTTTATCGCGGAAATCTCACTCGGATAGCGGCGACGCGCAGCGTCATCGTCAGGACTGTCGGTCGATCCCGAAATGGTCGAGGATGATGCGGGCGTTACGCCGGTGGGATTTGAAATAGACATCGAAGAAGTCGCCTGCAATCGGGATGGTGCCCGACGCCGCATCAAGCCCGAGATTGACAAGCATTTTGACGAGCTTTTCGCGCGGAAGGCCTAGCTGTCGCGCCTCGTTGATGATCACCAGCCCAACCAGCGATCCGGCAATATCGCCAATGCCCGGGATCAGACCGAGTATCGCATCGGCGCCGAACCTTATCCCAAGGCCAGGAATGCCAACAGCGGTGTCCATGAGGTTTGCGAGGCGCATTGCACGACGGATCCGCACTTCCTCTGCTGGCGTCGGCCCCGAGTTGCGCCTAAAACTCATCGGCTCAGGCTGCCATTGTGAGCCGCTGCGGTGCAGGAATGTCCTCACCTTGAGTTTTGGCACTGATATAGCGCAACACTGCGGCCACATCGTCGTTTCGAACGGGTTTGGCGAGTACACCAAGCGAGCCGCGAAATCCCTCAACAGCTTCGGGATTGCCGGTCAGAAACACGACATTCACGCCGAACTCGTCGATGAGGCGGCGGGCAATTTTGGGACCCTCTACCCCGTCACGCAGCCGAACATCGACGAAAGCGACATCCGCCTTTGGAGCGAGCGCGAGAGCATCATCATATGATGCAGCAAACCCGACGGAGCGATGTCCGGCATAGTGGACGTCGTCTTCGAGGTTCAAAGCAAGGATGATTTCGTCTTCGACGATCATAACGTTCATGAAAGTGCGCCCTTTTAAGATCGCACATTAACGTTAAGCCGGATACTTTAGTTCCAGCTCATGAGCGATTTCAGCGGTCGAAGGGGATGTCCGTTATATTGTTAATTGGTTGACGACGCCCGCAGATCCCGACCGTTAGCGGCACGAGGGCGGCAATGGCGCGCTTTTGGCCCCCACTCGGCATTCAACTGTGGGCTGGCGCTTGTCTGACGTAACCTTGAACTGTGATCTTCCAAGTCGCGGTTGGAACAAACAACGCTTTGCGAAGTTACGACCCCGTTAGTCATTCTTTCAGGAGGTTTTAAAATGGGTCGTGGACTATTGCTTTGGTTGCTTGGGATCCCCCTGCCAATCGTCATTCTTCTCGTACTGTTCATGCGATAGGAGCGGCTCATGGCTCTTGGCTCCGAAACCGGCACCGGGCTCGTTCCGGTCGAATCGGCAAAATCAGCGATCTCCTGGGGTCCAATTATCGGTGGGACGGTCGCGTCAATCGGCGTGACGCTGATGCTTCTTCTGCTCGGTACAGGGATGGGCCTGACCATGGTATCTCCGTGGTCGGGCGAGAGCAGCTCGGCCGCGACCGTTGGGATTTCCGCAGCGATCTGGCTGGTCGTCGTGCAGTGGCTCTCTTCGGCCCTTGGCGGATATCTAACGGGGCGCCTGCGTACGAAGTGGGCTGTGGTCCATACCGACGAGGTCTTCTTCCGCGATACAGCGCACGGCTTCCTCAGTTGGGCACTGGCGACGATCTTCGTTGCTGGATTCCTTGCTTCATCTCTCGCATCGCTTGCGGGCGCTGGCGCAAGCGCAGCCGGTTCTGTCGCGACCGGCGCCGGGATCGCGGCGGCCGCGCCTGCAGCATCCGCCGCATCCACCAGCGATCTGTCGACGGGTTATTTCACTGATGCCCTTCTTCGCCCGGCCGAGGCCGGTGCCAGGGCAAAAGAGGACAACGCGGCGGCGACAGCGGAAATCTCGCGCATCTTGATGCAGAGCGCCGCGAAGGGATCGGTTTCCGATAACGACAAGGCCTATATCGCAAGCCTCGTTGCCGCACGTACCGGCTTGTCCGAACAGGATGCGCGCAACCGGGTTGATACGGTGCTCAAAGAGATCGAAGATGCAAAGGTTGCCGCGCAGGCTGCCCTCGACAAAGCGCGAAAGAGCGCGGCAACAACCGCTCTTGTGGGAACGATTTCGCTGCTAGTCGGCGCCTTCATCGCATCGGCTGCCGCCGCACTTGGTGGCCGCCAGCGTGACGAAGAAGAGGATTTAGTGCGCACGACGCGCGGCCCTCTCGTCTGAGTGCGCATTGAAAAGCCGGCAGCGCTCACGCGCTGCCGGCTTTTTGTTATCAAACGTACAGACACCCTCCGTCGTCTCATCTTGGTGTAGCATAGGCGCATGCAAGGCGGAGTTGTCGTGCTATCATGCCACCGATAAAAAATGCCAGGCTTCTGATTCTATTGGAAGGATTGAACCAGACAGAGTACATCTCGCCGCCGAGTGGCGTTGGGCTGAAAACCGGCCTGCGAGCTGTCGAACTGGGCCTCGTCCAATGGAACGACGACGTTAAAGCTGCGCGGTTCAAGCTGACGAAAAAAGGGCTGGGCTACCGGTCGCGCTTTGCAAAAGCCATCTGATCATCATGTATCCCGTCTGGATGAAACTGCCTGCATCGTTGCGCGAAGTGCGGCATCCAAGACTGCGCGGCCAGGCAGCAATCGGGCCAAGCGGGGCTGTCGACATATTCGCGCCCCTGCCTCGCCGCCCTCGATCAAAGTCTGACGCAAGTCGTCGTCGCTCAATTGGTGCTCCCGCTTTCTGTAGAACCTGGATATAGGCCTTAGACCGCGAACGGTAAGCCCCAGACGCTCAGTCGTTGCGGAGAAGCTCTGTTGGAAACAGCGAGACCGAACTCATGATGCCGTTGCGCGTTATGACGTGACAGCATCTATAAGCCAGGAGCAAACAAAAATGAAAAATCACGTCCGGTTCGCGCTTCTGGCGAAAGCCGGCTATGCGGCACGGGGTCTCGTCTTCCTTCTCGTCGCGGGACTGGCGCTATTTTCGGGTCTCACCGGCGGCACTCCTGAGACGAAATCAGCACTCTCAACGCTGCTGCAGCAACCTTTTGGCCGCGTGTGGGTCGGCCTTATCGGGATTGGATTGCTGGGCTTTGTCGCATGGCGACTCGCACAATCCCTAGCCGATGCGGATCGGCATGGGCGCGACGCAAAGGCAATGATCATTCGCTCAGCCCTGTTTGGCAGTGCGATCACCTATATCGGTCTTGCTGCCTATGCACTCGGTCACGCCTTTGCGGTCGGCGGCACGAGTGGAGGTTCTGGAGAAAAGGGCTTAGCGGGATGGATCATGTCGCAGCCATTCGGCTCCTACCTAGCGATCGCCGTCGGCGTCGGTTTCATTGTTGGCGGGGGCATGACCGCGCTCAAGGGTGTCACCGGAAAGTTCAGACGTTACATCAGGCTGGACGAACGGTCTGCAGCTTCATGGATTTGTATCTATGGTCTGCTCGCACGTGGCGCAGTCTTTGCGGTCACAGGCATGCTGTTCGTTTTCGCTGGCATCCATGTTAATCCTGATGAAGCGGGGAGCATGGCCGACGCCCTTGAATGGGTCCGTCACCTCCCGTTCGGCGGCATCCTTTATGCGGCAGTCGCAATTGGTCTGGCCGCATTCGGCATCTACAATTTGATCGAGGCGCGCTACCGAATCGTGCGCAGCCCATCGCTTAAGGACGTGACGAAGTCGATCCCGAGCACTCGCTGAGCAAAAAAGGGTATGAGCTATAGCCCGTCATCTTCGATTAGACGCGCAAGCTCGGCCGGACTGCGAATGCCAAACTCATACCATCCGATGAGCTCTCGGGCCTTAAGGCTGCTCGCGTCATCGGTGATTGCCAAGCCACGGCGCGCGCACCAACCGCGCAGGACGCGATCGATACAGTCGACATCCTCCTCGACCAGAGGCGCCTTGGGCCAACAGGTGGTGTTCATGTTCCCCTCATCGGCGTCAGATCGCCAAGATCCACGATAGGCGAAAGTTCAAGGCGCACAAGCGGTTTGCGGCCAAAACTCACAGCTGGTTGAAATCGTACAAACCGTAGTCGACCGGCGGTCCGCAGTGCCTTCCCTCCGTACCTCCCTTCAAGACTGAAGCAGATCGGCCCTGCCCGGTCCTGCCGCATGGGGAAATGGAGTGTCTTTAAAATCCAGCGGGCGTGGGCTTGACGGTTTATCGCCGATTTTCCTGCCGGTTTGCAATGTCGAGCAACAACCGTGAGGGCAACAGCCTGAGCTTCGGCAACAACGTGAACCATCGAGTTGACTAAATTGGGTTGGATCTTCGCCTCGACGATAGGAGAAGACATCAAAGACAGGCTGAGAAAGTCGCTAAGAGCTTGAATGGAGCAGGATCAGGAAAACCTGACCGCATCTTTGAAGGGCACGACCCGCACGACAGCTCCCGTTTCGTCGGTGATCTCGAAGCTTTGTCCATCGACAAGCTTGCCGAGCCTTACAATTTCACTCAAGAGTTCGCGAGCGCCTGTTAAGGCTTCCTCGACCGCGGCGTCGAGATCTGCGAGCTCGGTGCCATCGGGATCGGCGATATAATCGTCACCGTTGCGGATGTTGAAGAAAAATCGGGGCATGTTCACCATTCTCGGGAGCTCGTTTCCATAACCGTCGGTGCGCGGGATTTGTTCCGGGAACGTCCCCTGGCGGCGCCAGTGACTTCAATTTGGCCCATCGAAGTGGGAACCCTCAGGAGATGGCGGAGTTAAGACAGGGGTCGAACGCGAGCTCGGTGATGAGGAACGTGTTTACTCAAGCCCCTAGCGGAGATACCCGCGATGATGAGCGGCCAGCGGCCAGTCAGCACGATAGGCAAAGGCCACCGGTTTGAGACAGCTCGCATCGCGGAGAACAACCATGTCCGGCCGCTGTACGTCTCAGTCCCGGATCGAGCGGTAGAAGGCTCCCGGGTTCCAAGGCAGATAAATTGAAAGGCGCTATCAATGACAGACCCAAAAAATCAAGGTTCGCTTGACGTCGACGGTGAGGGCGTCATCGACGGCAACACCGGAGGTCAGCCAGCCGACCGCGGCGATGACGGGTTCAAGTTCAAGGCCATGCGTGAGGCTGTGCGTCAGCGCTCCGACGGTCTCATCGTAACATCAGACCTCGAAGATCATGAGGAACGCGAGGCGGCGCCTGGAACGCGAGAGCAGGACTAGGGACTGTCATTAATCGGTTGTTGATCAGCGGCGCTGTATCAGGCGTTAGGAAAAGGCCGCTTGTCTGACCCGTCAGCATTTACGAGAGGCCAGATCATCACAAATGGGTCCTGTCCAGTCGTCTGGCGGGCCGGTGATGTCACCCTACACCTAGGTAGCTGATGGTCGCGGCGCTCCTTCACTGCGCCAACTCTGGACGGGTCCGACAACGCGGCGCTTGTGAATTTCAGATAATCTGGTCTGCGCCTCATATGCCCTTGCTGGGGCTGCGCCTTCCATTTTCATCGATGACAATGCCCGCCTGGTCCAGGTCACGCGGAACATGCTTTTGTTGCCAGCAGCCGCCTGAGTAACAGCCAGGACCACTCCCAGGATTAAGAACCGTCCGAGGTCAACGTCGCAGAAAACGCATTGCCCTGATGAGTGCCGAAAACCGCTTTCAGCCTGCCTCGATTTGCCATGGAACAAAGCCGACGCGATAAGGGTTCATTCAACGCAACTTAAGGAGATGCAACAATGGAGCATGCAAATCATGTCCGGCTGACCGCCGACGAGCTAACACCAGCTGTTCTTGAAGGCGCTACCGTTTATGGCGCCGACGATCACAAGATCGGCAAGGTTGATCATGTTCACGGAAGCGGCACGGCGACCAGCGTTGTCATCGATGTGGGTGGTTTCCTTGGAATAGGCGCCAAGCCGGTGTCGGTGCCGGTCGGTGATCTTGAATTCATGCGTGACGAGGACGGCGACGTGCACGCCCTCACCGCCTGGACGAAGGATCAGCTGAAAGAGATGCCTGAGCACCGAGATTGACGGGCGGACGCGCCGACATGCTGGCCGCAGGGTCGGCGCGGTAGCTGTGCAGCCGATGAGAGCCCTATGTGCTTGAAGGGAGTGCGACATGGCTTACAACGTGCTTATTGTCGAAGACCAGCCGCTGATTGCCCTCAATCTTCAGGATACGGTCGAAGAGCTTGGACACCGCACGATCGGCATCGCCAGCAACATGTACCAGGCACTGATGCTGTCTCATGATGCGGAGTTGGCGCTCGTCGATGTCAACCTGGAGGATGGCCCGACCGGACCAATTCTCGGAAAGACGCTCGTCGATGCGAACGTCACCGTCCTGTTCATGACAAGTGACCCCGGCGCGCTACGTGGCGGCGTGCCGGGCGCGATCGGTGTAATGCAAAAGCCGGTGCCCGACAGGGATCTCGGCGATGCGATCCGCTATGCTGCGGATCGTCGCAGCGGCAAGGTTAATACCTCCGTTCCCAGAGGCCTTGTTCGGTTCGACGCGTGATCCAAATCCAGTCATTTGCACCATCGCACCGCACCACAAATGGTTCATGACGCCTGCTAGGCCGCAACGGGACCGGAAACGGCGGCCTTTCTGAGGCTCGCAGAAATTCGCGCGTCGCTGAACGGCTTGGCAACGATATCGATACAGCCGGATAATCCGCTTCCCACTTCTTTAGGGCTGCCAGTCACGAAGATGACCTTGATATGAAAGCGGTCCATAAGCCGCCGCCCAAGAGCTGAGCCGCTGGCACCGTCCGCCAGGCCGAGATCGACAAGCGCCGCCTCGGCGCGCGGAGCGTGGGCGAGAGCCTGTTCCAGCGTGACAACCGACCCTATGACTTCGTGCCCGGCGTCGCGAACGATCCGCTCCAGCTCAAGAGCGATGATTGGCTCATCCTCGATAATCAAAACACGCATTGATCCCTCCTACGATTAGTCCAGCAACTAGGTCGGGTTTAGAAAATGACCACGAAACCACACGGTTTTTTGATTGAAAACAGGCGGTTGGTACGGTTTCGTACCGGATCGACGGTCTCGTCCGCATGGTCCGTCTGGAAGCGTGGAACCCAACTTGCACCATCTCGTTAGCTTTGAACTGTGATGGGTGGCGGCCATGCACGGTTGCGACAAGAAAGTGCCGAAAACGTCTTTGCACAGCTTGCACATCGAAAGCGAACAGCAACTGACATTCGCCGCGCTTGACCAGTACGCTGCGCGTGACATAGGCGCAACCAGCGCCCGGCTGACAGAAGGCGCCAGTCTATTCAATGGAGAAAAAAAATGTCCGAATCTTCGAAGCCCGCCGTGCGGGGAATGCTTCTTTATCTCGGCGCGCTTCTTTCACTGGGCCTGATAGCTGGCGTGATCTTTACCCTCTCTGGCAGGCCTTCGAATCCTTCCGTGCAGTCGGCGGGCGAAACCATTCCTGAAGCGACAGCACTACCACAGCAAGCGAAATAGGCAGTTTTCGTCTTCACCGAGTTCAGGCGATGAGCTTCAGCAACTCCAGTCCCGCCGTCGGCTTAGCGACAAAAGTCACGCCGGCCTCGACATCGTCGTGCGAAAGCTTCACGAGACCTGAGGTCACGATAACCCGGGTCGCTGGCCATTGCGACCGGACCCGCGCAACCAGGCCGAGGCCATCCATACTGCCGGGCATATCTATATCGGTGTAGAGGGTGTCGATCCGGTTGGTCTTGAGTAGCACCAGCGCCTCGTCGGCATTGGCAGCTTCAAGCGTCCGGTAACCGGCGCGGTCGAGGAAGTCGACAATATCGAAGCGCAGGCGGCTTTCGTCCTCGACAACCAGGATACTGCGCTCAGCCATGTCCTCGATCGCGGCAGGCGCGCGCACGCGATCAAGCACTTCGCGACCATCTGGCGATGCCTGGGTATGCTCAAGAAGCTCGCGTTCGAGCACCGCCTGGTGCCAATGGAGATCATCCTGCCCGAAAGGCCGGCCGGCCTGCTCCCATAGAGAATAGGCACGTGCGGCGATCCACTCACTTCGATTACCGGTCATTGATCGATCTCCCTCCGTCTGCGGCGGGCAACGAACGTATTGCGGGTGAACTTGGTTCCATAGCCGAGCATAAATTCTCCCGAACGGGCGCCTTCCGTACGGTTTCAGACCGGATCGATCGCTTCAACTGACAGGAAGCGACCATGCAAAAACGCTTTCGTCATTTCGTAAAGCCACCTTGCGCTTTCCTCGCGCCCAAGGTCGATGAGGCAATTGCGTTCGAAGGGCGCGGTGGCATGTGCCGCCCAGTTTCTGGCTTTGCTCGGATCGTCCCACTACTGGAACTCCCTTCTGATGCCAAGGGTTAATGCCACACTCGGCAAAGGCCGATCTATGAAGGAGACGATATCATGAAAAGCAAGGATCTCGGCGATACCAATCCCTGGAGCGAACGCAACTGGGTTGCTGTCGTCGCCGATGGCGACGAGGCTTTCCAGGCCATCACTCGCTTTGCGGAAGATAAGCGCATCGCAGGGGCGTCGTTGACCGCGATTGGAGCATTCAGTTCCGCCACCCTCGGTTTTTTCGATTTCACGACACGCAGGTACAAGGAGATTGTGGTCGACCGGCAGGCGGAAGTATTGAGCGCGATCGGCGACATCGCGATCGGAGACGACGGTCATGCAAGCCTGCATTTGCACGTCGTTCTTGGTTTCGAGGACGGGTCGACCAAAGGCGGTCATTTCATAAGCGGTATCGTTCATCCGACATTCGAAATCGTCATCCGCGAGAGCGCAACCGGTTTCCGCCGCCGCAAACACGACGACCTCGGGATCGCCTTGATCGACCTTTGAGTGACAAGTCCGCGGAGCGTGGCGGCGGGGTTTTTGATCCTGTCCTGCGTTGTCTACGACAAGGGTCACGCAGCCCATCTGAACAAACTGGCCGCTTCCGGCGCGTCGCGGATACTTCGATCCGAAGCGCTTAACCTATGCTCGAGCGGAGGAACATTGCTGCGCCGATGACGGCACGGCCGCTCCGGCATCGAAAGTTGCCGGCCGGCAAGCCTGAACTCTTACCGGTCGACGCCGTCACTCAAGATTGAAAGGCCGGACCGACAGGATAGTCTGGATGAAGCGCATGGAATGTCGTCATAAGGGCGAGAGCGCGTGTGACCACGTCTTTCGCGAGTTCAGGATCATTGACGGCAAGATCACTCGCGACTGAGGACAGTGCTTTGCCGACCGATGCCATAACCGTCTCGAGCCCATCGTCCCCCTCATCGGCTGCCCAGCGTGCATTTCGCTCCAATGTGATCGCCAGCCGCTCCAACAACGCCTGCTTTTCCGCCACCCCCAATGTCGCGAATGTCTCTTCCGTCACCAGCAAATTCGTAGTTCCTCTTATGGACGCGGGCGGTAAACGCACATCAGGAAAAAAAGATGCACTCAAGTGCGCGTCGGCAGAAGGGTTGCGGAACATCGCAGCCGCTTGCTTGTTAGTGCTGCGACACTTCTGTCACAACTCACAAAAGACGGAACTCAAACCATGACCCTTGCCGGGAAGAAAATCGCCATTCTCATTGCGCCGCGCGGGACGGAAGAGCCGGAATTTGTCAAGCCGAAGGGGGCCGTGGAGGCGGCAGGTGCGTCCGTAACGGTCATCGGCATCGAAACGGGAAAGGGCCAGACGAACAACAGCGATCGGGTCCCCGATGGCAGCTATCAGATCGACAGCGTCGTTGCGAAGATCGTCGAAGAATTTGCAGAGGGCCGCCATTCCGAACAGGCCCGCGGCGCCTGATAGGCGTTTAATTGCGCTGCCGGGAGCGACGGACGAGCGAGTTCGCCGCCTCGCGGCTGCGCGGTGGAAAGGAAGTTTTGAGATGACGGAAGACAGCAACAAGCGAGCAGAGCTGCCGGAAACAAGCCCTGGCTTGGAGCCACCGATCAGGGAATCAAGCGAGCAGCGCGGCATGGCGCCCCGGCCGGATGAGAAAGAAAAGCTCGTGCCAATCGGCAAGTCTGGCTTGAGTGCTGGCAAGCCCGGCCGATAAGGCCGACGGGAGCAAAAACCCGGTCCCAGTGGTACCTCCTGAGGCGGATACCCGCCCTGTCAAGATCGAACGGCGGGCTTCTTGACCCGGTTCCGATTGCTGACGAGTACTATGCAGCATCCCATCTTTCAGCATGGGGTCGGCGGTTGGCGCCTAAGTGTCCTCCTCGAACTCCGGGTGCGGATTCCCGCTGCGAGAATGAAGTCGCTCGATCTTGCGACAGGAAAAATTGTACTACGCGCGAGATCCAGGACATCCGACCAATACATCTACTGACCGTCATTGCTTGCTGCCGGACGGACGACTTCCACGTGCCGGAACGGGAACTGGACGGGCTCAATCGCCGGGCCCGTAAGATTATCTTTCATGACCGGATCCGAAAGTGGTCGAGGACATGCTTGACCGCTCCATTCTAAAGGAATGACGCGAGGAAGACCTGATAAACCAAGTCGAAAGACGGCGCGCCGCATATCGGGCGAAGCTGACCCTATCGCCGAGGAAAAAGGAGGCGACACCCGTCAGCCCGCCACTGATGGCGACGCGTCGAACTTGGATGGCTGACAAGAATGAATGCGCGCCGGCTTTCTGGCGTAAACCCAAGCAGATCGCACTCATCGCAGCTCCGGAGCTGCGCCAAGACGATCGCGGCAGGAAAATGGTGGAACCGGTACCTTCGATCGCCGTTGTCACACGAAAGGAGACCGGCATGCGCTACTTTTTCAACGTCAAATCAGAGGCTTTCGACGAGATCGACAAGGAAGGCAGCGACTTTCCGGATGTTGCCGCAGCTCACCAGGAGGCGGTTCGTTCTGCGCGCGAAATGGTGGCTGAACTGGTTCTTAACGACGACCGCATCGACGGCATGCGTTACGAGATCGCCGACGAAGCAAACGAAGTCGTTGCGACCGTGTGGTTTCGCGACGTCCTCAAACTGGACTAGCTTGCTTCACCAATCAGACGTTCGAATTCTTCTTCGGGGATACCGTAGGAGCCTGCTGCATAGGCTTCGAGGCCTTCACGATCAAGGACTTCGATTGCACCACGCGTTGATCTTATCAGGTGAAGTCCCTCCAGCAGGTGAAGACCGGTTGTGACGCCCGGCCTTCGCACGCCAAGCAGCAGCGCGATGTAGTCGTGCGTGATCTCCATGACGTCGGCGCGTAGCCGGTCGTGACACATGAGGATCCAGCGCGCCAGCCTCTGTTCCAGCCGAAACTTCGCATTGGCAAGCGAGGTGTAGGATACCTGCGTGGCAAACACATGCATGTACTTGATGAAAGGTATCTGCAAGGTCGAGCTTTGGAGAGTAGCCTTCCTCATGTGGTCGATGGGAATCCGGTAACCGGATCCGGCAACATGCATTTCGATCAGATAGGGGACCTCGTTATCGCCGATAATTGTCGCGGTCGGTACAAAGCCCTCGCGCCCGAACATCCCGGCTTCCGTCGCGGTTCCAGTGGCGGCCACGGCAAGCACCGAGCCAATGCCGCTCTCGGGAAAATAGACGTGCTCTAGCGTCTTGCGCGGTTCGGCAATCCGGAATGCACTCGTCAGCCTCACGGGTTCGAGATAAGGTTCAAGCAGACCGAAATCCTCCGCTGTCAGTGCCCTTAGCATTTTATTTTTCAGGTCGCTTTGCTTTACCATATCAGCCGGTCTCATTGTTGGCATCAGTTTGACGATGCCGATCCTGTCTATCATCCGGAGAAATTGGGGTTCTCCAGCCGAACGGCAAGGTGCGGAGAAGTCCCTCCAACCAAGGGCCCCCGGAGGTAGTGGGCCAACGAAAACTTGCAGCTGCCCCCGGGGACCGCCGCATATGAAGCAGCGGCAGCATCAGATGGCCTCACCTGGGCGCCTCAAATCCAGGCAAGGAGCCTATAATTTGCGCGGCAAATCACGAGAATGAACGTACCCATCCAAACGGCAAAAAATTATCCTGATCAGGCACTTGATCATTTTCCGCACTGCAACATCTGCGCGAGAAACGCCTTTCTCTCCACCGTCGTCCGACGCGCTGAGGCAGGCCCCGAATTTTGCAGGAGTGTGCAGAATGGAATATGTCGAGCCGAAGAACGTAACCAGCGATGCTTTAACGCGGGTTTGGTCCGTCGCCGAATTTTGCGACCGGCATCGCATCGACGAGAGGGAGCGGCAGCGGCTGTTGGAACTGTTCGGATCTTTTGCAACTGCAAGCGAACTGCTCCACAACGCTCGGCGCGAACCCAAATTCAGATGATCGCACACTCGATCGACGGCTTTCAGGTCTGCGGTGTTGCTCACCTTATCATCGCCCTCCCAGGCATTTCGCCATTTTCACAGTTTCGTGTGCCAGGAACAACGTCTGGCGACGACCGTTCGCCTTTCGTTGACCTTTGAAGGATCCGAGAATGAAGACAATTGCAAAACCATTGCTCCTTGCTGCCCTCAGCGGCGCACTGACCCTGACGACGATGTTTCCCGCTGCGGCGATGCCGGTTCCGGTTGTGAAGCAGACACAGATCAGCAACCTAGAAGACGTCCAATTTCGCCGCCCCGTGAGGCGTGGATGGTATAATGGACATCGCGGTTATCGCTCGTACCACCGAGGCTATCGCCGCCACAGCGACGGTTTCTGGTACCCGCTTGCCGCTTTCGGTGCCGGCGCAATCATCGGCGGCGCTCTCGCGGCGCCCCGAGCCTATGCAGGTTCCAGCCGCCATGTGCAGTGGTGCTCGGAGCGCTACCGCACCTATCGTGCATCCGACAACACCTACGTGCCGCGCGCTGGTGTGCGCGCCGAATGCATTTCCCCGTACAACTAGTGCCAAGGGAGGCCGCCAGACACCAGGCGGCCTTTCTTGCCTCAGGGCCTGCAGGAGATCCTGAACCCTGAGCTCTCTGGCTACGTTTTCAACACACTGTCCAAGCGGACGACGTTGGCTGATTGAGCGATCCTTGATCGCTCGGCTGCCAGGGCTGCTGCCAGGTCTTCGGTCCGAAACGGTTTGGCGACGACCGGCCGCATCACTTCGGCTCCTGATTCCAGCTTGTCGCTGTAACCGGTCATCAACACGACAGGGAGGCGGGGATGGCTGCGTCCAATCGTTTCGGCAAGCTCGATCCCGGACATCTGCGGCATCATGATGTCGCTGACGATAGCCTCGACTTCTGGATGACGATCAAGGATTTCGAGCGCCTCAGCGCCTCGCCCGGCCGTGAAGATCGTCGCGACGAGACCTTCCAGCCCCAGACGGACCGACTCAAGCGATGCGGGCGTGTCGTCGACAATCAGGATGACTTTGGCGAGTTCTGCCGATGAAGGCTTGTTCTGTCTGGAGGTCTTTGGCGCATCGGATTTCGGCAGAAGGAGTGTGAAGGCGCTGCCATGTCCGAGCAGGCTGGAGACCTTGACCGCGCCTCCGGCTGCCAGGGCGAAACTATGAACCTGAGTGAGCCCGAGACCGGCCTGGCCGTTTTCCTTCGTCGAGAAGAAGGGCTCGAACACCCGCACCAGGTTTGCCGCGTCGACGCCCTTGCCTGCGTCTGTGACAGTCAGCGCCACGAAGGCGCCACGAAGCCGCGCATCTTCCAGGCCGGCCTCGGCGACATTCCTGGCCGAGATCGTCACCCTTCCTCCATCCCGCATCGCTTCCCTGGCATTGGTCAGGAGGTTGATAAGGGCAATCTCAAGCCCGGCCGGATCCACGTGAACGGGCCAGAGGTCATCATGGAGTTCAAAATCCAGCGTGACCGTGTCATTAAGAGCCTGGCGAAGAAGCGGTTTGATGGCAGCGAGTTTCTCGTCGAGTTCGACATGCGTCGCACCCTGGTTGGATCGCCTGGAAAATGACAAAAGGCGTTGGGTGATCGCCTTGCCTTTGGTGACGCCGTCGGCCATGTGGCCGAGCAAAAGCGTAACGCGCTGCTCGTCGCCTCTGCGCCGCTTGATGCCTTCGACCCCCGACTGGAAGACCATCAGGAGATTGTTAAAGTCATGAGCAGCCTGCCCCGTAAGCTTGCCGAGTGCGTCCATTCGCTGCCAGTTGGCGATGCTCTCGCGTTCGCGATTTCGCGCATCGATTTCCCGCAGCAGCAGGAATGCCCCAGCGCCTGACAGCAACAGCGTCACGCATGCGCCAGCAATCAGCAGCATCCAGGCCTTGTTGGCCAGTCGATCATATTCCTCGGCGGGGATGCCGACCCTCACGCGCCAGGGTGTCTCTGCAAGTGGTGCCTCGGCAGCCCTGAGGGTCCCCCCGGACGCCAACACTGCGTTGCTGAAGCTGGTGCCGGTAAAACTTGCGAATTCGTCGCCGGGCCTGCCTGAGAGTGCGGGCGCGCCGGTCGAGGCAACCAGCCGGTCTTGCCCATCGACGATCCATGCCGGCCAGGTGCCGGGAAGACCGGTCGCGGCCAGCAGCTCGGTAACGGTCTGCGGGCCGATCACCGCGGAAAGCACAGCCTGAAGCTTGCCTCTTCTTTCGATAGGGACGCGGATAGCGAAAGCCGCCCTGCCCTTCGGACCGACAACGACGTTCCCAATGACCGGCTCGCCCGTTTTGAGTAGCCTTTCGTAACTCTCGACATCAACAATACGCCGGCTTGCCGATGCATCCAAGGGGGGAAGCGAGAGAACGACATTACCGTCCTGGTCTGATACGCGGATCTGCTCCCATCCCGGCACCCGTTCACGCAGCCGGCGCGCCGTCTCTGCAAAGCTTGAGCGAGAAACCGGAAGATCGAACCTTGGCGAGTCGGCGATCACTGACAGGAGCTGTATCTGGGTATTGAGCTCGCGCTGGACCGTCGCGGCGATCGTGTCGGCCCGTAACCGAACGTCATCATCGAGCGACCGTCGTTGCTCGGTCACGAAGAACCACTCCATTCCCGCGGCCAGGATGATGACCGGTATGAGGGAGGCGCTGAGGAGAAGGAGCGCTGGCCGGACTTTGTTCAAGCGATTTCCCAGATGTTATTCGGCAACGGTTATGACATATGCGAGCAAGCCAAACTTGCAAGCGGGCCAGACTGCGGACTGCCGGCTGCATTGCCGGTTATTTTATCAGGCCTGACGCAGGAATTTCGAGTGAAATCGAAACGCCGTCGCCGGCCCATTTTCGCTCGATTGCCGCATTCAGACCTTTGAGCGCGGCTCTTTCGAGCGTCGTCCCGAAGCCTTCCCGATCCGTGGGACCAGTCATCTCGGGCGAGCCTTGCTCGACCCACCTGAGATGAAGGACACCCTCGGACATCGAAACGTCGATCGAAAGCTGTCCCGAGGGCGTGGAAAGCGCGCCATACTTGGCGGCATTCGTCGTCAGCTCATGGAGAAGGAGCGCGAGCGAGGTCAGCGCGTTACCGCGCAGCGGAGCGTCCGCTCCGCTGATCGCGATATTGGCTTTCTGCCTGTTTTCATGGGGAGCAACGATCGCTTCCAGGAGCGCCTTTACGGTTGTATCAGCCCAGCTGATCCCGTCGCCGCTTCCAAGTTCGGGCAGCGTCAGGTCATGAGCGCTGGCAAGTGCCTGTATGCGCGACCTGAGGTCGCTCTCGAGGTCGGCGGCGCTGGTGGCCGACCGGGCGCTGAGCGAGATCAGCCCGGCCGTGATGCTGAACAGGTTCTTGACCCGGTGATTGATCTCCCGCAACAGCACGTCCTTGTGCCCGGCTGCTTGCCTGAGAGCCTCGGCCTGAAGGGCGAGCTCGTCCCTTTGCGCTGCCAGCTGTTGTCGCTGACGATAGAGTTCGACGAAAACCTCGGCCTTGCTGCGCAGGATGTCTGGCTCGATGGGCTTCTGGATGAAGTCGACCGCTCCGGCCTCGTAGCCCCGAAACCGGCGCTGTCCGTCTGTCGTACCAGCAGTCACGAAGATAATCGGGATGCGCCGGGTCCTTTCGTTTCCACGCATCAGCTCGGCGAGCTCGAAGCCGTTAAGGCCCGGCATCTGCACGTCGACCAGCGCCAGCGCTACATCGTTTTGCAGCAGGATCTCCAGCGCCTGGTCGCCTGATCGGGCCTTGAGAAGCAGGAGGTCGTCGCGCCGCAGCAGCGCCTCCAGGGAAAGCAAATTTTCCTCAAGATCGTCGACGAGGAGAAATGGGACGGGCGCCAACAAGTGATCTAAACCTCTTTTAAAAATTCGCCGATCGCTGCAATCGACATGACATGCGCCGCGGGACACATTGCGATAGCTGCTTCAGGCATGGCGGATGCGAAAGCCGTAAGCGGGTCCTGGATGAGGGCGATCCCGCCGGCAGCGCCGACCGCCTGCAAACCCTTTGCGCCGTCATGGTTGGCGCCGGTCAGCACGATTGCAATAAGAGACGGCCCATAGGCATCGGCAGCGCTCTCGAACAGAACGTCGATGGACGGCCTGGAAAACAGGACCGGCTCATCGCTCGATAGTGACACGGTCTTATCGAATTCAACGAGGAGATGGTAGTCGGGCGGCGCAAAATAGATCGTGCCTGGCTCTATCGGCTGCTTGTCCTCGGCCTCCTCGACGCGCAGGCTGCATTTGGCGCGGAAGAGTTCGGCCATGACGCTGCGCTTGTCCGGCGGGAGGTGAACAACCACTAGGATCGGGATAGGGAAGCTGACAGGCAAGAGTGGCAGTATCGCCGAAAGCGCCTCAAGTGCACCTGCCGACGCTCCGATTACCACGGCTTGCGGCCTGATCGCGCTCATTCTCCCTGCCTTTGGTAGATTTTCTCCTCACGGACGAAGTCTCTGAAGGCGCCGGATTGAGGCGAGAAGCGCAGGCTCTCCTTGGCACCAAGCCCCAAAAAACCCTTGCGGGCGAGCGAATCCTTGAAGAGGCCAAGTGCCCTGTCCTGTAGGTTTCGATCGAAATAGATGAGGACGTTGCGGCAGGAGATGAGGTGCATCTCGGCAAAAACGGCATCGGTTACCAGACTATGGTCCGCGAATACGACATTGCGGCGCAATGTCCTGTCGAAGGTGACCCGGCCGTAGGCTGCCTGGTAATAATCCGAAAGCGAGGACTTTCCCCCGGACTTGCGGTGGTTTTCGGTAAAGAGGGGGACGCGGTCCAAGGGATAGACGCCTGCTTCCGCCGTTTTCAACGCGTCCTGGTTGATGTCGGTGGCGTAAAACAGCGTGCGCTCTTCCAGCCCCTCTTCCCTGAAAAGGATGACCATGGAGTAGAGCTCCTCACCGCCGCTGCAGCCGGCAACCCATAGCTTGATCGATGGATAGGTGCGCAGATGTGGAACGACCTTTTCCCGGATCGCCCTGAAATAGGAGGGATCGCGAAACATCTCGCTCACCTGTACCGTCAGGTAGCGCAAGAGTTGCCCGACCATTTCCGGATCATGAAGCAGGCTTTCCTGCATGGCTGAGAAAGTCGCCAGCCCGAGCTGCTCGCGCGCCTGCTTCAGGCGCCGCTTGATGGAGGCAAAGGCATAACTGCGGAAATCGTAGTGGTACTTCAGAAACAGGGCTTCGAGCAGCAACCTGATCTCGATGTCCTCGACCTTCTCGGGGATCGGTACAAGCGTCATTTCGGCATCCAGACCCGTACCAGCGACAGAAGCTTCTCGACGTCGAGCGGCTTTGCCATATAGTCATTTGCGCCCGCTTCGATGCAGCGCTCCTGGTCGTCCGGCATGGCCTTGGCCGTCAGCGTAATGATCGGCAGTTTCTTCCAAGCGGCATTCTTGCGGATCTCGCGGGTCGCCGTCAGGCCGTCCATGACCGGCATCATCACATCCATCAGCACCAGGTCGATGCCGCCATCGGCTTGCGCTGCGGATTTTTCCAGAGCTTCGAGCGCTTCCCGGCCGTTGCGTGCAATTTCGATTATCGCTCCCCGCGGTTCCAGGATATTGGTGAGAGCATAGACGTTGCGCACATCGTCCTCGACAACGAGGATCCGCCGGCCTTCAAGAAGCGCGTCCCTGTGCCTCGCCTGACGGATCATTTTTTGCCGTTCGGCCGGCAGTTCGGAGATCACCTGGTGCAGGAAGAGGCTCACTTCATCGAGCAGCCGCTCGGGGGATTTCGCACCCTTGATGATGATCGACTTGGAATAGCGCCTGAGCTTCTGCTCGTCGTCCGCGGACAACTCACGACCGGTATAAACGATGACCGGCGGGAATGCGTAGGCGCTCTCCTGGCTCAAGGTCTCCAGGAGGGAATATCCGGACGCATCGGGGAGCGTCAGATCCATGACCATGCAATCGAACGTCTCCTGCCTTAGCCGGTCGAGGCATTCGGCCGCCGTACTTGCTGTCACCGTCTCGACGTCGTGCGAGGCGAGCAGTCGCGCAACAGCCTCGCGCTGCACCGGATCATCCTCGACGATCAGGACGCGACGAACACCCTGGGACAACCGGGCTTCGAACTTCTGGAGCACATCGACAAGCTGATCACGATTGACGGGCTTGATCAAGTAACCGACCGCGCCGAGTGAATAGGCGGTTTCAAGATGGTCGCTGCCGGATACGACGTGGATCGGTATATGGCGTGTCTGAACGTCCTGCTTTAACCGGTCGAGCACCGCAAGCCCTGATTGATCCGGCAACCCGATGTCAAGGACGATGGCACTCGGCTTCAAGTCCTTTGCAAGCGTCACCGCTTCCTCGGCAGTTCCGGCAACGATGGTCTGGAAGCCCATTTCCCGCGACAGATCACGGACGATCGATGCAAAGGCATCATCGTCCTCGACGACCAGCAGGACACGCTTTGTCTCGTCGAGCGAATGGCGGTCGTCCTCGACGCGGCGGATCGGCCTTTGGGGCGCCGCGGGAGGCTCCCTGACAGCGGCAATGATCGGTTCAACGGCTGTGGCGGGACGCATATCGCGCGGTGTCACCTTGGCCGGATCGTATTGTTCGGGCAGGGTCACCGTGAACGTGCTCCCCTTTCCGAGCGTGCTCTCCAAATCGATCGCTCCGCCAAGAAGCCTGACAAGCTGACGCGAGATCGACAGCCCAAGCCCGGTGCCGCCAAACCGGCGGCTGATCGTGCCGTCGGCCTGGTGAAAGGCATCGAAGACTGTATGCTGCTGCTCGCTGGCGATCCCGATCCCCGTATCGGAAACGGAAAACGTCACCTGCCCGCCCGCCGCGCGGCGGATTGACAGCGATACCTGCCCTTCCTCGGTGAACTTTATCGCATTTGAAAGCAGGTTCTTGAGCACCTGTTCAAGGCGTTGCGGATCGGTCTCGATGACGGCAGGGCAGGCGCTGTCGACCTCGATGGCGAAGGCAAGCGCCTTGTCTGCAGCCAACGGCTGGAAGACCTGCCGGAGGTTGCCGGCCAGCCGTTCAAGCGTGACCGTCTCGGGCCTGATCTCGACATGTCCGGCCTCGATCTTCGAAAGGTCAAGGATGTCGTTGATCAGGTTCAACAGGTCGTTGCCAGAGGACTGGATCGTGCGTGCGTACTTGACCTGCTCGTCGGTCAGATTGTCTTGCGGATTGTCGGCAAGAAGCTTCGCCAGAATGAGCGAGGAGTTGAGTGGGGTGCGCAGTTCATGCGACATGTTTGCAAGGAAGTCAGACTTGTACTGGCTCGCCTGCTCAAGTTCGCGCGCTTTCAGACCGACGGCGACATTGGCGCGTTCCAGCGCGTCGCGCTGGGTTTCCAGTTGCTGGGCCTGCTCTTCGAGCTGGGAATTCGTCTGTTCGAGCTCGACCTGTTGCTGCTCCAGCCGCGACTGCTGTTCCTTCAGCGCCCGGCTTTGCTCCTCCAGTTCCTCGTTCGAAACCCGCAGTTCCTCGCTTTGGGTCTGAAGCTCTTCGGACTGGCGCTGTGTCTCTTCAAGGAGATCCTGCAATTCGCTGCGGTATGTGGCCGACCTGACGGCAATGGAAACGGCTTCGGATGCCCGTTCCAGGAGGGCGACGATCCGTTCGTCGACCGGGTGCAGGAAGCCGAGTTCGATCACGGAATTGACGGCGCCAGCGACGCTTCCTGGCAGAATTACCAGGTGCTTTGGTTTGTGTGCACCGAGAGCGGAACTGAAGGTGAGGTAGCCGTCCGGGACATCATCGACAACGATTGCCCTGTTTTCGGCAGCCGCCTGACCGAGCAGCCCCTCTCTCAACCTGAATTGCGAGCGAACGCTGGCGGCGTCACCCACGCCGTAGAGCGCCTGTCTGTGGAAGGTGTCGCCGCCGCCAGAAAAGATGGCGCCGGCCACTGCGCCGGAGTAGCGGGCAAGATAATCCAGGATGCTGTTGCCCAGTTTGGCGATCTCCTGATCGCCCATCATCGCACTGGCAAGCCCGACCTCACCGGACTGCAGCCACTGGTCCCGGCGTCGCGCAAGCGTGGCCCTGCGAACCAGAAAGCCGATCGTCGCTGTCAGGACCAGGCCGAGAGCAACGGCAAAAACCGTGCTCAACAAAGCGCGTTGCTGTGCCTGTTTCATTTCCACGAAGCGCTTCAGGCGTATGTCAGCTTCTGCGCCTGATATGGCAGCGATCTGAGCGCGGATCGCGTCCATCTCCTGCTTGCCGCTGTCGGCGTTGACAACCGCAAGCGCTGCTTCGAGACCTTGAGAACGGCGCAGATCGATCGTCTGGGCAAGTTCGGAAAGCTTCGCATCGACATGCTGTTTCAACGTCGCCAGTCTCTGGCTCTGCCCGGGATTGCCTCCCGTGAGTTCGCCGATCCTATCGAGCTGCCGCGGGATCGCGCGCAGCGCCTCATTGTAAGGTGCGAGGTAGGTCTCAGTGTTTGTCAGGAGGAAGCCGCGCTGGCCGGTCTCTGCATCCTGTATCTGCGATAGCAACTCGTCGAGCGCAACGATGGCCACATGCGTCTGGACAACCCGTTCGTTCCCATCCTCCAGTGCCTGCAGATTGAAGAACGATACGAACCCGTTGAGAAGGAAGAAGAGCACTGCGCCTGCCAGACCAAGAGCGACAGCAGGGTCGAGACCGAGCGTTGGTTTCGATCGATCCGGCATACGCGCGTCAGTCATTCTAACCTCATTGGCATTCGCGGGGCATTCTTGTCATGACGGGAGGCACCCGGAAGACCCCTCGCCCGGACACGCGACGAAATCTAACGGCAGATCTCGTCTGTGGAAGATGCACGCGCAAATATTTCTTGCCAGGCACACAGATTTTTTCAATCCGTAGGTGCGTTGGCGCACACTCTGCGCCGCAGCCCGGGCTACGCGCCACCAGGGGCCGATAATCTCATGAAACGAAAGGCCGTCTGGGGCCTTGCATCCGGTAACAGGGTGGACCGCGACGCGAGCGACTAGGCGACGACTGGCAGACCGGCGATCAACTTGTCGAGGGTGATCGGATACTGCCTGACGCGGATGCCTGTCGCGTTAAAGATTGCATTGGCGACGGCCGCCGATACACCGCATAAGCCGAGTTCTCCGACGCCCTTGGCCTTCATCGGTGATGACATCGGATCTGTCTCGTCCATGAAAATGACGTCCTGATGAGGAATGTCGGCGTGAACCGGCACTTCGTAGCTCGCCAGATCATGATTGACGAAAAAGCCGCGACGTGTGTCGACTGCGAGCTCCTCGGTCAATGCAGCACCGGCCCCCATGGTCATTGCGCCGATGACCTGGCTTCGGGCTGTGATAGGGTTGAGGATCCGCCCGGCGGCACAAACGGCAAGCATACGACGGATCCGCGTCTCCCCGGTAAAGGCATCGACCCCAAGCTCGACGAAATGAGCCCCAAAGGTCGATTGCTGATGCGTCTTGGCGAGGTCACCCCATTCCATCGTATCTTCGCCAACCAAACCGTCTCCCGCTGCCTCCGCGAGCGCCACCGTGCGATTGCCGGACCGGACCTGGCCGTTCTCGAACACCACGTCATCGGAGTTGAAACCGAGTTTGCTCGCCACCGCCTCGCGCAACTTCACGCAGGCCGCATAGACGCCTGACGTCGATGAGTTGGCGCCGAACTGCCCCCCGGATCCGGCGGACACCGGGAACTGTGAGTCTCCCAATCGGACTCTGACCCTGTCGATCCCGACACCCATCATTTCCGCGGCCGTCTGCGCTATGATCGTATAGCTTCCGGTGCCGATATCAGTCATGTCGGTCTCGACCGTCACGATGCCGTCGCTATCCAGTTTCACCCGCGCGCCCGAAGGCATGACGAGATTGTTGCGGAAGGCAGCTGCGACGCCCATCCCGACAAGCCAGTTTCCCTCCCGGCGCGAAGCTGTCGCGGGGCGCCTGTGCCACCCGAAGCGCTCGGCTCCCAGGGCCAGGCAGCCGATCAGATTGCGATGAGAGAACGGTCTATCGGGATGTTCCGGATCGACCTGGGTATCGTTGACCATGCGAAATTGGACTGGGTCCATTGCGAGCTTCACGGCCATTTCGTCGATTGCAATCTCCAAGGCCATGAGGCCTGGCGCTTCACCGGGAGCGCGCATGGCATTGCCTTCTGGCAGATCGAGCGCGGCAAGCCGCATGGCAGTCATGCGGTTGGCTCCAGCGTAGAGCAGCCTTGTCTGATTGACCGCAGTTTCGGGGCCGCCGCCTTTGAGATCGCCGGACCAGCTCTCGTGGGCGATCGCGGTAATCTTACCGTCGCGCTCGGCGCCGATGCGGATCCGCTGGATGGTTGCCGGCCGGTGGGTCGTATTGTTGGGCATCAACGGGCGTGGGAGAGCAACCTTTACCGGGCGACCAACCTCTTTTGCCGCGAAGGCGGCGAGGACGGCGTCAGCGCGCAGGAACAGCTTGCCACCAAAACCGCCACCGACGAAGGTTGACATAAGGTGAACCTTTTCCTTGTCCACGCCGAGCGTCGTTGCGAGGTCGCTCCGCCACCAGTCGATCATTTGGCTCGACGTCCAGACGGTGAGCTGGTCTCCATCCCATGAGGCGACCGACGCATGTGGCTCCATCATCGAATGGGACTGGTCTGGTGTGGTATAGGTTTCATTGAGGCTGACGGGTGCCGATCGGAACGCCCGTTCGAAGTCGCCAACTGCGGTATCCGGTTCAGTGGACTCGTCGGGCTTTTGTGCCGACGCCATAGCAGCCCGCAGGTCAAAGGTACCGGCCTCCGCTTCATAGTCGATTTTCAGGTCAGTGGCAGCCGCGCGCGCCTGTTCAAATGTCTCGGCGACCACCACGGCGACAGCCTGATGATAATGTTGAATCTCGGCGCCGCCAAAGAGCGTGGCGGTGTTGTATTTGCCCTTGTCGAGGTCACCCACATCGAGCGTCGTGACGATGCCGAGCACACCGGGCGCCTTGCGTGCGTCGCTGGCGTCGATCGCCCGGACCTTACCCTTGGCGATCGCTGCGCCAACGGGGTATCCATACGCGTAAGGCGCGTTCGGCTCGTTCCACTCATAGGCATAAATCGCCTTACCCGTGGTCTTCAGCTCGCCGTCAATCCTTATGGTCGGCTTGCCCACCACCTTGAGCTGGTCGATCGGATTGGTGGTTGCCGGCTTGTCGAACTGCATGATTATCCCCTTGCCTGCGCAATGACGGCTGCGAGCGCTCGCTCTACCAGCTCGAGCTTGAAGCGGTTCTGTTCGGTCGGGCGGGCATCTGCCATCAAGGCGGCGGCAGCGGCTTTGGCTCCGTTTTTCAGTTCCTTGTCCCCGTCCTCGACACGCCATGGCTTGTGGGCGACGCCACCGGCGGCGACGCGACCGCTGCCATCGGGCTGAATGACGGCACCGATCGAAACAAGCGCAAATGCGTAGGATGCACGGTCTCTGACCTTCCTGTAGATGTGGCTGCCGCCGGCTGGAGCCGGCAGGACA
This sequence comes from Rhizobium sp. FG96, assembly GCF_057808655.1. NCBI lineage: Bacteria > Pseudomonadati > Pseudomonadota > Alphaproteobacteria > Hyphomicrobiales > Rhizobiaceae > Rhizobium > Rhizobium sp. FG96. The sequence goes on along the minus strand of NZ_JBMDIL010000005.1, from coordinate 336,522 downwards.
ACGCTTGTGATCAACTCGCCGGGCTCGAGAACGGTTTCGATGTGGGGCGTCTCGCCCGGAAGCCTATAAAATTCACCGATTGGTATTGCGCGAACCGCGCCGTCTGCCTTGACAGTCTCGACGACAGCGTCGAGCGCGCGCATGGCGATCGCCATGTCGCTCGGATGCGTGGCAATGCAGGCATTGCTGATGCCAACGACTGCATGCTGGCGGGTGAAGCCGCCTATCGCCGAACAGCCGCTGCCGGGCTGGCGCTTGTTGCAGGGTTGGTGCGGATCGTAGAAATAGGGACAGCGCGTGCGCTGCAAGAGGTTGCCTGCGGTGGTTGCCTTATTTCGAAGCTGACCGGATGCTCCTGCCAACAGCGCTCGCGACAGAAGAGCGTAATCGCGACGCACGACCTCGTGTGAGGCTAGTGCGGTGTTGCGTACCAGCGCTCCGATCCGAAGACCGCCTGCCTGCGTCGGTTGAATCTCATCAAGCCCAAGTCCGTTGACGTCAATCAGATGGGCGGGACGTTCAATCTGAAGCTTCATCAAATCGAGCAGATTGGTCCCGCCGGCAATGAATTTCGCCTCGGGATTTTCCGCAGCCGCCCTTGCAGCGGACGATGCAGAGCTAGCGCGCTCATAGGTGAACGGTCTCATGGGTTGATCCCTCCGACCTCTTCGATCGCTTCCAGGATGTTGGAATAGGCACCGCAGCGGCAGATGTTGCCACTCATGCGCTCGCGAATCTCCGCATCAGTAAGGCCGGGTGGTCTCGTCAGCTCTTCGGTGACGTGGCTTGGGATGCCGGCCCGGATCTCTTCAAGTACGGCGACGGCCGAGCAGATCTGGCCAGGCGTGCAATACCCACATTGAAAGCCATCATGTTTGAGGAATGCGGCCTGCATCGGATGGAGTTGACCGGGTCTCCCCAGTCCCTCGATTGTCGTGATATCGTCGCCTTCGTGCATCACGGCGAGCGTAAGACAGGCATTGATACGCTGGCCACCGACATGCACGGTGCAGGCGCCGCACTGCCCATGATCGCAACCCTTTTTTGTCCCGGTGAGGTGCAGGTGTTCGCGCAGGAGGTCGAGAAGCGTCGTCCGGTTGTCAACGTCAAGCTCATGCCGCTCGCCATTGATGGTGAGTGACACAGGGGTCGAATATGTCATCGTGTCTCCTGCAGATTGGGCCAACGCACCTCTTTTGGCAGTGCCGGTGGCCATGACAGTGTCTTTGGAAGAGATAAGAAGCGCCACGCGACAAAGTTCCAGTGTGATCGACGCGTCAGGAATGACTGGCAGTGGGCCAATCGTGCGCGGAGCGAGAGGTGCACTTGAGCCGGCAGCTTGGTCATGGGTGTCGCTTGCGCTTGCACCGGCTGGCGATGATCAGTGCAGAGGGTTCACCGCCTCGCGGTCCACGATGTCCCTGACATCTTTCGCGGGTACAAGAGCCCCGCGATAGCGAATGACGGGATTTTTCCGCGGCGAGGGTTTCAACGCATGTGCTGGCGGTCGAGCTGGCGACCGATAGACATCCCGTGCTGCGCCGTATTCTGAAGCGCTATTCCTGTATCGGTCATGCTGCCCTCCTGAGAACGATTGGTGCATCCAAGGGCCGTGATCAAGATTAGTGATAAGACAACAAGTATCTTCATGAGATGTCTCGATGGTTGGGGCGCCGGCCGATGGCCGCGCCTAACTATATCCATCCCTTAACCCGCGCCGCGACCGATGGTTCCGCTTCCGCGGCAGGGTCGCGCGAGCATAAGTCAGTCTCGCGTTTCGATAAGCGCGGCCGACAATTTCTGACCTCGATATGAAATATCGACCGATCTTGACCGGGATCTTGTGGTGCAGGAACAATAGGGTTAGGTGCTTTTCACCATAGCGCACCTAACAAGTCCTATATTCTCGTAGTATAGAGCCTTTTCCAACGACCACACGGAGGCAGAAATGCGAAAGACCTGGACCGTCAGCCGCGGCCCGATCGCCGCCACGCCGGCCGATGTCGAAAAGGCGAGCGCGATCAACGCCATGCTTTGCGAGCCGATTGGCATACTGCCGAAGGCTCCGGGCGATCCAATCCGTCCCTTTTCCCTTGGCCTGTTCAATCACATCAAGACGCGCTTGAAACCCGAGTTCGGCGTAAGCGCCTTGCGGCGCGCCACCGCCTTCTACATTTTCTCAAAACGCTATTATTTCGCGAGCGCGCAGCCAGATTCGATGCGGCACGACATCGACGGCAAGCCTGTAGCGCCACTGACCGCGGCTGACCGGGCGGCTGCACAGAAATCCTTTATCGAGGTGAAGAGAAGCCTTGAGGAGCGTCGCGACGGTGCGGTAGGTCGAACGCGGCCCAAGGAGGATGGCGATGGGCGGCGACCAAAGGCGGGTGACCTTGCGCGTCGGCTATAGCTTTCAGGAATGGCCGCCCTAACTCGTTTTGATGTGAAGCGAGGGGAATGCTGCGATGAACACGCACATATTCGATAAAGTCATAGCGGAACTGGAAGGGTTGCAGGCTCAGATCGCGGCCATTAATGCGCGCCCATTCATGCCCGATGCGCCGTCGCCGATTGCAATGCACACAAGACATTCGAAGAAAACCCGATCTGGCGATACAGGGGCTGCGGCGCGCGTCCAAGACGCCGCAAAGAGGCTAACGAAACAGGGTTGATCTCTCCTGATATGTCGCGCAGCAGGAAAACCGATCGTCAGGATTCCGGCCCCCTGCTTTGAAGTGCCTTCGACGACGCCGCTAGGTCATCGTCTCCGGGACAACCGGGGATATGATGAAAGCCGGTGCAGTGTCGCAGATGCCAAAACCGATGCGGCAAGCGAGAGTAGCTTCTGCGCACTTCAAGCTTCGCGGCGCTATGCCGGAATCAGGGCGCTAGACACTCTTCGCAGATGCCGCAGCCGTCTTCGTCGAGAATGGACTTCGAACGACCGCAGCAGATGCAGGTGTGCTCGATGTCACTAAATATGGCTTCCGGCGGCAGGATCTCGATCTCCGATGCGGCAGTCAAGTCTACGGTCTCGTCTTCCATCTCGAGTTCTCCAGGTTCGAGGTTTCATCTGAGATGGGGAGCCGATCCGTTGAAACAAGATGCCCACACAGCTGGCCAGCGACTTCGAGCAGCCGATGCGATGGCCAAGCAATCATGGCTACCAAACTGCGCAATCAAGTCTAACTTCCACCAGCACTCACATCATCCAGGACCATGGCCTCTGGAGCAGGTCGCAGTGCCCCTTTGCTTCCACATGAGCAGCCGAAGCCCGGTCGACCCCCCGGCGCTCGGTACGCAACCGTACCGCGCAGCGCCTTAAGGTAATGTTTGCAGTCCTGGCCTAGATTGTGCTGAGAGTTTCCACGAGCCATCGTCTCATGCCGCTACCAAAGTTCCCAAAACCGATCCTTTTGACGAAGGCCGCCCTAGGCACGCTCGCCTTCGTCTCCGCCCTCGTCATCTTGTCCCTCCTCCTCACGATTGCCTTCAGCGAAATGAGACGCGACGCCAACTGGATTGACGACGCGCGAGCCGGTCAAGCTGCAAGAGCGGCGATCAAGTCCTTCCAATCACGGCTTGAAGCGACCGTACGCGACAATGCGATCTGGGACGACGCCTACTTACAGATGCAGTCGCCCGCCGGTGCGGCCTGGGCCTACGAAAACTGGGGGAAAGTCAGCGCCGATTACCCACTATACGACGTCGCGGTCGTCTTAACGCCCACCCTCGGCGTCTTGAGCGCCTATAAGAAGGGCATCGCGTTCGACCCGATGAAAGACTTCGGGGCAGGTCTGCTCCGCCTGGTGGCAAATTCTGCGGGAACCGAACCGGCTGCGTCCACCGCTTTCATTCCCACGCAAGAGGGCCTTTATGTCGTCGCTGCCGATCGTATCCAGCCTTACGACAGCAGTCCAGAGGTCTTGACACTGCATACTCTGGTCTATGCGAGGTTTTCACCCCCGACGTGGTCGGCCAGCTCGAAACGACCTTCGACATAACGGATCTTCGACTGGCGCCTGCGCTGGCGACCGAAGCAGGGCCGGTAAGTCCCGAGGTGTTCATCCCGCTTGCCGAACGTTCCGGTCTCATCGATGATCTCGGCAAACTGATGCTCAGACAGGCGCTCGGTGCGGCGATGCCGTGGAATGGCATTTACGTGTCGGTCAACGTCTCCCCGAGCCAGCTTAAAAATCCGCGCTTCGCTGAAGACGTCATCACCATCGTTTACGAAACTGGTTTTGATCCTCGGCGACTGAGCTCGAGGTCACCGAAGGTGTGCTGATTGCCAATCCAGAACAAGCCAAAAGGAGCATGGAAGCCCTCAGGAAGCTCGGCATAAAATTCGCCCTCGACGACTTCGGATCCGGCTATGCAAGCATCGGTGCCCTTCGGGAGTTCGGTTTCGATCGGATGAAAATCGATCGATCTCTGGTCGTGGAACTGGACGATCCCAAGGGATTGAAGATCTTGAATGCGACGGTCGCGCTTGCCGATGCTCTAGGAATATCGGTCACGGCGGAAGGCGTCGAGACCGAAAAACAAGCCGAAGCCCTCTTCTGCGCCGGTTGCGACCAGGTTCAGGGATACCTCGTTGGGCGACCGATGGACGTCCTGCAGTTCAACACTTTCGTCGCCAATCGTCTAGCAACGGCATAGACGTCGCTTGCGGCCTGCGGCACATGCATCGATCAAGCAGCTGTCGATTCGGACCATTTACGACCAAACGTTCCCGCCGTAAGCCGTGTACCGGCCAGCATAGCCGCAATTGCTGCGATCGTTAAAGGCAGGCAACGATCGGCCCGGGGCAAGTCGGCAATTTCCGAACATCGCACATTCGGATTTTCCGCGAATGGCTGTGCGCGCCGAGGTGCGACACGCAACACTCCCTGATTCAGCACGATCGTGTCGATTGCAGCCGCCGGCGACCTGCACGTGCTTTTGCGCAAATGCTGGAAGGCAGCATGAAGCTGCCTTCCGCAAGGTCAGTTGATGACCTGGATTACCTTTCGCGACGACGGCTCGACGATAACCCGCTCGTCGTTGACGATAGCGTAGGAGTATTTCGGATTTTCTGGCACGGGTGTGACGACAACTGTTTCAGGAAGCGGCTGGCCGACGACCACCTTTTCCTTAACAACAACCTTGGCCGAGGGAGCAGGCGCTTCGCGGACATAGGTTACAACCTTTTCGGGGGGCGGATCGATCGCGGTGCCGACGACGGCGCCTGCGACACCTCCCACAGCCGCTCCAACCGGTCCGCCGACGATTGCGCCGGTGACCGCGCCGCCGGCTGCACCGTTAACGGTCGACGACTGGGCAAAGGCACCGCCGGCAATCACACTTGCGGCTGTCACAGCGCCCAAGAAAAGCTTCGTAATCATGATTTTGTCCTCCTTTCCTATCCGCGGTCTTGCAACCGCTCAACAGAAACGGCGATCACAAAACCCGGTTCCGCACCCCGGACCTCAGTCCCATTCCGATTACGACCATGGTCCGGGGATCTCGCTGAAAGCCTGTGCTAGAGTCTTTCAATGAAGAGGAGTTGGAAGAATGCATCGTCGTGAACTCGGAAGGCGACGGCTAGCCATGCGTCTGCCGAAAGTGCGCAGCAGGATCATGCACGCTGCCCACCCTTGGCAGCTTGAGCTCTTCGAGGCTTATGAACTGGCTGTCGAATATCGTGAGCTCATGCGGATAAACCCTTCCGAGGCCGGTCTGTTCGAAGAATACTGCGAAACATGTCTCGACATAGAGCGTGACGTCACCCGGGCGATGTCCGGCGCACCCTCTTCTTGAATCGGGAGCCGTTCGCTACGACGCTCCTGGAGGACATCTTGAATTCAATCAGCATTGCCATCGTCGATGACCACCCGCTCTTTCGGGAAGGCGTCTCGAGCGCACTGTCACGCTATGACGATCTCATCATCGTCGCGCATGGTGAAAGTGCGGCGGACGCCTTGGTGCTCGCAGCAACATACCGGCCCGCGATCCTTCTGCTTGACATAACCATCCCTGGCGGCGGAGCTATAGAGGCGATCCAGGGCATTATCGCGGCCAGTCCCGAGACCAAGGTGGTGATGTTGACCGCAAGTGAAGAGATTGAAACACTTGCGTCGTCTTTTCGCCATGGCGCTTCCGGTTACGTCGTCAAGGGCGTCGGCCTGCGCGAGCTTGCACAGGCGCTTCGTCAAGTCGCTAACGGCGCGCGCTACATCTCCCCGCTCATGTCCTCGCGGCTGGCTGCGATATCGGCAGGCGGACCGCGACTGCAGAACCGGCTGACGAAACGGGAACGGGATATCATCTGGCTTGTCGTTGAAGGGCTGATCAACAAGCAAATAGCACTTCGCTTGAACCTCCAGGAGAAGACGATAAAGCATCACATGACCAACATCCTGAAGAAACTGGGCGTGACAAACAGAACTGAGGCTGCGCTGCGCTGGCGAACTTTGGCCGGCCCAACCGATATCAAAGACGCGTTGTCCGCGGGCACTGGCAAATCCGCAATCTGAGCGTCTTGTGAAGGCCAGGGCGGAGGAACCGTCGGAAAGCCGTTCCGGCAGCCGCTTTAATCGGGTCACTCGTTTTTTGGCTTCCACTCGTTGCAAAACAGCCCTTAATGTAATCAAAGTGACGTTTCGATGCAGGAGCGTCCTTGGTGGCAGAACAATTCACATCAGACATAGCTGCGGTTCAGTCGATCGCCGCCGTGCCAAGCATCCTCGACGTCGTGTGCAGGACAACGGGAATGGGATTTGCCGCCGTTGCAAGGGTAACGGAGGATCGCTGGATCGCCTGCCAGGTACTGGACCACGTGAACTTCGGCTTGCCGGCCGGGGGCCAACTCAAGATCGAAACCACCATCTGCAACGAAATACGCGACCATCGCCAGGTCGTGGCGATCGACAACGTCGCCGAGGACGAGACATATTGCGACCATCACACCCCGCGGATGTACGGTCTCCTGAGCTACATATCCGTGCCTATCGTTTTGTCGAACGACACATTTTTCGGTACGCTCTGTGCCATCGACAGCGCGCCGGCCAAGGTGAACAACCCGCAGGTTATCGGCACATTTAAGCTTTTCGCCGAGCTTATCGCCCATCATCTTGAAGCCAACGAACAGCTCAGGGCAGCCAAGGACGACCTCGTTGACGAGCGCGCGCTCTCGGAATTGCGTGAGCAGTTCATCGCGGTCCTTGGCCACGACTTGCGAAACCCGATGGCTGCACTTGATGCCGGTATAAACCGCCTTCTGCGGAAGGGATGGGACGACAAGTCCCCCGACATGTTGCGCCTGATGAAGGCAAGCATTGTGCGTATGGCAGGGCTGGTCGACAACGTCATGGATCTGGCGCGCGCTAGGCTGGGTGACGGCATCACCCTCAATATGGATTTGGACAGGGATCTCTCCGAGACACTCGACCAGGTCATCGGCGAGTTCAAAACCGCTCAGCCCGACCAGGTGATCGAGACGACCGTCATCCTGCCGCGCATCGGACTGCCAGTCGACCACGCACGTATCGCCCAAATGTTTTCGAACCTTCTTGGCAATGCGCTGACCCACGGATCCCGGACCGACCCTGTCAGGATTATCGCAGGCATCAGCGGCGAAACCCTGTGGCTCGACGTCATCAATCGCGGCGACGCTATCCCGTCCGAAAGGATTGCGACACTGTTTCGGCCATTCCATCGTGGAAACGACACGAGCCGTGAGGGTCTCGGCCTTGGGCTCTACATCGCCTCGGAGATTGCTAAAGCGCATGGTGGCACGCTGACGGTGACTTCAGATCCCGAAGCAACACTTTTCAGGTTCGAGATGCCCGTCACCGGATGACCATTTGTGCCGCCTTTGCGGCTGCCCAATGGTCCTCCAACACAGCGCAGGAGGATGCAAAACCGAGGCGCGGAGCGCCATGACGTGAAGGCTAGGTCCCGCGCGGCAAGTCCTCTCGTAGCTGCGCTGCCCAATGTTTAGCTGCTATCGTGCTGCCCGCGACGTGAGACTCGCCACCTTTCACTGACACAATCGCAAGCGATGCTTGAATGTGCACTGCTGACACTCGTTTTGGCAAAGGAAACGCCCGGAACCATGTAGAGCCCTCCTCGTTGCTTTCGCGTAAGGCAGGCCATGCGCGATGACGGCTCTTCAGGGCGCGACGTTTCAAATGGGCTGATCCTGCCACACAGCGACAAAAAAGCAGCCCGACCGCCGGGTGGACGGAGTTACGAGGCCGAAATGACAGCGACGTCCTTGCCTGCCCTGTCCGCCGCGTTCCTCATGAGCATGTATTTCAGAAGCTACTTCGGCGTGGTCGGTCCGGCCCTCACCGCTGAACTGGGCCTGTCGCCGCAACAGTACGGCTGGCTCGCATCGGCGTTTTTCGCATCTTTCTCGATCCTGCAGATCCCGGTCGGAATGTCGTTTGACAGGTGGGGCGTGCGCTTTCCGATGGCAGCGATGATGGCCTGCGGAGCCGCAGGGGCTGCGCTGATAGCATTAACGCCCGGGTACCAGGCGGCGATCATGGGCCAAATTTTGATTGGCTTCGGTTGCGCGCCGATCTTCATGGGTGTCCTGTTTTATGTCGGACGGACAAATTCACCGGCGAAGGCGGGACAGCTTGCTGCAACCGTCAGCGGAATCGGTTCGATGGGCGCGCTGATCTCGGCCTCGCCACTATCTTGGTTCGTTGAGGTATTCGGCTGGCGATCTGCATGCTGGGCGGCCGCATCAGCAATGGCGGCGAGCGCAATTGCTGTTTGCGTCGCGCTCGGCAAGACGCCCTCAGCCGCGAGCGAAGCGCCGGCCGCTGAGCACCGCAGATCGATTGTGCCACTGCTTTACCTCGTTCCCATCTGCATGACGCTCTCCCTTGGCGGAACGTTTCGCAATGCTTGGGCTGCGCCATATGTCACGTCCGTCTTCGGCACACATACGGCAATAGGTGAGATCCTCACAGCGATCAGCATTGTTGGCATCGTCACAAGCGTCGTCCTTCCCGCAGTCCTCGCCCGTGTTGAGGGACGCAGGATTGTGATCTTCGCCTATGTCGCGGGCGTCATCTGTGCCGTCATGCTGTCCGCAGGGCCGGATGGCAGTTTCCCTGCAGCCTGTGCCGGGCTGTCCCTCCTTTATGCTATGGGGAACGTGCACCCGCTCATCATGACAGAAGCCCAGGCCCGCATCCCTTCGCACATGCGCGGCATTGCGCTTGGAGTGCTGAACACGCTGGTCTTCTTGGGCGTGTCGGTAGCCTCGGTGGTGTTCGGGCAGATCGCAGGACTGTCGCTGGCGCCAACAACAACCTATCGCCTGATCTTCGCCGCGACCGGCCTGGCGCTCGCCATCGCTTTGTTGTCATATGTCATCGTCCCGCGATCGGATCGAACCCCGCGCGCCCACACCGACAATTCGCGTCAAGACGCTGCGACCCAGGCGAACAGTGTGACCGGCAGCGACTGAAAGCGAAAAACGCGGCTAGCGGTTCGACAGGCCTGATCGGCAAGCTCAGCGGATTGACTTTGGCAATCGCGTCTCCCCGGGTAACAGGGCTTCGGATCGACTTAGTACTTTGTGCGATATCGTTCGACACCCCGACGAAAGAGGAGGGTGTTCTGGAGCCTTTTCCGCTTTTGCCACTCCTCCGGGTCCTCGCCGGATCCCCGCGTCGCAGAGGCTGCTCGGCTGAAGTCAATCAGCCGAGAATAATTTCGCATGCATGCTGTCCATAGGGCAGGATGCGCGCTAGGTTCGCCAAATGGATGATACGAAACAATATCTTGAAGGCCACGCATTCGTTGGTGGTGGTGAAGCCGGCGATGCCATCCGGCAGATGGATTGGGGACTGACGCCGCTCGGACCAATCCGAGCATGGTCAGCGGAATTGAAGGCTAATGTCCAGACCGTGCTAGCGTCACCGGTTCCGATGGTGGTTCTGTGGGGACCGGAAGGCATTCTCATCTATAATGACGGTTATGCAGCTGTATGCGGCCCTCGTCACCCCGCAGCTCTTGGCGGAAAACTTCTTGAGGTCTGGCCTGAGGCTGCAGACTTCAACGCTCATGTGATAGCAGCTGGATTGCGGGGTGAGACGCTTAGCTTCCATGGCCAAGAGCTCGAACTCTGGCGACATGGCAGAGCTGAGCAGGTGTGGATGGACCTGGAATATCTGCCGATACGAGATGCCGCGGGCAAGCCGATCGGCTCCCTGGCGATGGTGTTTGATATCACCCACCGCGTGCTCGCCGAGCGTCGCCTGGCGCAGAGTGAAGAGTTATACCGCTTCCTGGACGAACTTGGTCAGGCAGTTGCGGGCCTGCATGATGCAGATGAAGTTCTCGCCGTCACGACGCGCCTAATAGGCGCACATTTGAGCCTCTCAAACTGCGCCTATGCCGATATGGATCCTGATGAGGATGGCTTCACCATCCGTGGTAACTGGCACGCACCTGGGTCTCCCTCGATCGTCGGGCACTATAGTCTTTCCGATTTCGGAACTCTAGCGGTGCAGGAGCTGGCCGCCGGCCGGCCGCTGATCATCAATGACAATCTTGCCGAGATCGCGCCCGAGGAGGCAAAAACCTTCCAGGATATCGGGATCACTGCAACGATCTGCATGCCGCTGGTGAAAAACGGTCGGTTGACCGCTTTGATGGCAATCCATGACAAGGCACCGCATCGATGGTCCGACTACGAATTGACGGTCATCCGCGAGGTCACGGAGCGATCGTGGGCCCATGTCGAGCGTGTGGGTTCTGAAGCAAACCTTCGCGCGAGTGAAGAACAGCTTCGCCTGGCCGTCGATGCAGCTGAAATCGGCCTTTGGGATGTGGACGTGGTTGCCGACACCTTGTTCTGGCCGCCCAGGGTCAAAGCGATGTTTGGCATCTCGCCCGACGTCCCCGTTTCGATGCAAGATTACTACAGCGGCCTTCATCCTGAGGACCTCGAACGAACTTCGGCTGCTTACGCGGCAGCGGCAGATCCCGCCGTGCGCGCCGTCTACGACGTGGAGTATCGGACGATTGGCAAGGAAGATTCAGTCGTCCGCTGGGTCGCGGCGAAAGGGCGTGGCGTATTTGAAGGGGAGCGCTGTCTACGAGTGATCGGAACCGCGATTGACATTACCGAGCGCAAGAAGACTGAGCTTGCCCTACGCGACCTCAACGAGACGCTGGAAGCGCGGGTGGCCGAGGGGCTGGCCGAACGCAAGCTTCTGGCTGATGTCGTTGAGAACACGACAGCAATCATTTTCGTGGCGGACCAGGACTTCCGTTGGCTGGCGATGAACAGGGCGGCAAGCACCGCGTTCGAGCAGGTCTATGGCGTGCGCCCGGTGATCGGAGCATCTATGCTAGAGGCGCTCGATCACCTCCCCGAGCATCGCGAGCATGTGCGCCGGACCTGGTCGAGGGCGCTCGCCGGCGAGGAGTTCACGCTGGTAGACGAGTTCGGAGATACCGCATATTCCAAGCGTTGGTTCGAACTCAATTTCAACGTGCTGCGAAACACTGCGGGTCGCCGGATCGGTGCCTACCAGATTGTGTATGACATCACAGGGCGCTTGGCGGAGCAAAGGCGCCTGGCGGAGGCGGAAGATCAACTTCGACAGGCGCAGAAGGTCGAAGCGCTCGGTCAGTTGACCGGCGGCGTCGCTCATGACTTCAACAACTTGCTGACCCCGATCATCGGCTCTCTCGACATGCTGGTGCGCAGGCAAATTGGGACCGATCGCGAGCGCAAGCTGATTGGTGGCGCATTACAGTCGGCCGAGCGCGCCAGAATACTCGTCCAGCGACTTTTGGCGTTTGCTCGGCGCCAGCCGCTGCAGCCGCTACCGATCGACGTGACGACGCTTGTCGCCGGGATGGGAGAGTTAATCCGAAGCACGACTGGCCCTCAGATCCAGGTTGTCATTGACGCAAGCCAGGACCTTCCGGCGGCCCGAGCCGACCAAAATCAGGTCGAGATGGCCCTTTTGAACCTCACCGTGAACGCCAGGGACGCCATGCCGACAGGCGGCACGCTGCGCATCAGCGCGAGCGCTCGCGAAATCCATCCGCAGAAGCCTGAAGATCTGAAGCCTGGCCGCTACGTCGTTATCTCTGTTGCCGATACCGGCGAGGGAATGAGTGATGAGGTCCGAGCGCGTGCAATCGAGCCATTCTTCTCGACCAAAGGCTTAGGACAAGGAACCGGACTGGGCCTTTCAATGGTGCACGGCCTTGCACAGCAACTTGGCGGCGGCATCCGCATCTTTAGCCGGGTGGGTGTTGGCACGAATATTGAGCTCTGGTTACCAGAGGCCGGTGACGCCCCTGTCAGTCTTGCGACCAATGACCCCGGCGGCACGACGTCGATCGGCCATCGAGGGACGGTGCTGCTCGTCGACGATGAAGATTTTGTTCGCATTAGCGCGGCCGATATGCTTGAGGAGATCGGCTTTGATGTCGTTGAAGCCTCCAATGGCGAGGCTGCGTTGGCATCGCTCGACAGCATCGCAGATTTAAAGCTCGTCGTGACGGATCACTTGATGCCGGGCCTGGATGGGGTCGAACTTGTGAGGCGTGTTCAGCTGCTGCGGCCTAATCTGCCTTGCCTGATCGTCTCTGGATATGCCGACGTCGAGGGGATCGCACCGGATCTACCCAGGCTGACGAAGCCGTTCAAGGTTGAAGACCTTAGAGAAGCTCTTATTGCGTCGGGATTTGGAGCAAATTGAGTTCTGGCCAACTGCACATCCTCGACCAAGCTCCCCGGCTTCAGTTGCTGGCGACCTGAGCTGTGGAAGGTGCAGGTATCACCACTCCGGCATAGTGGACGGGATTGTCGGTTTTGTCTCGAAAGCAACGCCCGAAGGCGCGCACGGCATTGTACTTTCCCAGCAAGCCGAGCGTGCGGTAAAATTGCTCCGTGGGATGCTCCGCGATGATTGCATCGCTGATCTGCTTCGCCGATGACGCCCGGTCGTCAGGGTGCACACGCTCAAGGTAGGTTCTGATAGGAAGCCCCCTCTCCGTCATGGACGGGTCTAGCCCGAAAAGCGACGCAACGGCGCTGTCGGCATAGACAAGATCGCTAGAAAGGTCCCAGGTGAAGAGGCCCGGGTCAGGCATGCGCTCGGTCGTAATCGACGTCGAAAATTCGAAGCTGTCCGTCATCCCCACCACCAAAATTTCCAGGTGAGAATGCCATCTCGCATAACAACTTCAAGGCGGCGAATCGCGAAGATCCGGACTTTTTGTGCACCTTATTCTGACATGGGTGCGGCATAGATGTCCTTCAACGACCGCAAGAGCTTCAACACACCCGGGTGGCCAGTTGAGTAAAAGATGCTCTGCGCCTCACGGCGGGTGACGACAAGCCCGCCCTCCCGCAGGATCGACAAATGTTGTGATAAGGCTGACTGGTTGATTTCAAGTCGCTCACCCAGTTCACTTACTCGGATTTCCTCGTTGGAAATGATCGAAAGAATTTTCAGGCGGACCGGGTTGGCCATGGCAGAGAGAAGTTTCGACTTTTCAATCAGATCTGGATGCATGATGGACATTTTTGTTGTTGGGCGTGCAGTTGCGGCGCAAAGCATCAGTCAACGTCCGACTTCTTCAGCGCTTCGTGTCTATAGGCGCTTTGCAGAAAGCCTTGCAACCGCTTATTGATTTGCTGCATCCGATCAGACGGCCATCAGACAAGCTCGGCACGTGACGCGGCGTAAGTGGCGGAAGCTAGCAGGATTGAGCGCCCGGCACTTTCGGTAGCGCTGTTGCAGATCAATCTTTTTGGGAAGGTCATCGGTCGTTTCCGCTGGGGCGGGCTGTCCAGAAAGACCGCGAGGAAGATGATGAACATGGCCCCGCTCTTTGAGGAGAAGGCGGATGCAGATGTGCTGCACGACATGATCAGCTTTGCGAGCAAGCAAAAACTGCTTTATCGCCCGAGACGCGAATTCGGACTTTTTCGAAGGGAAACCCAACCGCACGCGTTCGGCTCTGCCTCGCCTCGACAACCCGTCGGCAGTGTCTAGCAAAGTCCGCGCGCCGGCCTCGCGCGGGCTTTTCCTTTAGGCCTGCGGAACCAACAGACGTTCGGTGTGTCTGGTCATCGGCATCTGATTGTTGGTGACACGATCGGGTGTCAGGCTCTTTCAGTCGATGCAAGAGCGTGCCCACGTCTTTGACCTGGGCAGGGCAGCGGCGTCCAAGTTAGTATTCAGCGCTGACCTTTTTGCATGCACCCAGATCGGCTCAAAGAAACCTGTGCGATTTGGCAATCGCAAAACCGCCATTGCGGGCAGCAGGTTTCCCAGTGTCGCTCGAGGCCCCCGCTCCGCATGCAAGATGGCGTTTGCGTGAAGCAGTCTTGGAGATGCCGCTGAGGCGCAATTAACATGGTTGCAAATGTAAGTGCTCTGTCACACCTAAAGGAGATTGGCCCACGGATGGGGCTGGGTTGAAGCCTGGGGTTTGCAGGGCGATCTCAGTGGCAATTGGATTCAAACCACTTGCCGGAGAGCAACGTACACCTTCTGCGGGTGATGTCGAGAGTTCGCTACCGTACCAACATGCCGGCCGTCCATCCGTGCCAGCGCCATGAGCGTCACGCGCGCAGCAGGGTGTTGCAACAAAGCACGCAGGCTTATCGCAGTACGGGATTAATAGCCTTCGTTGTCACCGACCGCCTCCAACCAAGATCCCATCGCCCCAGAGCCCACTGTTCGTCAACGGTATCAAAATCGCGAACACATCAGGAGAGCGCGCTGCAATTAGATCTCGACCGTCTCGTTGAAACCTGCTCGGCTCGCTACAGACACCGGCGCTCGGAAGTCCTCGACGTTACCGCCGGCTTATCATGTATACAAAAAGGCCACCGCGAGGAATGCGCCGATCGCGGTGGCCCAAGTAGCACTTCATGAAAAAGAACCGCTTCACGAACCACGGAAAAGCGGTGCTCGATTATCTACCAAAGGCTTCAATCCCAATCAAGCGATTGCTGGTAAACCAGATCTTGAAGGATCCCGTCAGCCTCTCGACCGAAAAGCCGGCGCAGCTTGACGCAGCAACAAGGCGCTCCCGTTTGACGAGCGCCAACAGGTTTTGGCAGAACCAATATCCACCATTTGAAGACTCGCCGGCCGTAGAGTCACAAGCAGGTGGAGAAGTGGGGCTCCTATCCGTCGTGACGTCATTGTAACAGGCTGCCATGGTGTGCCCGCACCTTGACCGCAGAATAATCATGCGCCCAGCTTAACGCGGGACGCGTCCTCTATTCGCCAGCCAAAGAACCATGCCTCTGCCCGGAAGAGCCAGCTCTCCTTCTCGATTTGCGATCCGGCGTTTTCGAGATAAGGGAGAACAGGATTATCGCGTTCGGAGCGCCCCAATATCCTCGCATTAATGCCCCGCTGTTGCCAGTCGAGTATCGCGTCAACGTCAAAGCCCATCCGGATCTCCATGCTGCACGTTACGCTCGAGCGTTGCAGCCGGGCAACTTCTGTGGCGCGAGGCTTGCGTGAAACTTGCATATTGCCTTTAAAACGTCAAAAGCCGGGATATGGTCCGCTAGCGTACCGGCTTGGAGCGTACCAGTGCTCTTCCCAAGCGTGGTCGGGCCGTGTGTCGCCTGGTAAACATCCATGTCAATATTAGCCCAGACGCTCCAACACCGTTTTCTGTTCGTTCTTAACTCTTCGAGAAGAACCCAGGCATGCAAAGCCACAGGCGCGTGAATGAGCGTGCCGTCGGACTGGTGTCTTCAAAGCCCTCCTGCCTATCGGAAGAGTTGCGTTGTTCGGAGCCAAGCTGCCATCATCCGATACCGATAATCTTGCCGGGGCAAATTCGAAATTGGGGATGACCGCTCGGAAGTGCGGCGTTGCGCGTGCTCGATCCGAGGACGCGCTCAGTGGGCTTCAACGGTCGCACAACCGCAACACAATTCGGGTCGCGGCACCGTTTCGGAGCAAATCGCGACGCGACGGCACGGTCAGGTCTGGCTTCTTTTGTCTGCGGAGATACCAGATATGGCTGGCTGGTCAGCGATAGAGGCGTCTTCAGCTAGCGGCCGCACACCGACGGCGAAGGAAGCCTAGTCCCTCCTGGGTTCGTTCAGCCGATCACTGATCGCCTTGCCTGGGCGAAATAACGGCACCCACTTTTCTTCGACGAAGACCGCATTGCCGTTGCTCGGGTCGCGGCCAGCGCGTGACGGTCGATATCGAACCTGGAAAGCACCAAACCCCCGAATCTCTACGCGTTCTCCTCTTTCGAGCGCCTCGACAATACTCTCGAGGATTGTTTCGACGATCTTCTCTGCGTCCTGACGATACAGGTGAGGATTACGAGCCGCAACAGCCTCAATCAGTTCGGATTTGATCATTTGGAAAACCTCGTCCAATCCCCGTGGCCCATAACTCTTTACTTCATTTCAGGTCATCCACTTCGCTATATATGACTTGCCTTGCGGAGAAAATCCGGGATTTCATCCTGGACCCGAACCAGGACATGACTGTGCGGTTCCCTGCGAGGAAAGACGACAGGACAGGGCTATTGGACGGCCAGTAGAGCTAGAGCAGATCCACATTCAAGATTCCAGGGACCCGCAATTACCGAAGCGGCCGAGATCATCTGCCAGCGGGGAAAGAAACTTAGCCACGGCGTCGCCGCCCACCTGAGGCATGTCGGAATTCAGGCCGAGGTAACTTTGAAGGCGGCTTCGAGGCTTGGAGAAGGACAGAGGGCAACCTGGTGCCGGATAACAAGTTGCCCCCGCGCGACCCGCAGGGTCGAACGGTCTGGGTTACGCGCTCTCGTTGAAAGATCGACCGCACCGCCTGACCCTGGCTAATTCGTCGCTTCGTTGATCCTTCTGCCGTATTCACCGTCGTTCCGGCTTCCAAGGTTGCGCTTGTCGGCGAACGCTTCGGCGCAACGCCCTTCGACGTCGAGGATCGCTGGAACGCTCTTCGTGCTGCCGGGCGCGATCGCGATCATGGACCTGAGCTGGATCTACGCGCTCTACGAAAACGTCGGCGCAGTCCAGGCGCTGTTCTTCGGACCAAACGCCGCGGTCCTTGCGATCGTGCTCGGTGAGGTCGGTTGTATCGGCAGCAGGTCTCTGAAGAACAACGTCATGATCGGACTCGCCGCCGCGTTGAGGAGACAAGTTTCGACATTCGCTTTCAAGGAAATGGTGGAAAGCGAAATTTGCTCTCTGAGTCCGCGAACCTCGTCGATACAGGACGATCGCTGGCCAGATCTCGGAAGCCACGGGTAGCCGCCTACAGCCCCGTTAGGGTGCCTGAGTGATCGCAGAAGTCGGGCGAGGGTCGACGAGGTTCCGTCCGAATGGGTTTAAGGCGACGAGCGCGACTAGGATCACGAGGAGCGATGCTGTGAGTATTCCGCGCGACTTTGCCATGTTTCGAAGCCTTGCGTTGAGTCCTATCACGAGCCGTCAATAGCGGATGAAAAGTCCGCTGCATTGGCGAGCAGCGGACCATATCAGCATTATTTGGTCTGGGTAATTCGTCAAGATATCTCACCTTCTCGACGAACCCAGAGTGCCGAAGCAAGATTGAAAAATTCTTAATTGCACGCTTCCTGGATAGAGTCGTCGCGCGTCATTACCGGCTGGGCGAGTATAGATAGTCGGCTTCTTCAACGGTCTTGGGAGCTTGATGGCCCAATTCACGCTCGACGACGCGATATGGCGTCGGCGCCGAACAACCTTCAACTTTGGTTACGATCTGAGCGCCCGAGAGACATAGCGTCCGTGAGACTGCGCATAACCCCGTTTCATTCCTATGGGCACGATCATTGATACGGCCGGTCTTTATAAGTCTTGCCCAGGACTTAGGTGTCTGCCGGAGGTTGACGTATCGAGCGGCTCGGTGCCTCGTGGTGACGCTTAAAATATGCCGGTCGGGACCTCAAACTCCCTCCCATCAAATGCGAGAGCGGCTGAGCGGCATCGCAGATGACCTGCTGCTTGAATTTGGCGATCCGAGCATGCCGAGCCGTCGCTACCATCAGGCTCCGCGGCCAGACGCGCTGACTGACCTACAAGCTCTTTATGCTGGATCCGCCACTATGCCGAAGCGGGAGCCGAAGGCCATTGATGGCTATAGGCTTGGCCAACTCGGAGTTGGGCCTTGCTGGTGGTTCTGAAAGCGTCAACCCGTACAACGCCCAACGGTGCGCAGGCCGGAGCAAACGATATCGTTGACATGCCTGGAACCAAAACCGAGGTGCAAGCGTTTCGGAGGTGCCGGTCAGCTCGCCTTGTTAGCACACTCACTTCCTCGGATTCGCTCCAGGCGGACGCTGAGACTTTTTGTGACCAGTCAGTAGGTACGACCGATTGCCCACACCATGAAGACGAACGAAAGTGTTGCGGCAAATGCTGCGATGGCGAGATTAGTGTCCATAGCTACCCTCTTGTGAAATTGTGCGCACTGAACGCGCAAGAGAAGGTTTTGGTTCCCCGATGCCGGCGAGGGGGAAATCGGTTTTCGAAGTATGCTTGTCTGCAACCGTACTGATAATTTGAAGGGACTCTTGTCATCCGATGTGATTAGGTCAGCGATGTAATGTGCGACCTGGCGGACCTCTGTGTCGCAGGGAGGGGCTCGCCTATGTATTGAGTAGCGAGCCCTTCCCCTTCGCGCCTGATCACATCCTCACGTTCACCCACCTTGACGGTCATCGCCAAACCCCTTACCGACTGCGCGTCGCGGTCTTTTGAGTCATGGGGCGGTATAGAGATTTCCCGATCTGACAAGGATGTTCGGGCCTTTGCCAGTCCTGGGACTATTTCACAAGAGCACACAGGAAGCAGCGGGGAGATTTTGACGAAATTGCGGAAGGGCGACACACCGGCAACGGTTGATGACATAGCGGGCCTGTTTCAGCACATAAACCTCATGCAGCGGACTTTGCTCAGCATCGGCGCGATAGCATTGCGAAGCGCCCAATCGCCGAAGGAAATCGAACAAATCGACGCGCAGGTTCAAGCGATGGTCGACGACTTTACGAACAGGGTCACCGCTCTCGCTAAGCGACTTGATATCGATGTCGTAGATAACTGACGAGTTGGTCGGATCTGGTCTCGAATGATAAGGATCGCAAGCCCTTCAATCGAGCAGTCGGCGCGCAAGGCCCTGTACCTGGCCGCTTCCCGTTGCTCGTGAAAGGACAGGAACCTCAACCGCATTCGAGAAGCTCGAGGTCGCGGCGACGTTGATGAAGGCAAGGATACTAACAGTGGATCTAGGTCTTCATGTCGATAATCTGGACAGTGTTATTGATCGTCAATTTTATTTCGGACGTATTTGCCAGAAGAACCGGCCGGTGTCGGAAGCACGAAACGCCTTCGACGATACAGACGTACATTCCTCGGTTCGGGCCCGCAGCGGATCGAGCCCCCCTCACACAGAAAGCGCTTCTTAATGTCCAAAAGGGGTGCACGACGTGTATTCCAGCAGTGACTCTTCCTCATTCTGAAAGCTTCGCGGCATTCCGCTAATGGAGCATCACATGCTGCAGGACTTCTTCGTCCCGCCGCATGTGCACCATGGCGAGAACGAGACTTTCCATGGGCTTGACAGAAATGTCCACTTTATAGTCGATGACGAATCCGGCACCGGCGGTCCCTTCGCGTTCAGGCCGCGGGCGTTCAAGATCATCTCACCGCTGGATCCGTTCCTGACCAGCACCAACGGCACTTCGGAGAAACGGTGCGCGCGCCGTCAATGCCTTCTTGAGGAACCGAAGATTCCACAGTGGTTTTTGTCACTGGGGAAAAGCTGCCTTGAAAGTGCGTCGAGGCGCTCGGGCACCGAACGGTCAAGGCCTCCGTGCGGGCCGGGTCGCCGCCTCCGATAACAACTTGTTCGCTGTTAGCGCGGCGGCTCCAGATAAGATCAATTGGAGGCTGATAAAGCGATCGGCAGGGCGACATGACGATGCACGAGGATACAGCCGTGACGGTTCGCGCCTTACGCAGGCGGCCGTCAGTGAACCGAGTAGCTGAGCATCCTATACGGATGGCTCGCGCCGAAATGTTTGATAAGTTCGTTCGCCTGCCTGAGCACGTTCTCCGCATGACGAATGTCGTCGCGAGCAAGTTCGTCGGCGTTGAGAAGGATGGCCTCGGCCATCGTCTTCGATAAGACACCGAATTTGCGATTACCCTCGACCATGGATTCGAGAGCAGCGCCGTCCAGCAGACGGCCCACCGCGATAAAGAGCTGCTCGCGCTCCTCGACGGACAACTGTGCAATGTCTGAAGAATGATGCATGGAAGGATTTCTTACTTGCGGAAGGCGGGGCGCCCGCCACCGGGTCCCGTATACGGACACCCGGCGGTCTGCCGCGGCCTCTAAATCAGGGATTACGCTGCGTGCTGATCGGCCTCGATCCGCAAAACGGTCTCCTGGCTGCCCGGACCGATTGCGATCTTTCGCGGTTTCAGGGCCTCCGGGATCTCTCTACGAAGCGATACCGTCAGAAGGCCGTTGGCGAGCGAAGCGTCTTCGATCCGTACATGATCGGCAAGTTCAAATCGACGCTCGAAGCTCCGTGCTGCGATGCCCCGGTGTAGATATTCACCTTGCTGGTCCTCGGCCTTGCCTCCCTTGACGACCAAGAGGTTGCGGTCCTGGGTAATGTCGAGGTCGCCCCGGCCGAATCCAGCAACCGCCATCGTTATGCGATACTCGTCCTCGCCTGCCTTGATGATGTCGTAGTGAGGCCAGGTGTCGTTTGCCTGCAGGCGCTGCGTATTGTTGAGCAGATTGAAGACGCGGTCGAAGCCGATGCTGGACCGGTACAGCGGTGAAAAATCAAGTTCAGTTCTCATACCAAAACCTCCGTAAAGCGAGTTGGAAGGAGACGCAAATTCACGCCTCCGGTTTTTGGCCCCCATTGGGCGACCGCGCCGACGATTTGGGATCGCGGTTTTCGAGCGTCAAGAGATCTGACGAAAAAATTTTAGAGCACATTCCGCTCGGTCTTGACGTTGATGTCAATCGCGCCGATCTTCCTAGTCGCCTGAGGATTTTCATCCGTTTTCTAGGAGACGCATCATGAGCATCCAGGGATTAGCACCGTTTCGTGACTCGAAACGTTCTTCATCGAAGGTGGAGGGGCTGCCATGAGACGGTCGGCTGTCACCTCGCCCGACGGGCGACGCAAGGGCTTGGCAACCACACCCGCAGACCTCGCCGTCCGTTACGCTGAAAACCTTCGCCGCCTTGCACGCGAAGCAGGAAAGATGGACCGCCCCCTGCTCGCTAACAGCCTTCTTTCCGTCGCCCACCAGATGAAGACATGGCCGACGCCAACGCAACCGACGAGCTTGGTCTAAGCTTGCTGCGGCGGGTTTGCCGCCTGATTGGTCGCGTCGAGCGCATGCTCGACCACCAGGCAAAGGCGTCGATCTTGCACTGACACTTTAGTCGCGGCCATTGCCCTTCGGGCTGCCCCTTTCGTCACGAGACTTGAAGGGCTAACCAGGTCCGAGCGTAGCTTTGACAAGTCGGTCTCATCCACCGACGCACAGGCGCGTCGTGAAGCGCCCATCAGCACATATACCTGCACCGGGAGCCTTCACATCAATCAGCGTAATCGCTTTCAACCTCGGTGACCGCTCGCAGCCCGTTTAAAGCCGGGCCGGGATCCATGCGCATATCTACGCCGTCGACAGGTTTATGAAATAAGGCATGACTTCGACCGCTCCTCGGTAAATCATGTCAAGCGCTACGTAGAGGATGACGGCAAGGCCGATATAGGCTATCCAGCGATGACTGTTGAGCTGGCGGGCAATGAAGTTCGCGGCCAACCCCATCAATGCAATCGACAGCATCAATCCAAGTATAAGAACGCTCGGATGCTCGCGCGCCGCACCGGCGACTGCGAGCACGTTGTCTAGCGACATGGACACATCGGCGACGATGATCTGCGTTGCAGCCTGAAGGAATGTCGTTCGGGGAGTGTTCGTCTCGTCTGGGACCTCCTCGCGGCGGTGGCCTGACCACAATTCGCGCCACATCTTCCAGCACACCCACAGCAGTAAAAGTCCACCCGCGAGGAGAAGACCGACGATCGCAAGAAGATAGACTGCGACGCTGGCGAAAACTATCCGAACTGCAGTAGCGGCGAGATACCGACAAGGATGGCTTTGCCCCGTTGCGAGCGCTCAAGACCAGCAGCCGCGAGACCTATGACTACAGCGTTGTCGCCAGCTAGCACAAGATCAATCGTAATCACCTGCAGCATTGCGGTCAGACCGGCCGGCGTGAAAATCTCCATCATGGGTGGACCCTACCCTCCGACGTTTCTCAATTGCAAACTCGCCTCGAAGCGAAATGCCCATTCGCATACTCAGTTCCGTGTCACGGTTGCGAGAGAACTCGAGATTGTCCGGAGGTCGATCGGCGCGACGACAGAAGCCCTATGATCTGTGACAATGACCCTGAGGCGTGAGTGACATCGTCTGCAATAGCAGTGGAAGAAGCTCGGCGGGAGCAGAAGTCTCGTCAGTTCACGGAAGACACGAAGGCTGCCGTCTACAAGAGTGTCGCCGGTCTTCTGCCCGACGTGATCGGGAGGCCTTGCAAAGACACCACGGTCATTTTCCACGATCCGGAATCTAGGAATATGGGACAAGGCCGGACTGACGCTTCGCGGCTGCCGTTGGTCAAGAAATGATCGTGATTTTTGGCGGGCCGCGCCGCTGTCCGTGAAGCGCGACAATCGTTCTAAACGATCCACTTAACGCGTTCGGTCGCGAAACCACGCACGTCGGCACCCACTTCCAAGCATTTCAAACAGGCACAAGTCCGGCATCGTTCCGCACATGTCAGAGAACATGTTTTGTTCACTGGATCTGCTCGACACGAGGAGGGGAGAGATTGACCGATGTCGTCAACCTTTACGATTGCGCACGCCCTGGTGAATGAGACACCGTCGCTGACAACTCGCCCATCCCATCAGCTTCTTAAAGACGTTTACTGAGCCCGCTCTGGTAATTGTTATCGGCCGACGCTCGTCAGCGTCGGCGATATTGGAGCAGTGGGAGGTACGACGGTCAAAATTCTTCCCAGTTCTGATCAGGAGCGACCACCGTTGCAGTTCGACCGCCCCCAAACGATCGGGTCACTCTTTCCGTCATCGCTCGTATTGGCGAGGCAACAGCTCGGACGCTTGGTTCCGTGATGACCCTTGCGGCTTGGGCCATGCTGACCGTTGCCGCAGGGGCGTCGGATAAGCGGAACTGTCCTACCAAAGACTTCAGTTTCGCGGATTCTGCGGCAAGTGTAGCACCTGCGGCATTTGCCTCTTCGACCATAGCTGCATTCTGCTGTGTCACCTGGTCCATTTGATTGACAGCGGTGTTCACCTCAGCCAGGCCGACCGATTGCTCACGGGCGGAAGTAGCAATGGCATCCATGTGGGTGTTCATGCTGACGATATAGGCTTGGATATTCTGGAGCGCCTCACCAGCTGCACTGACGAGCTGGACACCGTCCTGAACATCGTCACCGGATGCACGGATGAGCTCCTTGATCTCCTTTGCGGCCTTGGCAGAGCGCTGCGCCAGTTCTCGGACTTCCTGCGCGACAACCGCAAAGCCTTTCCCCGCTTCGCCCGCACGGGCAGCTTCCACGCCAGCGTTGAGCGCGAGGAGATTCGTCTGGAACGCAATCTCATCGATGACGCCGATGATGTTGGAAATTTCACTCGACGATTTCTCAATTTCGCTCATCGCCTGGACCGCATTACGGACAACATCGCCCGACTGGCTGGCGCTGCTGTTTGCCTGGATTGCGATCGAGCGCGCCTCATCCGCCCGCTTCGACGAGTTCGCCACATTAACCGTAATCTCGTCCAGCGCTGCGGCCGTTTCTTCAAGCGAAGCTGCCTGCTGCTCTGTCCGTCTCGAGAGATCGTCGGCGCTCTGGCTGATTTCCCGCGAGCCACTTTCGATGGAGCTCGTGGATGTTGCGACCGCCGCCAACGTCGAGCGCAGCTGCTCGACCGCGCGATTGAAGTCGACACGAAGGCTTTCGAACTCGTTGGCAAATCGATCAACAAGACGTACGTTGAGATCGCCCGAAGCAAGTTTCTCCAGGCCGCGTGCCAGACCTTCGGTCGCTTGAGCCATGGCTTCCGCCCGTAATTGGTCGCGTTCAGCGATCTGGCGGCGCTCCTGATCCGAAACTTTCCGCTGGTGATCCGCATCTTCCTCCAACTGAAGGGTGCGGATCGCATTGTCCTTAAAAATCTGCACCGCATGCGCCATTGCGCCGACTTCGTCGCGGCGCGCAGTGCCTTCGATCGATACAGCGAGATCGCCGTTGGCCAGCCTCGACATGGTTGCGGTTAGCCGGGCGAGCACCCCGGCAAGCGAGCGCGCAAAGAAATAGAAACCGAGCAAAGAAATGATTGCGACAAGAACCGTACCCAAGACAGTCGTCAAAAGGGCGGCCTGTGCATTTGAAGCGACGTCGGTAACGTTTGACGCCACCTCCAGCACACCAATGGTTTGCCCCGAAAAGTTCTTGAACGGCACGGCATTGACGACCACTGTCGTCTCACCGTCGGCGACCTCCCGTGGGCTGAACACTCCATCCATCGCCGCCTTGAGTTCTTCGGCAGAGAGCTTGGATTTCGAACCCGTCGAGGCTTGGACCGCCAGTTTGCCGTCATTAAGAATGTAAACGGTGATCGCGCCGTCGATCCGGTCGGCAATCGTATTGAAATAGTCGTTCGTGAGCCCCGTGCCGACATCGACGACCCCGACCGTCTTTCCATCGGCAACGATCGGCGCAGACGCGAACATCGAGACCGCCGTCCGACCGGGCTCGATCCCTGCAACAAGCTTACCGCTCGCTAGCGCCTCCACGACGGTCTTCCGCCGGCCGGTCATATCGTCGCCAAACTTGTCCGGTGAATGAATTCGCGCGAGCGCGATACCCTTCGCATCGATGAAGGTAATGTTTTGAAGGCCGCCGGCGTCTTTGATCGCCGGCATCGCGGAGACATAGCGGGCGATTATATTGTCTTTGTCGCCGCCTTTAACCAATGTCGCCGTCTCAGGCTCTCCAGCGAGCGCGATAGCCAATGCCGAGGCGGCCTTCTGCTGGGCAGCCATATCGGTCTGAATGAGTGAAAGGTCTCCTGCTGCCTCGCGGTGAAGGGCTTCGTCAACGGCGACCGATTGCCGATACCAAGCACTTCCTCCAATTGCGATGCTTGAAAACAGAACCGCTGCGAAACCGCAGGCCGTAATCGTGAGCCACAAGGGCCGCTTGATGTTCACATCCGACATATTGACCGTCCTTATACGTGACAGACATCACTGAGATGAAAACGAAAACGATTTCTGAACCGGGACTACAATTTCTCACTAGGTGAATTGCTTCTCCAGCCGCATGGGAAGGAATTTCCGATCGATGTGGCAGCAGCCTTTGAGACCAACCGTCGCCATCTGTCGAGGACGATCTCAGTTTCCAGCCCTTCAATGCCGACACGTGTGTTGCGTTGCCGATGCGAGGCACCCTATCTACGAGGACGCTTGCACTCAGGCGAGACTCGTAAGCTCCGACATCACAACGATTAGGCCGCTGTCACCGGACGCCTTCTCTCCAAAAGCTCAACGGCGGGGTGCGCAATAGTCACGCCGATCACGTAGAAAACGAGAAAATCGGAGCGCGGGACCTCGGGTAGATCGTCGCCCAAAGTTCGACAGCGCTTTGTGAACGCGCGTGGCGAGCGGCTCGTCATGGGATCGCCGCTCGCCTTTGTTGTCGCATATAGGGTGCCTTATCGGTCAATGATCATGTTCCACGGTGAGGTGGTCAGGCATCCCTCATCAGCTCGGATTGGGGTCTGATGCTCTTTGTGTTAATAGCCTATCACGGTGATATGCCAGCCGCGGGGACGAAGACGCGGGCGGGCGACGGGCGCTCCGTCGTCAGCACCAAGCCCCCACAGACGCAGGCGATAGCGATGACAATGACGATTAACGGGAAACCGATACCTGATGATTTTTCTTCACCGTAGATCATGGACATTCCTCCAGCGGCCCCGACGGCGCAAAGTGACGCCGCCGGGTACTGCCTGCTAGGCCTCGATGATGTAGACGATCGTCAGCGCGTCCGGATCGACGATGACGATCCGGCCGTCCGCAAGGAGGAAAAAGCGGTAGCCTTCATACGCCGGTACGATCTTAACGATTCGCGGCGGCAGCCTCTCAAGGTGAACCCGCTTAGGGATAGTTGTGCCGACGGAAACCGTGAAGTCGACTTCTTTGACCGGTGCAACGTGGACTTCCTGGATCACCTGTCGGATTTCAGTGCGCTGTTCGACGGTCACGTTGACGTTGGTCTTGGAATTGGTCGTCTCGTTGCTTGTCGTGCTGTTATTGACGTTCGCCTCGGTTGACTTATGAGTGGAGGTGTTCTGATCGGCAGAACTCTTGGAAGCGTCACCACCTTGAGGGCTCGTGCCAGACGTGGTGGAGTTCTTTGTGGTGCCGTTATTCGCGTCCGTCGCCGCGTCGTTGGTGCCAGACTTCGCCTTCTGCTCGGTCATCGTGCCGCTGGAGGCGTCTTGCGATGCAGACGTCTTCTTCATGTCGGCAGAGGGTTTCCCGGGCTCAGTTCCGCTTGCACCATCGGTCGACTGCTTTGTCCTGCTCTCCTGCCCATCGGACCCTTCGTCGCTCTTCTGCTTGGCTTGATCCTTGGTTTGCGGACATGCGCCTGACGCGTCGGGAGTGCAATCCGTGCCGGAGGCATGCGAGCCGGCATCCGACTGACTTGACTGGGACCCAGAGACGGCATTGGTCGAGGTCGCGCCTGACTGGGAACCGGATTGAGCGCCTGACTGCGTTTTCGTGCCGCTTTGTGCGGCGGCCGGAGTGGTCGCTAACGGCGAAACGCTTAGAGATAACGCGGCCAGCACAGCGGCGAGATGGGTTCGTTTCATGACATAATCTCCAAATTCTAAGAGGCAGCGCCGGCCGTAACGAACGCTTGTGTCGCGGCAGGCGTGGCCACTTGTTGATGGTAGACGGCTGTCGCCGCCCGACGATCACGGCGGAACTGTCTTACTGGATGACCTGGATGACCTTCCGGGTGGAAGGTTCGACGATCACGCGCTCATCGTTGACGATGGCGTAGGCATAGCCAGTTTCGTCGGGGATCGGCGTCACCACGACGGTGTCAGGAAGAGCCTGTCCGACAACGATCTTCTCCTTGACAACCACGCGTTCCTCGGGAGCAGGAGCCTTTTGGACGAAGGTGATTACCTTCTCCGACGGCATGGCCGACTGTGCAAATGCAACGCTCGAAGTCATAAGCGCGGCGGCGGCGATTGCTGCTCTGATATTCATGATGTTTCCTCCTTTTTGATGGACCGTTCCACCGGGAAGGCCAAACTTTCGCACCGCGCACTCGTTCCAGACCCCGGACCTCAGTCCGGGGTCAATTCGACCTTAGTCCGATGCCTCTGCAATTCGCCGTTTGGAGCGAAGGCCCGCCTCGATCATCAGTTCGTCAAATGCTTCACGCGCGGCCATGACATTCGCTGGTTCAAGCGGATTGCCGTCGTCGAAAACCACTGGTGGCCGCGCCAGTGATGCAGGGGAGCGTCTGGGGCAGCGATCCGCGTTTTCGGCAGACTGACGCGCCATGATTTGGCCAGCGGCATGAGCTGCCCGCCAGACGCGCCGATGCCATGCAGGAGGATGACGAGGTGGTCGAGGGATGACATGACCGATCCTGGAGGTTGCGGAATGGCCCGACGGCGCTCGACATTAAGGAAGCGAGCAGCCGTCTCACCCCACACATAAGCCGTCACGCAGACGGCGGCGGATACCGCTGCGGAAGCTCACGTGATGATGGGGTGGCAGATCGTAGATGGTTTACATGCAGCGCCTCCGCAAGGAGGAAAGGCTGGCCATACGCTACTGGACACGGGGCCCGAAGCCGTTGAAGCGCCCTCT
The DNA here is from genome assembly GCF_057808655.1 of Rhizobium sp. FG96. Classification (NCBI taxonomy): domain Bacteria; kingdom Pseudomonadati; phylum Pseudomonadota; class Alphaproteobacteria; order Hyphomicrobiales; family Rhizobiaceae; genus Rhizobium; species Rhizobium sp. FG96. The sequence goes on along the minus strand of NZ_JBMDIL010000005.1, from coordinate 308,504 downwards.
CGACTTCCCCACATCTGAGGAAACCTTCACGAATGGCTGTCATGGTAACCAGGATCAGGAAGACGCTGGCCGTGCAACAGCGTTCAGCGGCCTTCGAACGCACGAACAAGATTGTAGCAGACGCCGCAGATGAAGAGCGGCATCTCCGGGAGGAGAGCGCGCGACTTTGCAAACTGAGGTTGGCTGCTTTGAATGCGAGGGAATGAACCACAGATCTCGTGCAACGAAGCTGCTTGTCGATCAGGCGCTGCAACTGCGACCGACAGGCCGCTCTCCGGCTGTCACACCGCTGCCGCTGCCGATTGGAGAAGGCCCATGACGACCTCGGTTAATGCGGTCATACAGGCTGTCGATCCGAGGAGTCTGGCTGGAAGCTGTCGATCCAAGATCTTATCTCTTCGGAGGCACAATGGTAGAATACTGTTCGGCCGCATCTCCGCGTTCTGATCAGGCCGGCCTTGCGCAGCTCGCGTAGATGAGCGGTTGCAGTCGATCGGCTCCGGTCGCAAAGCCGAACAATCTGCTCGGCACGTAATTCGCCTTCCGATACCGCCTTAGCGAGCCTAAGCTTCAGGGGATGGGAAAGTAGCGCCCGGAACAAGGCGCGCTGATCGGGATTAATGTCGATCATCAAGATCCTGAAGGGAGGGACTGTAGTGGAGACCAGCCGGACAATCAACGGCGGAGAAGAACTCAAAGTTATCAAGCATCGCGTGGCTTTCAGAGCCCATCACCGCGACAGTCCAAAATTCGCGCTCTCCACCGAAAACGGATGAAACCATGACAATCTCGGTACGGCTGCTGCCTCGTCGGCGAGCCCAGTAAAACTTTTCGGTTTCGAGCTCTGGTCGGTCCATACTATTCCTCCGAGGGAGGACCGGAAATGGTACCGCCTGACTTTCAGATAGGGCGACTGCAGTCAATTGCCAGCGGAGATCGTACCGAAGATCGAAGTCGAGCTTAGCGGCTCGTCTTCCAGAGCGCTCTTTCGCCCGGATCAGCGCTTTCGTTGCGCAATTCTCTCAAGGTCGAGGCTACCAGTCCCACAAACATGGTCGCGATAAGGACTGTCAGTATTGTCAGAAGGGCGAACATTTTATTTCTCCAGCGTCCCATATGAATGAGCGCCATGTGAAAAAGTTCCGCGAGATTTCCGCGACGCGCGGATGCTGTCAGCGCTTCGATAAGGCGAAAATTCTTGCAGAGCCTAGCAGCGGCTCGCCGTCTGCCTGATTGCCCGCGCGTGCGCTCTGCTCGCCAGTCTGTGGCGCGGGCGACTGAGAGCTCTTTTACCTCCGCCCCAGAGCGTGTTCCGGAAACGATCCGACAAATTCACCGGAAACCGCCTCCTAATCATTCGTTCGCGGCGCGGTCTAATCCATCGATGCCCTCACCTGCGAGACATTGCTGTTAAGCAACTCGCTGCCGATGCCGGCTGGGACGTGTCGTGCAGCCGAAGCGTCGAGGCAGCACACAGATACGGTTTAAGACCAGAAGGAGCCCTTCTTCGAAATTGATTTTATCGAGAGATTGGGTGTGAGTTTCACCCTCACCCGGCGATCAGAAGCAGCACATAAGCGATGACGGTGACCATCAATCCGCGAAAGGCGAGTGTGACGCAGCGATACTTGCCGCGCGCAATGGTGGAGAGAATATCGGCATTGTCGAGATATTCGGCGAAGAGATAGCGCTCGTCGCGCCGTGTCGCCGCGTCCCAGAAGAGCTGCCGGTGCTCGCCCCAGGTGCCCCAGAATAGCGAGGTGGACTTCGTGAGATGGCGCGGCAGCACCACCAGGATCGCTGACAGGATCGAGAAGACGGACGCCGCTGCAAGCAGACCGGAGAACAGAATGTGCTGCAGGTTTCCGTCCGCATAGCGCGTCCATGTAAAGACCGCGCGTACCTCGCTGGAGCTGACGAGAAAGGCAAGCATGAAGGTGAAGATGTAAGCCGCCTTCTGATCGGATATCTTGATCTGATCGTAGAAGATGTCGTTTATCTTCTTGATATGGTCGAAATATTCCGATCCGATATCCCCTGTCGTGGGATCGCTCATCATCAGTTCAGTCGCACTTTCGAAATCCGCCACGCACTTACCTCCGCCGCAAAGTGTTTCCCTGATATTACACTTCACAACCAAAGCAAGAGCATAAGTAGAACTCTGCTTGACTTTTGGCGGCACCAAAGACAAACGCTTTTCTATGAGGGGTAGATTTACGAATTCCATGTCCGCCGTGATGGCGTTGACTGTGGCGGCGTCTTTTGCTGCGCGGCCGGCAGCGGCCGACCCTGTTTTGCGCGCCGAACCGGCAGCCGGTTCCGTCATCGATCGCAAGATGGGCGAGGAAGTCCGCTTCGTCGATCTGTCGAACTGGCAGAATGTCGACCTGCACCAGGATCTGCTCGGCGGCGACGTGCTGCGCACCAATGCATCCGGCCAGCTCGCTATCCTCTTTGCCGACCGCACCCAGGTTCGCCTCGGCCGCAATTCGGCGCTGCAGGTCAAGAAGATGGCGCGCGACGGCGACACGATCCTCAACCTGCAATCCGGTACCATGTGGGCCCGCGCCCAGCGCGGCGGCACGGGGCTGACGGTCGAGACCCCGGCAGCGGCCGCCGCGATCCGCGGCACGGACTGGACGCTGACTGTCAAGGGCGACCAGACCTCGCTGATCGTTCTCGAGGGACAGGTCGAGCTAAAGAACGACTACGGCAGCGTCCAGGTGGCCGAGGGCGAAGGCGCGGTCGCCACCATCGGCCAGGCGCCGCGCAAGCTCGTCATCGTCACGCCGGATGATCGCGAGCAGATGCTCTTCTACCTGACGCTGCGCAGCGGCTTCACCTTCATGCCCGCCTCGCCGCTTCCGGTGCAGAAGATGCGCAGCGAGCGCAGCCGCATCGAGGCCAAGGCGCCCGGCACCCGCAGCGCCGAGGATTGGTTGACGCTTGCCGAAGTGCAGCTCTCGCTCGATGGCCGCAGGAAAGCGCTGGAATCCCTGGCGCAGGCCCGCGCCTCCCGTCTCTCCGCCTCCCAGCGCGCCCGCGCCGATCTCATCGAGGCGCTGATCGCCGGCGCCGAGAAGCGCTATGACGATGCGGCAAAACTCTTTGCCAGAGCCGAACGCTCCCTCGATCCGCTGCGCCGCGGCATCGCAGCCTACGGCGGCTATTACGCCCGGTCGCTCCGCGATCCCTCCCGCAACGAGAAGCCGCCGGCGAGCGTCACCGGCCCCTACGCCGCGGTGATGAAGGCTTATACGGCAGGCTTCCTCGAAGACATCCCGGCAGCGATCGCCACGATGAAGCAAGCCGAGGCGCGCTATCCTGACGACTCGACGCTTCCGGCGCTGCGCGCCCAGCTCGCGCTTCTGATCAACGACCGCGTCCAGATGCAGGATGCAATCGCCCGCTCGCTGGCGATCGACCCGCAGGACCCGAACGCCCTGCAGGCCCGCGCCCGCATGCGCGCCGATTATCAGGGCGATCTCGAAGGCGCCCTCGCCGACTTGAACGCGGCGATCGGAGTGGCGCCCGGCTCATCCATGGCCTGGAACGACCTCGGTCTGCTGCAGGATGCCCGCGGCGCCTCGCGCGAAGCCGAAGCCGCGCTGAAGAAAGCGATCGAGCTCGATCCCGACGATCCGATCGGCCACGCCAATCTGGCAATTCTCTATCTCGATCAATCGCGGATGAAGGAAGCCAAGCGCGAAATCGACCTCGCGCTCGCCGCCGACCCGGCCTTCGACATCGCCCTTCTCGCCCGCGGCCGCTACTATCTGCAGATGGGCGAGATGGACAAGGCGATCGACGATCTCCTGGCATCCTCGACAGCCAATCCGGCACATTCGCAGGCGCAGCTGATGCTCGCCGCCGGCCACTATGAAAAGGGCGACCGCGTCCTCTCCGAACAGGCGCTGGATAATGCCGACCGGCTGGACAAGAACGATCCGGTAATCTCGTCATTCCGCACCGCCGTCGCGATCGACGATTACGATCCGGATGGCGCGCTTGAGAATGCCCAGGAATTCCTGCGCCGCTCCAAGGCCCGCGGCGGCCACTACGGCTCGCTCGGCGCCAATCAGGATGCCGGCTCGACGCTCAACAACGCCTTCCGCCTGCGCGGCCTCAACGCCTGGGGCCGCTATTACGGCGATGCGGTCTTCGACCCCTTCGCCGGCAGCGGCTATGTCGACCAGTCGATCCGCGGCAACATCCGCCCCTTCGCCAATACCGAGATCTTCGACGACGAGATCGATCTCTACAAGCTGAACTCGAACAGCTTCTCGGCGCTCTTGCAGGGTCTACTGCTCGATCCACACATGCTGTCCGGCCGCTCGCGCTCTGCCAACCTCCTGCGGCGGCCTTTTCTTGAAGGGTCGCTTGGCGCGGGCTTTATCAATTCGGCTGGCGAGACGAAGCCGACAGGTGAAGCGGAACTGCAGGGTTTTGCCAATGCCCCGTTCCCGGTGAGCGGGTATCTGAACTTGACGTGGGTGCAGACGCCGTATGGCGGCGATTATGGTCAATCTCTAGTCGGTTTGCTCGGGCCTGGAACCAACAATGGCGATATCAAAAACTGGTCCGGTAATGCGTATTTGACCGCAACGCCAAATCCCGACGATCGCTTCGTCCTCTACGCCAATCATAGCGATAGCCGGATCGATCAAACTATCGATTTCCCCTTCGCACCGGGCGGTGTGCCGTACAACGAAAGCGACAGGGTCAACTCAAGGGAGACTGCGGCCGGGATTGGTTGGAGCCATACCTTCGGGTACCGCAACGTTGTAAATTCAGCTTTCTTCTATACCGATAGTGAACAGCGCATTACCCAAGGTTTTGGCATACCACCAGTTACAGGGCGCTTTGCGACAAGTTCTCAACAGAACTATATAGTTGCGATCAACCACCTCTACGGAAGTGATGATTTAACTTGGCGGTACGGCCTGGAAGGCGGTGTCATCCATGCAGAGGCGTCGGATTCATTTCCTTTCGCGGCCGGAACTGATGAAGCAATCGGTCTTGGCCGTGCCTATATCGACCTGCTTCATGAAATCACTCCCACGCTGAAAGCCGAGTATGCAATCTTCGGAACGTTAGTGGATGGCGAGACAACAGACACGGCTAGGATTGAGCCTCGCCTTGGTGTCGCTTGGACACCTTCCGACGGCCAGTGGTTACGTGTTGCCTACATGCGCCAGAGCTTCGACCTTGGCAGCCCGACGCTGTCGCCGATTGGCGTTCTGGGCCTGCAATCAAACCAGCTATACTCGGGCAACGACGGATACACCGACACCATTGCGGTACAATGGGACGCGCAGTGGACCGATAGCTTCTTCACGAGTGTCGAATACCAGCATCAGCAGATCAAGGATCTGAACCTGGGTTATCCGATCACCAGCCCCTTTGTTCCCTATCTTCCAGGGGGCATCAGCATCAGTGATGGTAGACTTGATCGGCTAAGTGCCACAGCCAACGTTGCTCTCTCCTACGGCTTTGGTATCTCTGCAACGGTTGCCTATGCGCACTCCAAAAACGAGGATGCGAGCAACATTGGCTTCGGTGAGGCTTTGCCTTATGTGCCGGAACGCAGTGCCCAGCTTGCTGTCACTTGGGTCAACGAAGCCAATGTCAAAGCAACACTCGCGGCCAACTACATAGGCACACGCGAGGGGCAACTCGGTCCCTTCACGACCGTTAAACTTGACGACTACTGGACCCTCGACGCCAACATGATCTGGGAGCCGCTCGACAAGCGGTTCGCCCTCGAAGCGTCTGCCTTCAATCTTCTCGACGAGGATTTCGAGGTTGCGCCCGGCGTGCCGGGCTGGGGGCGTGCGGTCAAGGGCAGCCTGAAGATCCGCTTCTGATGCGCTCCAATCCCCGCCAGTCCATCCGCGCTCCCGGCTGGCCGTTCAGCAGCCGGCCGGTCAGGCTTGCCGTGCTCGTTCTGGCGACGCTGGTGGCGATTTCGTTTCTGTCGCGGCTGCCGGCCTGGTCGCTGCTCGAACTCCGGAGCTTCGACTATCTCTCGACGGTCGATGATCCGCTGCCGCCCGAGGATGCGCCCGTCATCGTCGCGATCGACGAACCGGCGCTGGCGCAGATCAACGCCCAATGGCCCTGGCCGCGCCGCCTGCATGCCGACCTGATCAAGGCGCTGCGGGCCGCCGGCGCCAAGGCGATCGGCCTCGACATCATCATGGCCGAGCCGTCGTCTCCCGAGAATGACGCGGCAATCACCGCAGCCTCTGCACCCGATCTGGTGCTCGCCGGTGATGAAACGCTGATCCAGGCGCCGCAGGCCGATCAGCTGATCCGCACCACGCCGATGCCGCAGTTCACGGCCGCCGGTGCCAGAACCGGCATCGCCTCGATCGAGCTTGGCGGCGATGGCACCTTCCGCACCATTCCCGCCTATCGCGACGGCTTTGCCGTGATGCTGGCGGCCGCTGCGGGAAAGGCGGCCGCGATGCCGCCCGCGGGCGCAATGATCCAGTCCTTCGGCCCGGCCCGCAGCTACCCGACGGTCTCTTATTATCAGGCGCTCGATCCGCCGACTTTCCTGCCCCCTGATTTCTTCAGGAATCGCGTTGTGCTCGTCGGCCTCAGCCTGCAGAACGCACCCGAGATCGACAAGGGCGGCGCCGATACCTTTGCGACACCCTATACCGTCCACACCGGCAAGCTGGTGGCTGGCGTCGAGCTCCAGGCAACGATCTACGACAATATCGTCCATCGCTTCTATATCGCCAGGGGCGCGCTGCCGCTCGTGGCACTGGCGATCCTCGTCGCGGCGATCCTCGCGGCGGCAACGGTCTGGCGCTCCACCAGCTGGCTGACACTCGCAGCCGCGATTGCCGCGATCGGCGTCTTCGCTACCGCAAGCTTCGCCGGCATCCGCTTCGGCCATGTCTTCGTCTCACCGCTTGGGCCCTCGATCGCCTATATCGCCGTCGCCTTCGGCCAGGCTGCCTTCGACTTCGCCGAGGAGCGTCGCAACAAGCAGCAGATCACCCGCGCCTTCTCGCAATATATCTCGCCGGAACTCGTCAAGCGGCTGACGGAAGACCCCTCGCAGCTGAAGCTCGGTGGCGAGCGGCGCACGCTGTCGGTGCTGTTTTCGGATGTGCGCGGCTTCACGACCATCGCCGAGACGATGAAGGACGATCCTGAGCAGCTGACGACGCTGATCAACCGGCTGCTGACGCCGCTGTCCGAAGTGGTGATGAACCATGGCGGCACGATCGACAAATATATGGGCGACTGCATCATGGCCTTCTGGAACGCGCCGCTCGACGATCCCGATCATGCCATGCATGCCGTCACCGCATCGCTGGCGATGCAGGAGGAGATCACCAAGCTCAATCGCGAGCTGGAAGCCGAAGCCAAGGCCTTTGGCACGCCGCTGCATGTGCTGAAGATGGGCGTCGGCATCAATACCGGCGAATGCGTCGTCGGCAATATGGGCTCCACCCGCCGCTTCGACTATTCCTGCCTCGGCGACAGCGTCAACCTCGCCTCACGGCTGGAGGGCGCCTCGAAGAATTATGGCGTCGCGCTTCTGCTCGGCGAGACCACGGCATTCCTGGTCAGCGGCAGATACACGATCGCCGAGCTCGACCGCGTCATCGTCAAGGGCAAGACCGTCCCTGCCCCTGTCTTCACCATTCTGCACCGGGCCAATGACGATGCGCTCGCCGCCCACGCGCTGTTCCTGCAGGCGAAATATGCCGGCGAACTGGTCGAGGACGATCCCCGCTTCGACGTGATGGCGGCGATGATCCCGGAACTTTCGGGATATTATACCCTTATGAGGTTTGCCTCGACTTGAGCCGAAGAGCAGAAAACGACGCGAACATCGTAATGCGAAGGCGCGGATACATGAGATCGATCGCAACAAAGGCGCCGCAAAGCCACACCCGGACAACGCGAAAGCCGCGACCGGCTTCTTCCTGAAAGAACCGATCGGGGGGGTGGCCATACCGTCATCGCCACTCTCTGGCCTCGTGAGCTGCTCCACTCCGTTTCATGCATCAGACTAAGGTCCGACCCAGCTGAAAAGCATGGACAGCGCACGCTCGCTAGTGCAACCGTTGCACACCAACTCTCCAGGAAAGTCATGCCGAAAATTCCCGCTATTCCCTCTCATATCGATGTTGCCGTCGGAAGCCGTCTACGAACCCGCAGAAAGCTTCTCGGCATGTCGCAGACCAGCTTGGCCGGCAAGTTGGACATCACATTTCAGCAGGTCCAAAAGTACGAAAAGGGCACAAACAGGATCGGCTCCAGCCGTCTGCAGCAGATTGCCAATATTCTTGGGACGACTCCAGCCTGGCTTTTTGGCGAAGAGGAGGAAAACCGACACGGGGCGGTCGGGCCATCTGCGATAGAAGACATGATTGGAACAGCTGAGGGTATTGCGCTGAACCAGGCGTTCATCAGGATCAAAGATGCCGGCGTGAGACGCTCATTGATAGCGCTGGTAAAGACCCTTGCCAGCAATCACGACGAGTGACATGCGGAGGCTCCGCACGACCTTGCAGAGGCCCGACGATGTTGGCCTGCGCGAAGGCTAAGTGGAGCGATCAAGAACCAGGCCTGGCAGTCATCGCAAACGCCCCGGGTTCCTTCGAGGGTTCCGGCAGGGAGTGAGCTGTCCTTATGCCGGTCGTGAGATGCTTACATCTGGTTCGGCGTCATTGGAGGCGGCCCCGGGCATTCCGAGACCAGAGGTTGACTGCATGCGTGGTCTACGGGCTCCGGATGCTGACCTCACCTGCTGAACGCCAATATCTTTAAGCTCAGCAGCCTTCATCCGGGACCATGGTCGTCGACGGATTTCCGGATCCAGCGGTCAGCGTCCTCGCCACGGCCACGCTTTGCAGGGTCGAACCACTCTCCACCAAATTTCGACATGAATGCGGAAGCTCCCGCTCGCGTGGCGAAACAATGGATATTGAACATCTGCCCGTCGCACGTCACCGATGGGATGACACTGCAGCGTAGCAGACGGTTGCAGTAAAGCGCTTGCTCGTCTGCCAAGCCGCCTTCCGACAGTGCTTTCAAGAGCGCGATCTGATGAGGCCAGCCCCGATTGATTGTCGAAAGAGTTAGCTTCTTCGCCACATCGCACTCCATTGAGTTGTCGGCAAGTCCGGTTGACATATATCGCAAAAAGAACAAAATGTGAACATAGGAATTTCGATTAAAGCTTGGCTGCCTCTGGGCCACGGAAACCGCACAAGGAGTAATTCAATGAGTGACCTCGACCGTCCCACGCTTCAGCGCACCCCTACTCTCGTAGCCCGCAAATGCAGTTGCGGGGATTGGGCGGGCTTCGGCTTCGGGAAAGGCGAGCGTGAGGAATGGTGGTGCTGGAGCCACTACCCTTACAAGACTTCTGCCCGGATGGAGGCCGCTGAGATCGCCGACGCGCTCTCGTTGAGGGTAGCGTAGAAGCACCGATGCTGAGAGCCGATGGAAGCTTGCGACGAGGTTGGGGCTACGCCGGTTGGTGAGACCCGCTGCCTGTCATTCTAACGCTGGCAAATCGAATGAATGAGCAGATCCTCTGACAAGACGAAGGAAATCTCTGACAGCTGGCTTTGCAGATGCCGCCGCGGTGCAGATTGCTCCTGATGCCTGGATACCGCCGTGCTCCGGAATGTTGACCTTCGCGATACCAAGGCTTTTGAAGAGACGCTCGAAGCCGGTCGACGCGGCCATCAAAAACGGAGATCCTCGCAAGAGGAAAAGCGCCTGCGTCATGGACTCCGCTCGGACAGCATAATCTCGAGGAAGCGATGCCACCTGACCTGCGGGCCCATCGTCATCCCCGTAGCCAGGGCTCAGCCAGCGTTCTTCGAGCAACTTCTCGATCGTCATATCATGTGCCTTTGCAAGCCTGTGTCCCGCATCGCAGTAGACATAGGTCGCCTGTCGTACAAAGGTCTCGAACTCCACCTGCATAACCGCCTCGTACTTGTAAGAGAGCGTGCCGAAGACGAGATCATAGATGCCCTGTCTCAACCCCTCGAAGCGTGTACCGTCGTCGGCGATCGTGAGCTGAACGACGACGTCCGGATGGCTCTCGCTGAATGTGCGTATGATCTCGGGCAGAATGACCAGTCCCCAAAGATCACCAGTGGCCAGCCTGATCACCGCCTTGGCGCGCCCCTGAAGATGCTCGATTTCTTCGCGCACCTCGGCAAGCGCTGGCAATATCTGGACAGCTTTGCTGTAGAGCGCGGACCCATAGGGACTCAGTTCCACACCTGCACCCGTTCGGACGAACAATGGAACGCCGTAGGAATCCTCCAGCTGGCGGATGGCCCGCGATAGCGCCGGCTGCGAGATGTTCAGCTTTTTCGCAGCACGTGAGATTGAGCGTAGATCAGCGACCTCCACAAATTGACGCAGTTCCTTCATCCTCTCCCCCATGCAAAATCCGCATAACATATAGCATGTTTGCATTTGACCAGACGGTAGTATCGCATCATTCTACACTCAAAAAGTAGACTATTAACGTTTGGTTTGCCGGATGCGGCGCAATGACGTGAAAACAATAGCATACGGATGGCTTGGGTCGAGGGTAAGCAAAAAACAGCGAGGCCGTGAAGTTTGGCCACATGCACGGTCAACGGGAGAATAGACAGCATGATCAAGATGCGCATAGCGAGTGCGATACTGGCAGCAGGTGTTGCCACGCTTTCAGCGGTGATGTTGGCCGGGAACGCACTCTCGCAGGAAAAGATCGAGCTGGTCTTCCGTCAATTCGATCCGCCGACAGAAATCGCGGGGCTCATCGCGGCTGTCGATGCATGGAACTCCAGCCATCCTGATGTCCAGGTCAAACTCCAGACGATGACGGGCGGTGACACCCTCGCGCAGCTGGCACGTGAGGTACCTGCCGGGGCTGGGCCTGACGTACAGCAGCTCGCCTTCGTGTGGACGCGTGATCTCGCGAAGTCGAAGCTCCTTCTGGATCTGGACCCGCTGATCAAAAGCGCCGCACCCGCTGCAGGCATTGACGACTTCCTTGCCGTCGACCTAGCGAAGCTCGATGGGAAACTGTTCGGCGTTCCATGGACGGCCGATACCTTCTCCATGGCGTATCGCCCCGATCTACTTCAGGCAAGCAGCGTCGAAGGGTTTCCAGACACCTGGCAGGCTCTCGCCGATGCAGCCAAGAAACTGACGAACGGAGACCAGTACGGCTTTTGCTTTCCGGCCGGCAGCTCACCTGACAGCGGGATGTGGATCCTGGCGAACTACTACCTGTGGAGCAACGGCGCGACACTGGTAAACCAGGACGGTTCCGGAAAATGGACCGTCTCGGTCACGCCAGAACAGCTCACCCAGACAATCGACTATTTCAACAAATTCTTTGTCGATGCCACCGCCCCTGAAAACCTGATTACCGTCAATGCATGGGGTGATCCGGAACTGGTGGGCGGTCTCGGTCGCGGCGACTGCGCGATCACATTTTTCCCGCCGCAGACATTCCGTGCTGCAGAGAAGCAGTCGGAGAAACCGCTGTTGACCGCTCCCATCCCGCAGGGTTCGGCAAAACGCGTCTCGCATCTCGGCGGTCGCGCGCTTGGCATCAACCCGAACAGCAAGCATCAACAGGAAGCCTGGGAATTTGTCCAATACTTGACGGGGCCGGAGACCTTCAAGACATACAACCAGTATCCCGCCCAAAAATCCTTGCTTTCTAAGCTTCAGTTTCCCGCAACCGAGCAAGGCTATGTGGCCATGCTGCCGGTCGCCCAGACCTTCGAGCGCTATATTTCATCACCGATCCCGGTTTCCAGCATGACGGCGCTCATCAACCGGGAATTCGGTGCTGTCTTCTCCGGCCAGCGCGAGCCTGAGGAAGCGGCTTCTATCATCATCAAGGAGCTGAACGACCTGCTTGCCCGTGGCAAGGGCTGAGCATGTCGGCGACCGTGACTGAACAGAGGCGCGCCGCTGGCGTTGTCCGCAAGGCCAGCACGTCTTTCCATTGGTTGGAACCGTATGGATTGATCCTACCGGCGATGGCGGTCCTCGCATTCTTTTTTGCGGGACCCGCAATCTACAATATTGCGCTCAGCTTTCAGCAGGTCAGCCTGTTCGATCTCGGAAAGCCGAACGCATGGGTCGGGTTTGACAACTTCATTGCCGTTCTGAGCGGCGCCGGCCTCGGTGTCGCGTTCTTCAACACCGCTGTGATGCAGACCTTCATCACGGTCCTGTTACGGCTGGTGTTTGGATTGGCACTCTCGATTCTCCTCAATGCGGCTGTCTTCCGGCGATGGCATCTTGGCTGGCTTGTGCGCTCGCTTGTCCTCATACCGTTCGTCACGCCACCGGTTGTCGCTGTGGCTGCGTGGAAATGGCTCCTCGATCCGCGGTACGGCGCAGTCAACCAGTTACTGATTTCAATCGGCGTGATTGAACGCGGGATCCCGTTCCTGTCGCGGACATCTACGGTCTGGGGCGCTGTCGAGACGATGCTGATCTGGCGCGAGCTTCCGTTCGTTGTCATAACCTTTCTCGCCGCGCTGCAATCAATTCCCAAGGAGCTGAAAGAGTCAGCGCGCATTGATGGCGCATCGGAATTCCAGATTCATATGCGCATTGTCCTGCCGATGCTCAAACCCGTTATCGCGGTTGTCGCCTTGTTGACGACCATCTGGACATTTAACAACTTCGTCTATGTATGGCTGGCGACGCGCGGCGGGCCTGGCGATTACACCCAGGTTTTGGCGACTAAGATGTACACGGTCTCGTTTGTCGACTACCGCGTTGGCGAGGGCGCAGCCATCGGGGTGCTCATGAGCGTGATAATGTTCGTATTCGCGCTCGCCTATTTGACGATCCTGGCGCGTCAGAACAAAGGAAAAGGCTGATGGCCACGTTGTCCACACGCCAGAGCCGGCTCCAGTTTGCCCGGGATCTGGCAACCGTTATTTTTAGTTTAATCATACTGCTGCTGTTGGCCTTTCCCTTCATCTGGGTCGTACTTATCTCATTCCGCCCAGACAGGGAGAGTTTCAGTCGGACATTCAGACTGATCACCAGTGTCACCCTGGACAACTACTACACCCTGCTCGAGAACTCGCCCTTTCCCTCATAAACAGCGCGCTCGTATGTTCGATCTCGACGGTGGCAGCTGTCATCATCTCGTTGGTTGCCGCCTACGGCTTCTCGAGGAACCGCAACTTCAAAGGGCGCGGTGTTCTGCTGATGCTGGTCATCTGTACGCAGCTATTCCCGTTCGTGATCCTGATTACGCCGCTCTACTCGCTGTTTCTTCATCTGGGGCTGATCGACAACCCCGTGAGCCTGGTGATCTCCTATACGGCGATGAACCTGCCCTTCGCCATTTACCTGCTGCTCGGCTATCTCGACACCATCCCTCAGGATCTGGACGAAGCCGCCAAGCTGGATGGTGCATCGACGCTGCAGATCATCTTCAAGGTTATTCTCCCTATCGCGTGGCCGGGCCTCGTCACCGTCGCGGTCAATGCCTTCGTGTCCGCCTGGGACGAGTTCCTGTTTGCGCTCACCTTGATGACCTCGGACGAAAAGAAGACCGTGCCCGTTGGCCTTGCAGGCTTTTTCGGCGAGTACACAACGCAATGGAACCTAGTGATGACGGCATCAGTCATCACAACGCTTCCTACGCTGATCCTCTTCATGTTCCTGCAGCGCAAGCTGGTCTCCGATCTCGCCGCCGGCGCGGTCAAACTCTAGTCAGGAACGCTCCTCGAACCCCTGCGAAGGTCTGCCATGAATATCATCCTCGTGCTCATCGACAGCGTTAACAGAAACGCGCTCTCCGCCTACGGTGGAAGCGAATTCGAAACGCCGAACCTCGAAGGGTTCGCCAAGCGAGCGTGGCGGTTTGATAATCATTTTGTCGGCAGCCTTCCATGCATGCCGGCGAGGCGAGAAATCTTTGCGGGCTTCAGCGGTATGCAATGGCGGCCGTGGGGACCGCTTGAACCATTCGACCTTCGTCTTCCTAAGCTGCTCGAAGAGGCTGGCTACACGACAGCTATTGTCACCGATCATTATCACTACTGGGAGGAGTCAGCGAATGGCTATATACAGAGCTTCCAGGGCGCGGAGTTCATCCGCGGACACGAACTCGATTTCTGGGAACCGCTTGTCGCAGATGAAGACTTGCCGCAGTGGGTAACAAACATCGAGCGTTGGCGGCCCGGCTACGGACACCGCTACTTTTCCAACGTTAAGGATTTCAGCGACGAGAAGGACTTCTTTCCTGCGAAGGTGATGACCGCCGCCAGCGACTGGCTGCGCAAACCCAAGGCAAAGCGCCCGTTCTTCCTTCAGGTCGAATCCTTCGATGTCCATGAACCGTTCGACGTGCCTGAGCCCTATGCCTCCATGTACGGGGATGCGAGTGGACGAGACCATTTTACGCTTTGGCCACCCTACCAGGATGCCGCGCGGCAGGCGGAGTTCTTTGCGCTAGCTACGGCCGAGGAAATCGCCTATGTGCGATCACAGTACGGCGCCAAGCTGACGATGACCGACAAATGGTTCGGCAGGCTTCTTCAGACATTGGATGAAGAGGGCCTTTGGAACGACACGGCCGTTATCGTGACGACTGACCATGGGCACGACCTTGGCGAGCGTGGTGGCTATGGCAAACAGTTTCCGCACTTCGATAGTCACGCCAACATCCCGTTGATGGTTTGGCACCCGCATTTGAAATCGCATGAGGGGCGGGTAGAAGCGCTGACGTCGACAGTCGATATTTTTGCCTCCGTTCTGGAGATTGCCGGAGTTGCGAGACCGGACCGCTCGCACTCGAAGTCATTTGTTCCGCTCCTGGCAGGAGACCTCTCATCCGCCCGCGATGCTGTGATCTATGGCACATTTGGACAGGGGGTTTGCTGCACCGATGGCGACTGGACCCTGATCCAACCCCCGGATCGAACAAAGCCGCTTTACGCCTATTCTACGATGGTGCCGACGACGATCGATCCCAAAGACACGGCTATCGAGCACGGCCTTTACATTCCGGGTGTCGAAATGCCCCAATGGAAGCTGCCGATCGCTTCAGACGGTCCCCAGGATCGGAGGGCCATGGATAGCGAACCTTTCCTGTACCATCGCAAGTCCGATCCCAACCAGCAACACAATGTCTGGAACACGATAATCGAACAAAGATTTCGCATGGAGCGAATTATGAAAGACATGCTCATTAACTATGGCGCGCCCGCGGAGCTGCTCACGCGGCTCCAACTGCCTTTCGGCGGGTAAGTTCTACGACGCCCCCGATTGCTCACTGAAAACCCACCGCGGTTCAAAAGTCGTAAATAGCCTCAGACCCTTGGTCTGGCGGCGGCGTCTCCGAAGCCATACTTCATTCGGCGTGCCTTGATAGCTGGCTGAGATTTTTAGCCCACGGAAACATGACGAAAACCAGAACTGCGCGGCCGGTTCGAGATTTCGCCGAGGGTTTATTGTTCCCAGCCGGATGCCCACCTGCTCTGCGTCTTCCATCTCTGCTGTTATAAAGATAGGAGAGCCGCAAAGTCCACAGCAGTACTGCATCCCTCTGAGGCCGTTGGCGGCAAGCTTGACGTACTCCTTGGGGTTGCCCGAGGTGATAGGCACTGTCACAGTCACACGATAAGCGCTTCCCGTAAGCCTCTGTCATTGCAGTGACGGATCCTGACGTCATTGCGGCCTACCTCCGCATAGTAAACGATCTGCCACAGGCACAAGCTCCGTCGACATCGTCTGGAAAATTCCTTTCCTTACCCGTGAACGGGAGAGATAGAAGCAACCTGTCATAAAGAGCCATGCTGTGGCGCTTGCTTCGCACCAAGGGGATTACCGCGGCGGCCCGGACAACGCCCTCCCGAACTGCAAGAGCTTTGAATTCCCGGCCCCATGCATCGTCATCGATCCCTCGCCTGCTCGATCTAGAGTCGGAAAAAATCGCAAGAGCCTTCGCCGGCCGCTCGACCGTCGCGAAGAAGCACAACCGGGAAGAATTCCGCTGCCTGTCGCCAAGAGCCTTGTACTCAAAGCCTGTAGATACTTTGAGTGCGCGGTGCGACACCCGGCCGGGTCTTGCCGACTGACCCTGAAGGGCATCAGGTACAAGAGGATGTAGCGCACGCCGATTGGAGCAGCCCTCTCTCCCGCGTATCTCATCTTCTTCCCAGGTCGCCCACCAGTTATACTGTTTTTGTAAAACAGTTTAACTCCGGGGCTGTCGATGAAATCCATGGACCTGATGCTGGCCGCGCCGGAACCAGCGACTTTTCTATCTCGACCATATCATCCGACAGAGCATCGTCGCAGTGGTGTCAGCAAATCTTCGCGCTCCTGGCCTCCAATGGAACAATTGAGCTTTTCAGCCCTTTTAGTGCAATGAAAAGACTTCTGTTTGGCTCAATGATCTTTCTCGGCTGGCTTGGCTTTTCGCACGCCCAGGAACTGTCGCCCGATGCAATCAACAACTCGGATGTCTTATCAGGGCTCAACGGGCAGGTTGCGCAGGATCCGCCCGTCCCGAATGCCGCAATAATCCATCTTCAGGTCCTGCTTGACCGGGCAGGCGCATCGCCTGGTGTGATCGATGGTTTTGATGGCGCCAATGTCAGCAAGGCGGTTGCCGGTTTTGAAGCAATGCAGCATCTGCCGGTGGACGGCAAGCTCGACGCTCAGGTGGTAGAGCGGCTCGGCGACGACAAGCATGTTGTAGGCCCGTATATTATTGCGCCGGATGACGCCGACGACCTCGTCAATGAAGTGCCGAGAAATTATGCAGAACAAGCCAAGATGGATCACCTCGACTATACAAGCGTCGCCGAAAAGCTTTCCGAGCGCTTTCACATGGATATCGACCTTCTCCATGCCCTCAACCCGTCCGCAAATTTTTTGCCCGGCGAGACGATTTCTGTAGCCGTTGTCGGAGCACCCAGAACCGGCCAGGTGAAGCGGATCGAAGCGCGCCGCGGGGTTGGGCAGCTCGTCGCCTTTGCCGATAATGGGGATGTTCTGGCGATCTATCCGGCGACAATTGGAAGCGAAGACAATCCGTCGCCTTCCGGAAAGCACAAGGTCAACGGCGTTGCACGCAACCCGACCTACGAATACAATCCGCGTGTCAATTTCCAGCAAGGCAAGAACAAGACGAAGCTTTCGTTGCCAAGCGGACCGAACAATCCGGTGGGGTCTGTCTGGATCGATCTCTCGGAGCCGACCTATGGCATCCACGGAACGCCTGAACCATCCCTCATCGACAAGGCTGGCTCACATGGCTGTGTGAGATTGACCAACTGGGACGTCGAGGAATTGGCAAGCATGGTCAAGCCTGGCGTTGTCGTGGTCTTTACCGACTAATGCTGGCCGCCCGGCTGGACGGTCGCTACTGACTTCGATCCACTGGCGACCCCTGACGCAGTAGCGGGATGGCGACGCCGGTTCTCATTCGTCGCGGTGAAGGGAGAGATTGCCGTCCACGGTCACAAACCCGTCGGGATCTGGCGTCATGATGTAAATGAGTTCCTCGCCGCCGATGATCGCGAGCTGAATCTGCCAGGCATCGACTTTCTTTTTCTTGACGCTGCCGGCGCAATCCGTGCCACGTTCGAGTGCCGCCGGCCTTTCAAAGCGTTGCTGTCGACACCAGGAACGGCGCCCATGATGAGGTCAGGCCGCTGAACTGGGCGCCATGCGTTAAGCTATGGGCGAGAGCTCGCTTGCGCATGGCGCCCTTAAATGTCTGATAGCGGATGAATGGCGGATTGCCGGCTGCGCACTCGAAGCGTTCCTCTCCGCAGCCCAAGTGAAGAAATCGCCCTCATGCACGAGCGCCCAAGGCGGTCCATGGCATCGCGCCGAAACGCGCCGCCCATGTTATGTGGGCGACGGCTCCACTTCAGCGTCAGGCAGGGATCGGAGGACTGGTCGGGTCAGGCGCTCCATCGAAAAACAGATAGAGGCCCTCGATCTTGCCGTCTCTGGCGATGACGAAGTCGGTTCCGGCGTAGGCTGAATCCTCTCCTGGTACACCAGCTACCCATCTCACCCTGCCCGCTCGATCATGAAGAATCTCAGCGTCAGCCAGGGGCGTGTAACGGAAGCTTGGATGCATTCCACGAATTTCGCCGGCGACGCGAACGATCGCGTCGCGTCCTTGATAAATGCCATGCGGTTCGACGAAGACGGCATCTTCATGCAGGATTTCCTCGGCAACTTTGCGGCGGAGGGCTTCGTCGCCCTCCCCGAAGATTCCCTGAAGGTTTCGTTCAAGCAATGTTGCAATGTCGGCCATGATCGTTCTCCTATTGCGGGCTTAGATCTGAACCTGGCCGCCATCGACGAACAGCTCGACGCCGTTCACGAAGCTTGCATCCTCAGACGCCAGGAAGAGTACGGCTTTCGCGATTTCCTCCGGTTTGCCGATACGGCCTGCCGGGATGAGGCTTGCGAGGTAGCTCTTCGTGTTTTCGGCACTGTCGCCGTTGCCGAAGAGCTCGTTCAGGCCTGCGGTATCGGTCACGCCGGGGCTGATCGCATTGACGCGGATGTGGCGATCCTTGAGGTCGAGGATCCAGTTGCGGGCGAAGCTGCGGATCGCCGCCTTCGTGGCGGAGTAGACGCTGAACGCAGGCGTGCCGGAGACGCTGGTCGTCGAAGAAGTGAGAATGATCGATGCGCCGTCCCGCAGCAGAGGGAGGGCCTTCTGCACGGTAAAGAGCGTGCCCTTCACATTTGTGTCGAAGGTGTTCTGGTAGTGCTTTTCGGTGATGGCGCCGAGCGCTGCGAACTCGCCGCCGCCTGCGTTGGCGAAGACAACGTCGATTTGCGAGTGCTTCTGCTGTACCGCGTCATACAGACGATCGATATCGGTCAGTTTGCTCATGTCGGCTTGGATACCTGTCACCCGGCCGCCAATCTCCTTGACGGCGGCGTTCAGTGTTTCCTTGCGGCGACCCGTTATGAATATGGCCGCGCCTTGCTCCGAGAACGCCTTGGCTGTTGCCAGACCGATACCGCTGGTGCCGCCAGTGACGATGACGACCTTCTGTTCGAACTTCTTGCTCATTGTCTTGCTCCTTATGTCTGCGGCGTTTTGCCGTTGAAAAGAAGATGACAGCAGAACGCTGATGCACATAGTCTGCAAAAATGGTACCCATCGTTCCATCTCGAGAACGATGATGAAATCTGACCTCAATGACCTTTTCTATTTCGCCGAGGTTATCGACCACGGCGGTTTCGCTGCGGCCGGGCGTGCCCTTCGCGAGCCGAAGTCAAAGCTGAGCAGGCGCGTGGCGGGCCTTGAGGCCCGGCTGGGCGTTCGCCTTATCGAGAGATCAAGCCGCCGCTTTCGCGTTACAGACGTCGGGCAATCCTTCTACGAGCGCTGCAAGGCGATGCTGGCTGAGGCAGAGCGGGCCGAGGCGCTCGTTGCCGAAGCCCAGTCCGAACCGCATGGCTTGATCCGGATAAGCTGCCCGACAGGGCTCGTTGAACCCATCTCGGATTTGGTGGCCAGGTTTCTCGCACAGCATCCGAAGGTCCGCCTGCAGCTCGTTGCCGTGGATCGGCCCGTCGACCTGATTGAGGAGCGTGTCGATGTGGCACTTAGAGTTCGAACGTCACTCGACGGCGATGCGTCGCTGACCATGCGTTCGCTCGGAAGCTCAATCCGAATCCTCGTTTCGGCTCCGCAGATCGCCAGCCGCATTGGCAGCATCGAAGATCTCGCACGGGAGCCGACCCTGTCGACGACGGATGACCATGGCGAGGTGAACTGGTTTCTCGAAACCGACGATGGCTGTTCACATACGCTTGTTCATCAACCGCGTATTGGGTGTGCAGATTTTACTGCCGTTCGAACGGCAGCGCTCGCTGGCCTGGGCGTCGCGCTGCTGCCTGACCACACATGCCGAGAGGCATTGGAGCAGGGACGGCTGGTTCGCGTCTTACCTGCTTGGCGCGGCATGAAAGGACTTGTGCATCTGGTGTTTACGACGCGGCGCGGCCTTCCTCCGGCTGTCAGGAAGTTCATCGACAGCCTCGCGTCTGGTTTCCCTCGCGAAGCACTCGGTTGATCCCGGCCTCTTCCGGACGAAACCAAGTTGCCGTGTAGATTTCGAAGGGCGGTACGGTCGGACGAATACCAAGCACTGATGCCTACGTTTCGGCGAGATAAGCAGCAGGGATCAGGGAGCAGGTGCTGCCAACGCCAACGGCCCGAAAAACCGCGGCGATAGTCGCAGCCGGCTGTCGCCGGTCATTCTCTCGCTGTGATCACGGAAGCAATTTCGTTTGCAACGGCCTGCGCTTGGACGCGAATATCCGGCACGGCCGTGATCTCCCAGAACTGGCCTGCGGTCAGCGCGCCGACCGCATAGAGCCGCGCGCGGATTGCGGTATCGCCGGGCACTCTCGATTGCGGATCGACAACGATGCCGAGACCCCGCGGATCTGCCTTGATCAGAGCCTGACGCTTCATCTCCGCAAGCAGCGGTGAATGCGCGATACCCGCCCTTTCGACGCCGGTGCAGTTGATCAGCCAGTCAACGTTCATTCGCTTTCCGTCCCATGTTCCCTTGGCCCGGTAATTGATCGACAGGCCCTTTCCTGTCTCCTCCACTGCCGAGAGGAAGCCCGCATGCACAACGACTTGGCCATTTTCCACCAGCTCGCGAAAACGGCCGTGCACATCTGGCGCCACCCGATGGCGGTGAATGTTCCACCACGGCAGGGCGTGACGAAGAAATCGGCTGCGCTCGGCCGCAGGCAGGCGCGCCCAGAGCGCTTGCGTCTGCGGGCGCAGGCGGTCCATGACCGAGCGCCAGTCGCCTGTAACCCTGCTTTCCTCGCGCAGCCGGTGAAGCAGCGCGCTCATCTTAACCGGCAGGGTCTGCGGATCGAAGTCGGCGGGCGGCTTGGGCGCCACCACATGCCCATGAGGGACGAGCCCACGTCGCGAAAGTACATCAATCTTGCCACGGAAACCGCGCGCTTGCAGCGCCAGAACCTGATCGATCATCGTCAGGCCGGAGCCGAGGATGCAGACGACGTCTTCTCGCCCAACACGCCGTAGCCAAGAAAGCCGCCACGGGTTTTCGATGATCCGCTCTTTGGCCGAAGCGGCCAATCCCGAGACATCGACCGGCAGCGGTGCATTGCCAACGCCAAGGCACAGCACAACATTCCGGCCTGCGATCTCGCCGCCATTGTCGAGGAGAAAGCCGAGCGTTTCGTTGTAACGCTCGACGCAGCCTGTCGCTTTGGCCCGGATGAAATCCACCCTGCATCGCTGCTTCTTGTTGCGCAGCAGTGCTGCCAGGCTATCGCGAACGTAGAGGCCGTAATCCTGTCGGGAGGCAAAATCACCCTCCTTCAACGGCCGCTTGCGCTCGGCAAGCCACTCTACAAAGCCATCGGGCCTGTCGGGAAAGAGGCTCATCCGCCCTGCCGGGACATTCAGCCGGTGAAGATAAAGCTCCGACCTGTAGGCGGTGCCGCGGCCAAAGCCCGGGTCATCGCCAATAACAGCCACCGCCGCGGAAGCCGGAAGGCGTTCAATGAGATTGCAAAGTGTCGCAATCGCCGAGAACCCAGACCCGACCAAAACCGCATCATAGATCATTCATAGCCCTCGCATGCGCACAGCAAACGCGTCCGGACAGGATCGAGTTCCCACGGCTTCAAGCGTAGCGGCTCTTCGGCCGCGAAAGCCCGAGGTGGTCGCGTAGCGTTTTTCCCTCATAATCCGTGCGAAAGAGCCGCCGCCGTTGGAGCTCCGGAACCAGCCGCTCGACAACATCGTCGAGCCCCTGCGGCAGATAGGGGAAGACGACGTTGAAACCGTCGGATCCCCCTTCATAAAGCCACTCGGCCATGTCGTCGGCGATCTGCTGCGGCGTGCCGACAAAGGCGAGACCCGAGTAGCCGCCATAGCGCTGCGCCAGCTGGCGGACGGTCAAACGCTCCTGCTCCGCGAGCCTCAGCACCTGCTCGCGGCCGGTCTTGCTGGCATCGGTCTCAGGCACCTCGGGAAGCGGCTGGTCAGGGTCGAATTTCGAGGCGTCATGGCCAAGCGCGATCGACAGCGAAGCGATAGCGCTGTCGTAATGCACGAGGGTATCAAGACGGGCGCGCTTCGCCCTCGCCTCCTCAAGTGTATCCCCGATCACCACGAATGCCGCAGGCAGAATCTTCAGATGATCAGGGTTGCGCCCCACCTTTCCCATCCGCCCCTTGATATCGGCATAGAGCGCCTGTCCGGAGGGCAAGTCGCGCGGCGAGCAAAAGACGACCTCAGCCGTTTCAGCGGCAAGCTGCCGGCCCGGGTCGGATTGACCGGCCTGAACGATGACGGGCCATCTTTGTGGAGGGCGGGCGATATTAAGCGGACCCCGTACGGACAGTTCAGTGCCTTTATGGTTGAGGGCATGCAACTTCGCCGGGTCGAAGAAGGCACCGCTTTCGATATCGCGGATAAAGGCGTCGTCGTCGAAGCTATCCCACAAACCGGTGACGACGTCATAGAATTCGCGCGCACGTTCGTAGCGTTCGCCATGAGCGACATGCGCATCAAGGCCGAAATTCAGTGCAGCATCGGGATTGGAAGTCGTGACGATGTTCCACCCGGCGCGTCCGCCGCTAATGTGATCGAGAGATGCGAAGCGCCGCGCCACATGATAGGGCTCGTCGAACGTGGTCGATGCCGTGGCGACGAGACCGATGCGGCTCGTCAGCGCCGCAATAGCGGAAAGCAGCGTGAACGGCTCGAACGACGTGACCGTGTGGCTGCGCTTCAAAGCCTCCTCGGGCATGTTGAGCACGGCAAGATGATCGGCCATGAAGAAGGCGTCGAACTTCGCCGCTTCCAGTTTCTTCGCAAACGCGACGATATGGGCAAAGTTGAAATTCGCGTCCGGATAAGACCCCGGATACCGCCAGGCTCCGGTATGGAGGCTGACGGGGCGCATGAAGGCGCCCAGATGAAGTTGCCGTTCGGTCAATTGCGTTCACCTTCTCGGCTCCCGGTGCCGATACTTGTCGGCGGCGTGGGAACTCGGTTGTCGCTTGGGTTCGGCCCAATATTCTCTACGGCGCGCCGGCGCTAAAGGAATATATTTTCGTTCTGCAACTCGGCTGCGAAAAGAAGCCGTGTTTGCGCACGAGCATCAGGTGCCACGTACAGGTCCGCACACGTTAGCATGTGGTGGCGGATGTCGGCACTATGGTACCCGCGCCCAGTCTCACGAGACTCTTTCCACTGAGGAAATAGCCTGCTCTTCAACCTGGCTTTACGAGTTAGCACGCACGGAAGCCGCGCCTTCGCTACGGAAAGCCACACGGCGCCGCCGCAGCATGCAGCTCTGCGTTGAATCGACCTTTTTTGTGTGAGCATTCCCGCAAGCGATGGGCTGTTTCCGAAATCACTCGCCCCAGAGGCAGGAAAGCGGGACCGCCGCCAGTCTATCACCAAAGGGTAGGATCTTGTCCCCGTCGTAAAGAACCCATCCTGCCTTGAAGGCGCTTCCGGTGGCAGCCGCAACTTTCCGGAGGCCCTTGAAATCCGGCGCTGTGACCGTCGCCGCAGCCTTTACCTCAAGCCCGATGATATCGCCGCTCTCATCTTCCAGAATAATATCGACCTCGTCCTGATCTTTGTCACGATAATGATGGAAGGTCGGTCGAGCATCGCTCCATGTGGCGAGCCTGAGAATCTCATTGGCAACGAAGGTTTCGAGCAGGGCACCGAAGGCCGAGCGGTCTCTTGCAATACGATCCTGGGTCAATCCCGTTAATGCGGCAAGAAGTCCGCTATCCAGGAAGAACAGCTTCGGCGTCTTCACGAGACGCTTCAGTGGATTGCGGAACCATGGCTCGATCCTGCGCACCAGAAACAGGTTCTCGAAGATGCCGATATAGCGACGCGCGGTTTTATCATCGAGACCGATTTGTCCTGCCAGCTGCGCGAAATTCAAGAGCTGTCCCGAGTGATGTGCGAGTGCGCGAAGTAGCTGAGGCATCTGGTCGAGACGCTCGACATCGGCGATTTCGCTAACGTCGCGCTCGACAATCGCTCGGATATATTCTCTTGCCCAAGCAGAACGACGGCGAGGATCGGGGCGTGCGATCATCTCCGGATATCCGCCAGTGAGGACGTGTTCGATCAGGTCAGACCCGACAATAACGCTCCCAGGCGCCGTAAGCTCTCCGGCAAATGCCTTGTCGAGGAAATTGCCCTTCCCTCTCAGGACTTCTGCCTGGCCCAGGGGCAGCAGGGTCACAACCTCCATCCTGCCGGCAAGGCTTTCCGAGACGGTCGGAAGCGCAAGGATGTTGGCGGATCCTGTCAAAAGAAATCGGCCGGGACGTCGGTCGTTGTCGACGGCGCTTTTGATGGCGCGCAACAGTTCGGGAGCCCGCTGCACTTCGTCGAGGATTGCAGTATCGATTTGCCTGATAAAGCCGACCGGATCGGTCTTTGCCGATGCGAGCGTCGTGTCGTCATCCAGCGTGAAATACGGCCGGTCTGTCTTGAGGAGAGATCGTACCAGAGTGGTCTTGCCGCATTGTCGGGGTCCATTCACGAGGACGACCGGCGTATCTGTCATGGCTATGGCCACGCGTTGAGACGCACCTCTGGGAAACAGCAGGTCGGCCTTGTTGTTGCTGATCAAATATTGGCCCCTTTGGAACTAACCGTAACTATTCGTCTGATCCGGAAGATATCTTCGTCCAATCCGGATTTCAAGTTCGGCCAATCCGGAAAGGCACGCCGTCTATATCGGAGCTGCCGTCCAGCCAAAAAATTGAGATGGCAAAGGAGAAAACAAAGCGTACTCGGTCGCAGCTCGATCCTCTTGCCCCCGGCTGTCGCTCAATCGCCGCCTGCGCGATCAGCGCAGGTTGTCCATCGCAGGTCAGGTGCCCCGCTCGTCCTGGCCTGCAGGGATGCTCGGCAGCAGTCGCGGCAGTCCGGCCGTCCCGCACTCCGGGAGGTGTCTTCAGAAAAAATGAACACAGGATGGGCTGGCAGGGCGCTAGCCGAGGCAACGGATCGCCACAGCTATTTGACTCCAGCTAAAAAAGTTCTTACTTTGTTCTATTCATTTAGATAGATGAAATAGACATGAACCGGCACACTTCGAACTTCACCTGAGGCCGCACCAATGGATGTGACGGCAGCTTCGACGATTAGAAAGATCATCCATGTCGACATGGATGCGTTTTACGCGTCAGTGGAACAGCGCGATAATCCGGAACTGCGTGGCAAGCCGCTCGCCGTCGGTGGTGCAGCCGCCCGAGGCGTGGTTGCGGCTGCTAGCTATGAAGCACGAAAATTCGGTGTCCACTCGGCGATGCCTTCGGTCACGGCCGCTCGCAAATGCCCTGACCTGATTTTTGTGACGCCCCGCTTCGAGGTCTATCGCGCCGTCTCGCAGCAGATCCGCGAGATCTTTGCCGAATACACGCCGCTGATCGAGCCTCTGTCGCTCGACGAGGCCTATCTCGATGTGACCGAAAACCTCAAGGATATGCCGATCGCGACCGAGATCGCGCTGGAGATCCGCGCAAGGATCAAGGCCGTTACCGGGCTGAATGCTTCAGCCGGAATCTCCTACAACAAGTTTCTCGCCAAAATGGCCTCCGACCTCAACAAGCCGAACGGGCAGGCCGTCATCACGCCGAAGAACGGCCCTGCCTTTGTCGAAGGGCTGGCCGTGAAGAAATTCCACGGCGTCGGGCCGGCGACCGCCGAGAAGATGCACCGCCTCGGAATCCAGACCGGCGCCGACCTCAAGGCGCAGTCGCTGCAGTTCCTGACCGATCATTTCGGGAAAGCTGGTCCATACTTTTACGGCATTGCCCGCGGCATCGATGAGCGCCGCGTCAAGCCGGACAGGATCCGCAAATCGGTCGGCGCCGAGGATACTTTCGCGCAGGACATTCACAGCTATGACCCGGCGCTCGAGGGCGTGCGCCCGCTCATCGCCAAGGTCTGGCGCTATTGCGAGACCAACTCGATCAGGGCAAAAACCGTGACGCTGAAGGTGAAATATGCTGACTTCACGCAGATCACGCGCGCAAGGACAGTCGAGCGGTCTTTCCTGTCTGCCGGCGAAATCGACGAGGCCGTCGCCTCGCTCTTGAAGTCAATCTTTCCGCTGCCGCAAGGCATACGATTGCTGGGGGTGACGCTATCCTCTCTCGAAAGGGCAGATGACCTCCGGACGGATCAGTTGCAGCTAGTTTAGATGACGCGCCCCTCAGAGCGGCGAGCATCCACAATGCTTCTAATGCTGCGTCCACCGCAGCATGTCGACATCGTAGCCGAGCGCTTTGGCCTTTTCGACAAGCATGTTACGGGTCTTTTTTGTCGGGTCGGGTCTCCGAGTCAGGAACCATAAATATCGACCCGAAGGTTCGCCAATTATCGACCAAGAATAATCCGCGGCGCGATCAAGGATCCAGTAATCCCCGTAAAACGGGCCGAAGAACGATACTTTGAGCTTGGCGTTGCCGCTATCCGGGACAGTTTTTGCCCTGCCTTCGGATTCTTTGCGCCTACCGTCTATTCCGCCTTCCCGGCAGTGTTGAGCACGCGGACCATACCATCTTCACCAAGCGAGTAGTCGGCAGTAACGGCCTCGCAACCGCGCTCAAACTGATTTCCGTAGCGCGCCATCTCGAACCAATGGCCTAGGTATTGCTCGATTTCGACAGGCTTGGCTGGCTGAGGTACGGACGAGTTGCCAGAAGGTCCAGCCGGGCTGCACGCAGCCAACACGGCGCCCGCCATTGATATGATTGCGATATTGATTCTCATGCCGTCAGAATACATAGGTGACCGATAGTTCCAGTTGCTCGTTCGCGATGGCGCGTGCGACCGTGCCCGGCTAGCCGTGGGATTCGTGCGACCGGAGCCGATCAGTTATCAGTGCCGCCATTCGTTGGAGTTTCGCAAGGGTCACGCAGACACCGTGCCGATGAAGAAGAAAAACGCGGTCGTGGCTCCCGCAGCCGCGCCCCCGTCGGGTCGGAGCGGACAGCTCGTTCGGTTGCTTTGTCTGCGCAACATCCGCTCCGTTGCGAGAATGGGTCATGCAGTAAGGTTGTCTGGCAAATTGCACGACCTTTCCGTCAGGACGCTGGGCACAGGGCTGACGAGGATCGAGGCGGTTCGAGAACCCGCAAACACATAGAGGTCGAATAGTACCTTAGAAGAAGCGCCTTCAGAGCCCGAGATCGTGTGAAAGAAGAAGTCAAGCGCCCGCCCAGATGACTTCGCCACTCGACCGCCGCCTCCACAGCGTCCGGGACGGCCGGTCGATGTTGATCCATGTGCCGGACGACATCAAGGTCGGGGCGCAGGGCACTTTTTACTGATACCAGACGGCACCCACGTTCGGCGCGATCGAAGGGGCCTCTCCAAGCCGCATTTCATCTTCCGAGTCGTCGGCCAGGGTGATGGCGCCGATTTTTGACTTGACCTTTTCCAACCTTTCGGATGGACAAGCCAGAGTACGTTAGCGTACTATCGGATATCGGCAGCAGAAATGACGAGGCTCGTTGCCGCTGTGAGATTGGCACCTTGCGCCCCGAGACGCGGAGGACGCAACGATGGAGCTGAACTCTGTCAATGTTGATTTCAAAGACAATAAATGGTGGGTACGTGTCGTTGAGAACGGTGCTGTGACCGAACGAGACTTCGTACTTGAAAGCCACGCCCGCAGCTGGGCAAGCGGCCAGAAAGCTCGGTTGAGCCAGTCTGGCAATCGCACCGAGGCAGCAGAGTAACGACCTGCCGAGCCCTTCACAGCTTCAATCAACACCCGCCTAGTCGGATCTATAGTAACCGTGCTTGCGGTCGGAACTATCAGAAATCTACCCGAACCGCCGTACCCACACTTTCACGACTTGGCTCCAGTCGGGATGACCGGTGGCCTTGCTCATCCTTTGTCGCGACCTAACTCACAACCATGGGTATGGAAAGAGTCCGCACTGGCGCCCAGCCGTCGCCGCCGAGAGAAACTCCCGTTGTTACCGAAGGGGGCTGGGCCGAGGTCCAACGGTTGCTAGACGGCCGGACGCGGCACATACGCCTCGAAGGAGAACTGGCCCAGCTTTTCCGTGAACGTTCGGCCACGCAGGCAGCGAAGATCATCCGTGCATGGATGGTGTGGGTTGTTCTGCTGGATGTCGTCACTCTCACGCTAAATCTGCTCCTCCTTCCGTCGCAAACAGCTACAGCAATGTTCTTGCCGGCATCACTGCTTCTTCCCGCCGCAATATCGACCGCCATTTTTTTCTCGAAGCCGCGTGGGCCACGGCAACAATTCTCAGTATTGCTCGGTGGCATCCTGGTCATCTTGCTGTCAGTCGCCCTGGTTGGGGTAGCTTCCGGGGGCGAATTCTATGAGCGGCATCTAACGATCATGTTGTTCGTGGCTGTGACTGCGATAGTGATATTCCCGGTGCCGCTCACCCTTGCAACTATGGTGGGCGTGGGAGCGATCTTTATTTACCTGATATTCCAGCTCCGAAATCCGATGATAGGACCGGGGAGCGCGATCGCGGGCTCGCTGTTTTTTGCGGCTGGCATAATGGCAACCCTGGTAGCGCGCCGGACCGCAATTATTCTGGCGCAGAAAACTTTTCTTCTGGAGCTACGCGATCGCAAACGCCTTGCAGATCTGAAAGATGCTAACGGCCGTCTGGAACGACTGGCCCGCACCGATCCCCTGACAGGTGTTGCAAACAGAAGATCAATGATGGCAACGCTTGAAGCTTATTGGAAGAATGGACCTGGCGGCCTGGAAGCTGCGATGTTGATGTGTGATGTCGACGACTTCAAGCGCCTCAATGATAGTCTCGGCCACGCCGAAGGTGATCGCTGCCTCGTCAAGGTGGCCGGTATCATCGAGAGCAGCTTGAGGAACGACAACGACCAGGTCGCGCGCTTTGGTGGGGAGGAGTTCCTGATTTTTCTTCCTGGTTGCGATGCAAAGACGGCCCTCAGCTTGGCCGAGACGATCCGACAGCGCGTCGAGGCTGCCTCATTTCCCAACCCCGCATCGAGGGCGGCGCCAGTAGTAACGCTCAGCATCGGCGTCGCTACCCTCCCCCTGGACCGTGCGCCAAAGAGCGTGGACGACCTTCAGCGGGAAGCCGATGCAGCACTTTATGCGGCAAAGAGAGAGGGCCGCAATCGGACCAGGGTATGCACTCACGGCAGTTCAGCCAATCAAACGTAAACCTGAGTCCAAACGCTGGCCTTGAAGGATGTTGACCGGCGGCCCGCAACCAATCGATACGAAAATTGAAAACTTAGCCTCCTGGTTTGTCAGGGGCTAACTGCAACCTGAGAAAAACAGCGGCTTATGAACAGTTTGCCCATCGTCAGCCGCTAGCGCTATCCCATATAGAGTCACTCAGGGTTCGAGAGAATGAAGTCGCGCGATGACCAAAGATGCTGAATCGACGATCTCAAGTTTCGTGGCAAGCCGACCTGCTGGCACAACCTGTCCGAGCGAAGTGGCGCGCAGTCTTGCGCGGGATCACAACGATCCGCTGGACTGGCGCAAATTCATGCCGGTCGTCCATGAAGCGGTAGATGTGTTGCTGGCGCGCGGCGAAATTACCCTGACCTGGAAATCTGTCGTAACGAGCGAGCGAGCCGGCCCCTACCGAATAAGCGGTCCCAGCTGAAAGGCTCACTATAATACAGTCAGGATTAGGCAACCGTCATCACCGAGGCGATAGAGGTCGGGGCGTTTTCCGGGAAGCGCAGAAACAGCTGGTTTACGAGCACCGCGCGCTCCCACTTGAAAATGCGTAGCGAACTTCGCACTAAGGTATAGCTTCACCGAAACGCCGGGAAGAGCAACAGGAACCATCGGCGATCTGAGGTCATCCCTCTACATCACCGAGGTTCCTTTGCATGAAGATCGCCGCATAGGACGTGAAGGGCTTCGACGGCGTCGGCGCCGCCCGTTCATTCATGCACTCTGCAAACCTCGCTCTCCAACCTTCCCGAATATCTTCAAATCTTCGCTTGCTCGGCGGAGCTAAAACGCAGTGCTCGGTCGTTTGCCGGAACGATCGCATCCCTCTCCTCTGCGAGAGCATCGCTGGCGGATTTGCTGGGCGCGTAACCAGAGCCAGCCATGACGAAAACTGTTGCCCGTTCCGCCACCAACGAGTTTTATGATCCGGCCGCTGCCCTGGGCCAGCATCATAGGGCCGGCCAGGCGGCAGGTGTTAACGTGCCACGCAGATTGATCTCTACATCCGGCTACCAAATAAGGGGATCGCAGTCCCAAATAGGACTAAAGCCAGGAAACGAGCTGTGGTTGTTGATGAGGACGTCGATTAGGCCCAATTCGCTCGCGACGCGAACAAAGGCATGTTCAAAGGCGGTAAGGTCATCAGGTCGGCCGCAAGGGCGATCGCTTCTTTGCCCGCTTCCTCAATGAGAGAGGCTGTTTCCTTAACTCGGTGGCCTCCGCGCAACACGACAACTTTTGCCCCATCCCTACCCTGCTGTGGAGCGAACTCTTAGACCTATCCTCAACCGCCGCCAGTTACGATGGCGACCATGTTTGAAAGGAAGGCCATGGTTACTCCTATGGTGTTTTGAGAATCGATCTGGATACACAAAATATGCGTGTTTCGGCGATCGATGGCAATGACGGAGGCTCGACTTCGATCGGTCACGGCTAATTCCAAAGCATCGTACCAGGAACCGCTGGACGAGGCACTGGCGCTGGGACGCCCAGTCGACCTAGAAGTCCCCTCAGATCCTGCGTCCATGCCAACGCCGAAAAGCAACAGGGGGGCTTCAGCTCCCGATGCTGATTGACAGTTCCAAACCGGCATGCGGCATTCATGCGCCGACCGGTTGTGGGAGCGTTATATCGCCATAGTCCGGTTATACGTCGACAGAGCTCCCAATGTTGTTTACTTGCGACACGATCGAAACGTCTTGGCACCGGTTTACTGCCGTAGCAGGCCGGCTTCCAAGGCCGCGTTCTTGAACGCTTCCGCTGCTACCGACGGGTCCACACGACCGTCCACAGCGCCGATACAGGCCCGCCGGGCGGCGGCAAAAGCTTTGCCGCCGCGGCTGGGCCAACAGGTCATCAGGCACGCAAGCGCTTCTCGGCTGTTGCTCACGCTCTTAAAATGATCACCGCCGTCGATCGCCACCTCGATTGTTGATTGCCATAGTTCGATCGACATTTCTTTCCCTGCCTCTGTTTTCCATTTTGATCGTGTCCCGCCGCGTGGTGTAGCTGACAGGGTGGTCACCGGCGTTTTCCGCTAGGGTCGGGTTGCTTAGAGCCAACCTGAGGGACACCACCGATGACCGACGACATGATGAACCTGCGCTCGCTTGTTGAGAAGAGCGCTGATGCCGATTTGCTGCGCGAGATGATCGGCTTTGCTGCCGAGAAGCTGATGGCGCTGGAGGTCGCGACGAAGACCGGCGCGGGCTATGGCGAGAAGAACGGCTTCCGACTTGCCCAGCGCAACGGCTATCGCGACCGGGATTGGGAAACACGAGCTGGCACAGTCGAGCTTCGCATTCCCAAGCTTCGCACAGGCAGCTACTTTCCGAGCTTTCTCGAACCACGCCGAATGGCCGAGAAGGCCCTGACGGCAGTCATCCAAGAGGCCTATATCCAGGGCGTTTCGACCCGATCCGTCGACGACCTCGTCAAGGCGATGGGCATGTCGGGCATCTCCAAGAGCCAGGTGTCCCGCCTGTGCGAAGAGATCGACGAGAAAGTGAAGGTCTTCCTCGACCGTCCCACCGAGGGCGAGTGGCCATACCTCTGGATCGATGCCACCTACCTGAAGGTTCGTCGTGGCGGTCGTATCGTCTCGGTCGCGGTCATCATCGCCGTGGGCGTCAACACTGATGGTCGGCGCGAGGTGCTCGGCATGGAGATTGGCACTTCCGAGGCCGAGGCGATCTGGACCGAGTTTCTGCGAAAGCTGACCAGGCGGGGTCTGCGTGGCGTCAAGCTCGCCGTTTCCGATGCGCATGAGGGCATCAAAGCCGCAGTATCGAAGGTGCTCTGCGCCACTTGGCAGCGCTGCAGAGTCCACTTCATGCGCAGCCCATGCTGGTAAGAGCGGACGGCGGGTCGTCTCCGCCTTCATCGCCACCGCCTTCGCACAGGACACCCCGGACGCGGCAAGCACCCAATGGCGCAATGTAGCAGACCAGATCAGGCCGAAGGTGCCGAAACTCGCCACGCTGATGGATAGTGCCGAACAGGATGTGCTCGCATACATGACCTTTCCCAAGCAGCACTGGGCAAAGCTTCACAGCACAAATCCAATCGAACGCCTTAACGGCGAGATCAAGCGACGCACTGAAGTCGTCGGCATTTTCCCCAACGACGATGCCATCGTCAGGTTGGTCGGAGCATTGCTGCTCGAGCAGAATGACGAGTGGGCCGTTCAACGATCTCGCTACATGACACTGGAAACTATCGCCACGATGAGCGATGATCCACTCATCAGCCTGCCAGCAGCAAGCTGACACTCATCCGGCCCTTTGGGATGAGCCGTGGTCGTCTAAGCTACACCACGCCCTGGGACATGATCTCCATTTTGTCTTGAACGCGCCTTCAACGCGTGCTGTTCCGCGATCGGACTTAAGTCCAGGTCATCACCATGGCGGAAGTTGGAACCATTCCAGAACCGTCAGCAGCAGGCTTCGTGCTGGCCTGGAAGGACGGTTTCACGGGCGCTGCGGCAGCTCGTTGTCGCTTCCCGGCGCAGGCTTCGATTTGTTATCCGCTGGGCCATTGCGCGGTATCGGGTTCAGGGCCCGTCCAGGCGTTCCTGTCGCTGTCCAACGGTACTTCAGCCTATCGGACTAAGGTCCGATGCTGGAACCAATGCAATGTCAGAGGGTTGGTTGGGTAGATTCAATATGACGATCTAAACTAGAGAGGAAACCATGAAGAAAATCGTTCTCGCAGCCGCATTCGTCTCCGTCTCGTCTCTTTCAGCACTGGCTCAGACCGCGCCAGCCGCCAACAGCAACGGCGACACGCCGGCAGTTGCTACCCCCGACACCAAAAATCCGACGGCTCCGGTGGAAGGCGCAAACAGCTTTACTGAGGACCAGGCTAAGGATCGGATTGAAAAAGCAGGTTACACGCAGGTGAAAGATCTCAGCAAAGACGACAAAGGCGTTTGGAACGCCAAAGGCATGAAGGACGGCAAAGCCGTTTCGATCGCCCTCGATTATCAGGGCAATATTGTTGCCAAGTGAGTGCGAAACGCAAGCGCAAGGAGGTTATCATGAAAACTGTTACCGGACTTTTTGACGACTATACGGACGCCAGCTCCGCTGTCAGTGAACTCGAAGCTGTTGGTGTTCCATCTACTGATATCAGCATTGTATCCAACAATGGTGATCGACGGCACGGCGAGTCGAATGCCGCCGAAGGGGCCGGAACTGGCGCCGGGATCGGTGCTGTTGTCGGCGGGGCAGGCGGTTTGCTCACTGGTCTCGGCTTAATGGCGATTCCGGGTGTTGGCCCGGTTGTCGCCGCCGGTTGGCTTGCTGCCACCGCAGCGGGGGCCGCAGCTGGTGCGGTGGCAGGTGGGGCCGCTGGTGGAATTATCGGCGCACTGACGAGCTCCGGCGTACCAGAACGAGATGCTCATTTCTACGCCGAAGGTGTGCGCCGAGGTGGAACCCTCGTCACCGCCAAGGTGGATGAGGCACTGGCGCCAGAGGCTGAAGCTATTCTGAAGCGCTCGAATTGGGTTGATCCGACAGAACGGCGCACCGCCTACGAGAAGCAAGGATGGACCCGTTTCGACGATACACTCGCGCCCTACAATGCCGAACAAATTGAACAGGAGCGGCTTCGTTATCGCCGGAATGGGATGTGAATTTTGTATGAAGGGCGCCCCGAGGCGCCCTTCATTATACTCACGGCTTGTGGCATAATGCTATTTTATGGAACTTATGGGCGGTTTTGCGCGAACCTTATGGAACTCGACCTGGCTCCGCTGTGCCCGGCTGCGAGCGCAGCGCAGACGTCAACGGAAGCTTCTCTCGGGACAGGGTCAGGACAGTCGGATGCAAACAGTATGGGACAGACGCAAAATCAACACTCCCGCCGCACTATGGTCGTGTGCCTTTGAGCATATGACGGTCCGCATGCTCGCTATCAATCGAGAAAGCACAGTTGCCGTCGGTAGGGATCGCAGTCGCTCGCTGCGTTCAGCTACCGAATTGACGTACCTATCCCGCAGGAAGATAAGATGTTGGCGACCAATGGATTCGGCTTCCAGCAGTTGCTATTGCCTGGGGCAAACGGTCACCAAATTCACGGTTCTATCGTAACGTGCTACATTCTCCCGAGGTTCGCCTGATAAAAATCGCGGGCCGCACCGTAAAAAGTCCAGTTCGACATTAGGGCGATGAGTGCGCCGTTTTTGCAGTCGGCCGATGAAATACCCTCAACGAATCCTTGGGAGCCTCTCCCACTGGTGATACGGCGGCGGCGAAGGCAGCTGCCATTCCAATGTTGTTGCCCCGCCCCCCCAAGCATTGTCTCCAGCGAAACGCTTTTTTGCGAAGGCTTCGAAGACACCGTAGAGGAAGATCAGCACCGCGAAGGCCGAGATGTAGGAGCCGATCGAGGAAACGTAGTTCCAGCCGGCAAATGCATCCGGATAGTCGATGTAACGACGCGGCATGCCTGCGAGACCGAGGAAGTGCTGCGGGAAGAACACCAGGTTGACGCCGATGAACATGACCCAGAAGTGCAGCTTGCCGAGGAACTCGTTGTACATGTAGCCGCTCATCTTCGGGAACCAGTAGTACCAGGCAGCGAAGATGGCGAAGACGGCGCCGAGCGACAGAACGTAGTGGAAGTGAGCCACGACGTAGTAGGTGTCATGCAGCGAGCGGTCGAGACCAGCATTTGCCAGCTGAACGCCGGTGACGCCACCGACCGTGAACAGGAAGATGAAGCCGATCGCCCAGACCATCGGCGTGCGGAACTCGATCGAGCCACCCCACATCGTTGCGATCCAGGAGAAGATCTTCACGCCCGTCGGAACGGCGATGACCATCGTCGCGAAGACGAAGTAGCGCTGTGCGTCGAGCGACAGGCCGACCGTGTACATGTGGTGAGCCCAGACGACGAAGCCGACGGCACCGATGGCGACCATGGCGTAGGCCATGCCGAGGTAACCGAAGATCGGCTTGCGCGAGAAGGTCGAGATGATGTGACTGACGATGCCGAAGCCCGGCAGGATCAGGATGTAGACTTCCGGGTGACCGAAGAACCAGAACAGGTGCTGGTAGAGGATCGGGTCACCGCCGCCTTCCGGCGCGAAGAAGGTCGTGCCGAAGTTACGGTCGGTCAGCACCATGGTGATGGCGCCAGCCAGAACCGGCAGCGAGAGAAGCAGCAGGAAGGCCGTGATCAGAACAGCCCAGGCGAAGAGCGGCATCTTGTGCAGCGTCATGCCCGGTGCGCGCATGTTCAGGATCGTGGTGATGAAGTTGATCGCGCCGAGGATCGACGAGGCACCCGAAATATGTACAGCGAAGATTATCAAATCTACCGCGGGCCCAGGGTGTCCAACACTCGACAAAGGAGGGTAAAGCGTCCACCCGGTACCCGACCCGTAGGCTCCTGCCGGGCCTTCGACGAACATCGACAGCACGAGCAGCAGGAAGGCCGGAACGATCAGCCAGAAGGAGATGTTGTTCAGACGCGGGAACGCCATATCCGGGGCACCGATCATGATCGGAACCATCCAGTTGGCGAAGCCGCCGATCATCGCCGGCATGACCATGAAGAAGATCATGATGAGGGCGTGAGCGGTGGTGAAGACGTTGAACATGTGTTTGCCACCGTCGATCGCGGCGTCACCTTCGAAGCCGTAAACCATCGAGGCCAGACCGTTGAAGATTTGGATGCCGGGCTCCTGGAGTTCCATTCTAATGGCGATCGAGAGAGCGCCTCCGACGATACCAGCAACGATAGCGAAGATCAGGTATAGAGTTCCGATGTCTTTGTGGTTCGTCGAGAAAAACCACCGATTGACGAAGGAGGGCTTGTGCGGATGCTCATGAACTCCGTTTGGGACGCTTGCGTCGGAATGAGACATCTCTAATCTCCAGAAAAGTACCGGGTGCGAACCTAACTATGGGGAGCTTGTCACTCGACCGCACCTGCAGATATAGGAAAATTATCGCATACCGATAGTTTTCCGTAAAGCCATATTCCGGGTGACTGCGGTAAACCTAAATCCCGATCGCTCTGGAGGTTGCTACCAAAAACCCCTCTCCATTTTTTCTCGGTCAATCTGACGTCTCTTCGTGCTCTTCCCCCGTAATGACCTTAAGTAAAGCAAGGAACCGTTTCCGAAGACATCCGGGGGTTTCTCTAAACGCTCTCAATAATCGTACCTCCCGACTACTGGTCACAGCCATCGCCTTTGCACCAAGCCTGACGTCCACCTCAGATGGCACTGGTTGGTCGAAAAAGTACTGGAGCGGGACTTTGAAAAACTTGGAAACCGAGAACAACATCGCCGCGCACTCGGTTTGTGCCGTTCTCGTACTTCTGCACTTGCTGAAATGTGATCCCAAGTTCTTGGGCTAAGTCACTTTGAGACCAACCAAGACTCAACCTCGCTGATTTAACGCGAGCGCCAATGAACTTGTCGATGTCTGTAAGTCGGCGAGTTCGCGCAGCTTTTTCGGAGACGATCACAGGCGTCCCCCCAATACATTATGCGTGCGTCACCCTA
Source organism: Rhizobium sp. FG96 (assembly GCF_057808655.1). Lineage (NCBI taxonomy): Bacteria > Pseudomonadati > Pseudomonadota > Alphaproteobacteria > Hyphomicrobiales > Rhizobiaceae > Rhizobium > Rhizobium sp. FG96. Next base: position 271,682 of record NZ_JBMDIL010000005.1, on the reverse strand, counting down.
ATCGCATCGTCACGGGCTGTGTGCAAGCAAATGTCGGTACGGGTTCGATCCGGACCGTTACGTGGACGAATGCGTTCAAGCGATTTTTTTGCACTTAACCGACAATTATCCTCGGTTGTCTTTCGCCAAACGAGCGAGCAAAGTCGTTTTAAAACAGGCCGTTCCGAAGGAGCTAGCCATGTATGCGCAAGACGTAATGACCACCCGCATTATCTCCGTGAGACCAAAAACGACCATTCGGGAAGTGGCGAACCTGCTGGTGTTACACAAGATCAGTGCCGTCCCCGTGATTTCATTCGGGCGGCTGCTGGGTGCGGTCGGAGAGAACGATCTTCTGCACCGTGTTGAAATCTCAACAGAGAACCACATTCGGACTTGGTGGCGCGATCTATTTACAACATCAACGGCCATCGCAAGAGACTACGTAAAATGTCATTCCTCCTACGTGGAAGACGTGATGAACATCAATGTGACGACGGTGTCCTCCACGACCACCCTCGCAGACATTGCTGATCTTCTGGAAGCGGGACGAGTGAAATGGTTGCCCGTCCTCGAAAACAACCGCGTTACAGGCATCGTCACGAGAAGCGATCTGGTGCGCGCGCTTGCTTCCAAGCCGGTGCTGAATCGTTCATTCATGCGCGCTGACTCGACGATCCAAGACGATGTCATCAGCTCCCTGCGAGATGCAAACTGGACGATTTCCGGAAGCACTCGGGTCAAGGTCAGCGATGGCATTGTGTTGCTCGAGGGCACATATCGTTGCGAAGCGGAACGCAAGGCCAGCGCAATATTGGCGGAAAACATTCGGGGGGTTCGGCATGTCGACGATCGCCGCGAATTCCTGGACCTCAGTTTCGCGGCCTTTTGATGAAAGGGCAATAAAATGGAAACTTTAAACATCGACGTCTTCTTCGATTTCCGTTCCCATCGTGCACGGGCTTGTTGGAGCAGCCAGGAAAGGGTTCTGCCCGGCGAATACCGAGATCACGAGGCAGCTAGGCGGGCGGCCCTCAAGCTCGTAAGGAAGACGCTTGCACGCGATCGAAAACGCATTGGGAGTCCCGAGATCAGGGTGTGGTTGCGTTAGCCTTTATCGGAGCGAAGGTTTTGCATTCGATGGAGCGCGATAGGTGAAGGCCTACGGAAGGTCATGATCTCGTGAAGGATGGCATTCTCATTCGTGATAACCGCCTGCCATTGACGGTTTCCGAACACGAAAGAGATACGACGAGTGCCTTCATCGTCGCCCACACCATTCTCCACACGGCCCACTATAAAGCCCTCGCGCATATAGCGGCGAAATTCACCTTCCGAAATTCCAAACCGGTCGGAAACAACGTTTCCGTCTATAATCGGGTCGTCGGCTTTATGGTACTTTCCCTCGACCATTCTGAACGCGGACCTCCTCTTACGACGAGCGACAAACATAAGATCACATTCTTTCTGCGAGAACAATATGACGGGTTTGTTCTGTCGACAAGATGGTAGGTTGAGGCTATGCATGGAAGTCACGGACTGATTGACAAGCTTTATCGCCGGCGTGAGAGCCTCCAAGCCGCGCTTGATTGGCGCGAATCCCTTCACTCGTCCAGCGACGAGGATGCAGGAGACGGTACCGAGACGGAATTACGCGATGAGATAAAAGACATCCAACTGGAGATCGCAACTATCGAACGCCGACTAGCACATAGACATTAGTGGAGGACGTCATCTTGGCTTCAGTGATAAATGATTCCGAGCCAAACGAGTTCTCGTCTCCAGCTTGCTCGCTCCACGAGGTGAGTTCGTCCTACATGGGATCGGATAAGAACGGCGATGCTATCACCGATGTCGCTGTATGGCGAAAGGCGGAGCGGGTTCGACTGATAGAGGCGAGGAAAAGCCTTTCGCGAGAGGACCGAGAGCGTTGCACGTTTGCCATTGCGACCGCGCTAGACGAGATTTTTCCCGAGATCGATGGTAGGATTGTCAGCTTATACTGGCCGTTCCGGGGCGAACCGGATTTAAGAGCATGGATGGCAGCCGCAGTCCTACGCGGCGCGACCTGTGCCTTGCCTATTGTCGTCGGAAAGGAAAAGGCGCTTGCCTTCCGGACGTGGAACACCGGAGAGGCTCTGACGAGAGGCGTTTGGGATATTCCTATCCCCACCGGGGGAAAGGAAGTTCGTCCAGACCTCATCATAGCGCCCTTAGTCGGCTTCGACACATCCTGCTATCGACTTGGATACGGGGGTGGCTATTATGACAGAACGCTGGCGGGTATCACCCGACCCATGGCTGTGGGCGTCGGCTTTGAACATCAAAAACTTAAAACGATCCATCCATTGAAGCACGACATTCCGATGGACATGATAGTGACCGACGTAGGGGTCCGCGTCCGGTGATGGAGGCTCTGGGACCGCATTTGCTGTCAACCGGCCCGATGTTTCTGATGCCCGCACTACTGTTGGCAAGCATCGCTCTCAGTTGGAACGCCTTTCTCTTGATGTTCGAACCCGTGAAGGCTGGACACCAGGCTAGGATTGTCATCATCAACTTCGCAGCATCGATCGCGGTCAGCGCGAGCGGATTACTATTTGTGAACTGCGGCGTCTGGTTGGGGAGCGGATTGTTTGTTACCGCCCTTGGCCTGGCCAACTCGCTCCGACGATATCGAGAGCGGGGCTCGCTGGTTTCCGTTTCCGCGATATTCTTTTGTCTGTATCTGATCACCGCGAACTGACTGCTTCCTATTTGCTAGGCCGCTTTGGTCGTTGTGGATGCCTTAGGCCGTTCGGGGACTTCGTCGATTCCCACGGTATCAATCACCGCTGCACACCAATTTTGACCGCGATCGTTTTGCTCCCTTCGAAAGATCCAGCGGTCCAGTCGTTTATCCGACGACCAGCTATGTTCGGTGCCGTCGGGTCTATGCACCGTCTCAGTCTTAACGCCAACGAAAATGACGGTGATTTCAGAGCAATCGGCAAGGTTTCTTGCATCGGTGATGCAGGCGCTTGTAGTCTCGCTCAAAGCGATATCCAACGTTTCTTGCCGCAAATTTCTTTCGTCAATGGCTTTGCAGAAAGCGTCGAAGACTTCTGATGTCATCAAAGGGCGCAATCCGTCCTTGTCGCCTCGGGCGAAATCTTGGAGTATGAGGCTGCGTGCCTCACGTGCGCCATACAGAAAATCACTCTCCGAAAAGTGTTCGCCGCGCTTCTCAAGCATATCGCGGGTAAACGCTTTGAGTTTACAATCCGCGTCTGGCGGCTCGCTCTCGTCGCCTCTATGACTAAAGGCGGGAGCGGCAAGATTGAAAATCATCCAGTAGAAGACGAGAGTTGCTACGAGAGTTATACTGTCGCTGGGAGTGTTGTGCATGGTGGCCTCCTTCGTTGCTGGCAGGCCATTGGTTTTTTTGTGCTACGATGCCAAGGAAACAGTTTCCAGGTTCCGCTTCATAAACTCGCGGACCATGACCTTGAGAAGAACCTCTCCCCTATTTGATGATTGAGCAAACTGATTTAAATGCTAGTCTCAAGCAAAATTATTGCTTGAAAGGAATACGGCAATGGACGTCGACCGGGCGCGAACCTTCCTTGAGATCATCAATACCGGAAGTTTCTGGAAAGCTGCTGAACGGTTGAACGTCACGCAGACCACCGTCAGTGCCCGCATCAAGACACTTGAGGAAACCCTTGGGCGGCAGTTGTTCACGCGAAATCGAAATGGTGCCCAACTCACCCCTGCGGGGCGCGAATTCGAGAAATATGCAGCCTCGTTCCTTCAGGTCTGGGAGCGCGCCCGTCATCAGCTTTCTCTTCCTGAAGGCCAGACCAGCTTGGTAGCGCTCGGTGGAGAGCTAAGTCTGTGGGACCCTTTGCTCCTGGATTGGTTGATCCAAATGAAACATATGGCACCCCACGTCTCCCTTCAGGCACACGTCGGAGTACCTGAGCACCTGATGGAGCAACTGCGCACTGGGACACTCGACATTGCCGTCCTGTACGCTCCCAGACTTCTTCCCGGATACAAAGTCGAGCTCGTCGAGGAGGAACACTTGGTTCTTGTACGAAGCACGGTCGACAAGGCAGCGACAACCGGTGTCGCCGAGTTTGTTCACGTGGATTGGGGGCCAATGTTTTCATCCCACCTGGAAGCGGTCTCAGGTAGCCGGGGAGACCCCGGCTTGATGGTCGGCCTCGGCCCGCTCGGCCTGAATTACATCCTTCGGGTCGGCGGCACAGGCTATTTCAGAAAGGGCGCGGTGGCCCGGCTCATTGAGCAGGGCAGATTGGAGCAGATTGAAGGAGCTCCGGAATTTTCATATCCTGCTTACGCGGTCTACCCGGAAGCATCTGAAGACAACGTCGATATACAAACCGCTATCATGGCTCTTAAAGGCGTGTCGGATCTTGCCGGCTGACATCGCGCCTCCCACTTCATGTTCCCTTTTACCGAATTAACGTCTCTTGTCATTCATTTTTCAAGAACTATAGTGCCTGTGATGCGAGCAGTCGCAGCTTGTTATGAGGCATGCCAAAAGTGTTATTCGAAGCCCTCCTTTCCAATCTTATTCAGATCGGAACTCTTGATGTCACCCTTCCCAACGGCACCCGCAAGCAATTTGGTTCCGGGCGCGAGCCGAGAGCATCACTCGTCATTAGGACCCGGCGCGCAATGCGACGGCTTACCTTCAATCCAGCGCTAGCCCTTGGCGAAACGTACATGGACGGCGATATAACGCCCGGATCGGGAACACTGTTCGAAGTACTGGATATTCTAACCCTCAACTGGATGGAGGGAGGGCAACATTTCTTCGACAAGGCGTTCGAGAAATTTCGCTGGGTAAGGCGCTGGATCGACCAGCTCAATTCGATAAGCGCCTCACGACGAAACGTAGCTCATCACTACGATCTCGATGGCCGCGTCTATTCACTGATGCTGGATGAGGACATGCAGTATTCGTGTGCCTATTTTCCGAGAGGAGACGAAACGCTTGAGGAAGCGCAACTCAAGAAAAAGATTCACATAGCCGCAAAGCTGAAACTTGATCAGCCCGGCCTGGAGGTTGTCGATGTCGGATGCGGTTGGGGAGGCATGGCGCTGTTCCTCGCGCGGGAATACGGTGCTCGTGTTACTGGTTTGACGTTGTCGACCGAGCAATTGAATGTTGCGAGAAAGCGAGCACATGAAGCCGGCCTCGCCGATAGAGTAACATTTCAGCTTCTTGATTACCGGAACTGGACGGGTCAGGTTGACCGCGTCGTTTCCGTGGGAATGTTCGAGCACGTAGGCATTGATCACTACCGAACTTTCTTTGACAAAATTTACTCTATGCTGAGGCCTAACGGCGTTGCCTTAATTCACGCGATCGGGCGCGCAGACGGCCCTGGCAGTACAAATCCATGGATCGCTAAATACATTTTCCCGGGTGGTTATTCGCCGGCAATCTCGGAGGTCCTATCCGTCGTCGAAAAATCGGGCCTATGGGCAACGGATGTCGAGATATTGCGCCTTCATTACGCAAAAACGCTCGCGCTATGGAGGGAAAAATTCGAACAAAATCGGGCGGCACTAGCCAATATCTATGACGAACGGTTTTGCAGGATGTTCGAGTTTTATCTGGTAGCCTCAGAGCTCGCATTCCGTCGGGCCGGGCATATGAATTGGCAGGTGCAGCTGACACGTGACATCGCGACATTGCCGCTTTCCCGCGATTACATCTTCGAAGAAGAGAAACGGATTTCCATGCCGCTTCCGCACCAGCTCGGACAGCCCATGGTATCAAACCAGAACATGCCAGCCGACGAGCGCGTCGGCAACACAGGAGCTTGAAAATGACTCTTCGACTTGGACAGACAGCGCCGGACTTTCAACAGGACAGCACCCAAGGTATGATTAACTTCCATGAGTGGCTGAGAGGCTCATGGGGCATCCTATTTAGCCACCCCAAAAACTTTACGCCCGTTTGCACAACCGAACTGGCGGAAGTCGCGCGGCTCAAGCCGGAGTGGGACAAACGGGGGGTTAAGCCTATCGGGTTGTCGGTAGATGATTTGGATGCTCACGAGAGCTGGGAGCGCGACATCGCCGAGACGCAGGGTCACGCGCTCAACTTCCCTATGATCGCCGACGTCGATAAAAAAGTCGCGGAACTTTACGGCATGATCCATCTGGAGACCGATCCGACTGTGACCGTACGAGCGGTTTATGTCATCGATCCTCAAAAGAAAGTCCGCTTGACTTTAACCTACCCGCCGAGCGCCGGACGAAATTTTGTCGAAATCCTTCGTGCCATCGACAGCCTCCAACTCACCGACGCCCAGAAGGTCTCGACGCCTGTCAACTGGGAGCCCGGTCAGGAGGTGATTATTTCGCCATTACTGACCAAAGAGCAGGCCGAAAGTCTCTTTCCTCAAGGCTGGCGTGAGCTGCGTCCGTATTTGCGCATGGTAAAACTCTAAGAATCCGAGGGAGCCGGACGGTTCGTATCATGCCGGAAAACAAGGACAACAAGACCGTAGCCGTCTCCAACGGTATCGCCGCCGACACCGTCTTCGGCGCGGTAACACCGCCACTCTATCTCTCGAGCAATTACGCTTTCCAGCAATTCGAAGCCGCCCAGCAATATGAGTATTCGAGGACTTCTAACCCGACGCGTGAACTCTTGGCGGACACCGTCGCAAAACTTGAGGGCGGCGTCGCCGCGGTCGTCACAGCTTCCGGCATGGCGGCACTGCATCTGGTTCTCAGCTCTCTGGCAGTCGGCGATCGCGTCCTGGCTCCCCATGATTGCTATGGCGGCACTCACCGTTTGCTGACATCTCTACGAGACAAGGGACAGCTCGCCCCAGACTTCGTCGACCAAAGCGATCCAGCAGCTCTTGGTTCAGCCTTCTATAAAAAACCGGCATTGGTACTCGTGGAGACGCCGAGCAATCCACTGATGCGCGTCGTCGACATTCGCACGATAGCGCGCCTTGCAAAGGAAGCCGGAGCGAAACTCGCGGTGGACAACACCTTTCTTTCGCCCGCACTACAGCAACCGATCGAGCTCGGCGCAGATATGGTCATCCACTCGACCACCAAATATCTCAACGGGCACTCGGATGTTGTCGGAGGTATAGTGGTTTCCGCATCACCGGATGACGACGAGAAACTCAAATCCTGGGCAAACCTTATCGGTGTTACGGGTTCGCCCTTCGACGCTTACCAAAGACTGCGCGGTGTAAGGACGCTCTTCGCGAGGATAGAGAGGCAGCAACGAACGGCCGGCCTGATCGCAACAATGCTAAGCCGCCGGAAAGAAGTTAGCCGCGTCTATTATCCCGGACTGCCTTCGGACCCAGGGCACGCGCTTGCGTCGAAACAGCAAAAGGGTTTCGGCGCAATGCTGAGCTTCGAACTCGACGGCGGCATAGGAGCAGTGCGAAATTTCGTGCGGGGCCTCAAGATTATTACTCTGGCGGAATCACTCGGCGGTGTGGAAAGCTTGATCGCACATCCGTCCACTATGACCCATGCCGGAATGGGCAACGAGGCGCGCCAAGTCGCCGGAATACGAGACGGTCTTCTCAGGATGTCTGTTGGGCTTGAAGCCGAGATGGATTTGCTTGGTGAGCTTTCCGATTGCCTTGACAATCTTTGAAAGAGGTATTTCAGCAGTCCTGCAGATGTTGCAGGAGCAGGATCAACTCAGGGGCCATCTCCTTGATTTCCGTCATATGCGTTGCGCTCAGCCTAAGCATGATCTCCTGTGATTTGTCGGTCAGCTCGAGGTATTGCCGCCTCTTGTCCACGGGATCTACCTTGCGATCCACGAGGCCGTTTTTGGCCAGACGGTTGACGAGTTCGGTCGCAGTATGAGGCGCGATCAGCAATCGTCCCGCCAAAAGGCCGATTGTCATCGGCTCCGGGCCTGGATGCCCCTTTATAGCAAGCAAAGCCTGATGTTGCTGCGAAGGAAGCCCCTCCTCCTGCGCGGCCGAGGCGCTGAATTCCGAAAATTTGCGCAATGCGAACCGGAGCGTCGCCAGCGTCTGATAATCGGCGGCGCTCAATGTTTTTTTACCGCGGGTCATCCGTCCTCGTGTTGCCTTGTCTCGTTATGAACGGACGATTACGCCATCCAGGCGATCTTTTCCAGCTTTCGGCGGTCCTGCAGGGCTCGAAGCGCAAGCATGAGCTTTGGTGCCATCTCACGAATTTCGTGAAGGTGCACGCCGCTCAAGCCTTCGAGAATTTTCTCCGCTTTCGCAGTCAGCGCCAAAGTCTGCTTCCGGCCATCAGACTTCACTGCCTGCCGCTCCACCAGACCCTCTTCCTCCAATCGATCGACCAGGCCAGTCGCTGTCTGTGGTGCCACCAACAGACGATCGGCGAGCATTCCAATCGACATCCGTTGAGATCCGGAAAGGCCTTTGATCGCAAGGAGCGCCTGATGCTGCTGTGGCGTCAAACTGAGTTTTTGGACCTCATAGGAACTGAAATCGGTGAACCGTCGAAGCTCGTAACGCAGGTTTGCCAACGCCTCGTAGTCTCCGGGTGAAAGGAGCTCTGTATCGTGTTGCGTCATTTTGCACTCCACTCTGAATTCCAATTGCTTTGTATCGTAACACGATATATGTGCGTGCCAAGAACGAACTTCATTCTGGAGAAAGAATTGCCAATACCCCCTCCCCCACGAAATTATCCGCAGCACGATTTTACCGGCGGCCTCGCACGACGCGAAGCTGGCGACTTCACGACCGATCGGCGCGTTCTGCTACTCATCGGCATGGCTGTGATCGTGGGTTCCGGCGGCGCTATGGCGGCATGGGTTCTCGTGAGCCTTATATCTCTGGTGACGAACCTGGTCTGGTTCGGACAATGGAGCATTACACCGTCGTCTCTTGCGGCGGCGGCGCGCTCGCCTTGGATGGTCGCTGCGCCAGTCCTCGGTGGGTTGGCCATAGGTCTGATGGCGCGCTTCGGATCGGAAAAAATCAGGGGTCACGGGATTCCGGAAGCAATCGAAGCGATCCTCATTGGCGGCAGCCGCATGTCGCCGAAGGTCGCTCTCCTGAAACCGCTGTCCTCCGCCATCTCCATTGGCACAGGCGGACCATTTGGTGCGGAAGGCCCGATCATCATGACCGGCGGGGCAATTGGTTCGCTGTTTGCCCAGTTCTTTCACATGAGTGCGGCAGAGCGTAAAACGTTGCTGGTCGCTGGCGCGGCAGCGGGAATGACCGCGATATTCGGCTCGCCGATCGCGGCGGTCATGCTCGCGGTCGAACTGCTGCTATTCGAGTGGAAGCCCCGCAGTTTCATCCCCGTCGCAGTTGCCGCCGCCGTTTCTGTGTGCTGGCGTCCGTTCATCTTCGCCGACGGCCCACTGTTTCCCACGCAGTTCCATGTTCATCTCGCATGGTGGGGTATCCTGCTCTGTGTCGTGATGGGAATTGTATCGGGCCTTCAGTCCGGCCTGCTGACCACCCTGCTATACAAGATCGAAGACGCGTTCGAAAAACTTCCGTTTCACTGGATGTGGTGGCCGGCCGTTGGCGGTCTCGTCGTCGGGTTGGGCGGACTGATCGAGCCAAGAGCACTCGGTGTCGGCTACGACATCATTTCCGATCTTCTCAGCAATCACATCGTGGCCAAGGCCGTTATAGCCATTCTCCTGGTTAAGGCAGGCATTTGGCTAGTGGCGTTGTCCTCCGGAACGTCTGGCGGCGTTCTAGCGCCCCTTTTGATCCTGGGCGGTGCGCTGGGGTGGATCGTCGGACTTGCTTTTCCAGGCGAGCCCGGTTTCTGGGCTCTACTCGGCATGGCGGCGATGATGGGCGGAACGATGCGCGCGCCCCTGACCGGAGCGTTCTTCGCTTTTGAGATCACTGGCGACGCAAGTGTCATGGTGCCACTTCTTGTTGCGACGGTATCTGCCTACGCGGTCACCGTTCTGTTGTTGCGCCGCTCGATCCTCACCGAGAAGATCGCGCGCCGCGGTCAGCACATCACGCGGGAATACGGCATCGATCCATTTGAGCTGACCCGTGCAGCCGAAATCATGATCGAGCGTGTCGACACCTTCTCAGCCAAGATGACGGTGGCGGAAGCCTGCGTGTTTTTCGCCGGACAGGAAAAGACGCATCGCGTCTATCCTGTGACGACTGACGACGGGCGGTTCGAAGGCGTGGTTACCCGTGGAGACGTTCTCGGCTGGCAAAGCAACCCTGAGCTCGGCAGCCAAACGCTCGGTGAGCGGGTATCAGACGCCTCGCTTCCTGTTGGACATCCCGATGACACAGTCGGCTTCATCGCCGACCTAATGCTCTCAACTGATAGTGCGCGGATACCGATAGTCCATCCTGAGAGCGGGAAGCTTCTTGGCCTCATCGCCAGAAAGGATCTCCTGCGATTGAGAAGCTCGCTGAGGACGAGCGAGCTTGAACGCCGGCCATATCTTGGAGCCAGGAATCAAGAGCCCGCGCGATAGCGTCCAGAAAGGGCTGCGCGACGCATCATGCGCCGCGCAGCCAAGCAGCGTGATGGAGATCTCAGTGCTAGACCATTTGTTTCAAAAAAACCGACTTTGGGCGCAGGGCAGACTGGAACAGGACCCCGCGTACTTCAAAAAGCTCGCTGCGATACAAAGACCTCAATATCTTTGGATCGGCTGTTCAGACAGTCGAGTTCCCGCCAATGTCATCACCGGACTGGAGCCGGGCGAGGTATTCGTGCACCGCAACGTCGCAAACCTCGTTCACCCGAGTGACCTGAATCTACTTTCGGTGCTGGAATTCGCGATCGAGACGCTGAAGATCGAGCATATCATCGTGTGCGGGCATCATGGGTGTGGCGGCATCAGGGGCGCAGTCGACGGCAGGTCACATGGCATCATCGACCACTGGCTGCAACCCATCCGTGACGTCGCAAGCAGGACATTCGAATGCAAAGATTGTCTCATTGAAGACGACGAGGGGCTCAACAAGCTCTGCGAGGCGTCGGTGATTGATCAGGTCGCAAAGCTTGCGCGGACCCCGATAATCCGCAAAGCTTGGGATCACGGAGCGCGGCTTCGCATCCACGGATGGGTTTACAGCCTGAGCGATGGTATTCTGACGGATCTCGACTCCAGTCAGGGTACGACACGTCATAGAAAATAACATCAAGCGAAGGACTTCGCTATCACGCCGCCTTTTGTTGTGTGGTCTTGTCTGTGGGCAGCAAACGGGCAACCGCGCTCAACAGGTCTGTCTGCGAAATCAGTCCTATAACGTGACGCTCTTCGTCGACCACAATAACGGCATGGCTCTCGCCATCGGTTAGTGTTGGTAGAACGGACATCGCGGGGTCGCGCTCGTTTGCGGTCGCAGCCACACGTACCTTGGTGATCGCATGGCCGTCCTCAAGCAACTCCCGCAGTCCCACGGTGCCGACCAGCTTGTCGAGCTCGTCCTTCACCGGGAGGGTTCGAATGTTATGCTTCAGAAGGAGGCCACGCGCGGCCGATGGGTCAGCGTTAAGATCGATCGAGATTACATCGCGGGACATAATGTCTCCGCAGCTTATCTCACCATGCGACCTTATAGCGGCCTGGAACTCGACTTGACGCAACAGCCGCGAAAGGTCGTCGCGATCAATGTCGAACGTTTCTTCAAGCGTGTCTAAGGCCGCATCAAGGTCCTCTTCGCGGAATCCCACGCGAAGCGAGGACGGGCGGTCCCGCGTGTTGTGAAGGTTTTCCGCCGCATTTTGCGCTACATGCGGATAGTTACGGCGCGATAGTTTGTGAAAAACCAGTCCGAGGCCGACGAGAATGCACGAGTTTAAGGCCACAGGGATGAACGGGAAAAGGAAGCCCCATCCAGCAACAACCGGTCCACCAAGCACGGCGGTCAAGGCGGCCGCCCCGCCCGGCGGGTGAAGGCTTTTGGTGAAAGACATGGCTGCGATCGCCAGCGCGACGCCGACGCCCGTGGCGATGATGGGGTCGCTGATGAAATAAGCTGCGGCCATCCCCATAAACGCCGAGATTGTGTTGCCGCCAATGATCGACCAGGGTTGTGCAAGCGGACTTGATGGCACCGCGAAAAGCAGTACAGCCGAAGCCCCCATGGGGGCAACGATGAACGGCAAATGAGGACCCGCTCCGAAAAAGTAGCCACTGACCAGGCCCGTCAATCCAATGCAGATAAGTGCTCCCAAGCATCCGACCATTCGTTCGCGAAGCGTCGCGCCAGCGAGGATTGGCTGAAAGATCCTGTAACGCGGGCGAAGTTCGCCGCCACTGTGCAGTGGTGTTTGGGGCATAGGGTGTCTCTCGGGAGGTTAGGTGCTATGATGTCTATTGATGTCTCGGGTGCTCGAAAGCACCTTTTCAAAGGCAGCCAGCGATTGGGGCTGATGATCTTTGCGCGAAACCAGGATGGTTTCGATCGCGCCTAGGGAGATCGGCATCGTGCTGGCAGCATGAGGCATGAGATCGTAGACGGATCGTGGCATCACGCCGGCTATGTCCCCTGTCGAGATGCTGGCCATTATTGCGTGGTAGGAGCCGTGCTCGATGGTGCGAACACTGGAGTGTTCAAGCCACCGTTCGGCAGCCCGGCGATAGGTACATCCGGGCTCCAGTGCTGCAACGCCTGATACACGCAGGTCACTCGCGTTTTTTATCGGCTTATGTCCAAGAGGCAGCACTACCAGCAGATCTTCCGAGAAAACGGATCTCGCGTCCAGCTTCGAAACATCCTTTTCGAAAGCAATTGCATCCGCGACCTGCTTGGGCGGCCGCGCTACTAAAGCGCAATCGAGCGTCCCCCGGACAACTTCAGACAGCAACTCTTGGGACGCGCCAAGCTTCAGCTGGAGGGAAACTTCCGGCCACATCCGATTGAACTCGGCAAGCGCAGTGGGGAGCCGACTCGCCGCGGTGCTTTCCATCGTACCCACTCGCAATTCTCCGCTCGGAGCAAAAGGCCCAACGGCCTGTCTGGCTTCGAGCGCGAGAGCGAGGAGGCGAGTGGCGTACTTTGAGAACACCTCGCCCTTCGCCGTTAGCGTCATCTTCTTACCGTCACGGCTGAAAAGAGAAGCGCCGAGGTCTTCTTCGAGTTGCTGGACACGCGTGGTGACGTTCGAGGGAACACGACCGAGCTCTGCCGCAGCCCTGGTGACGCTCGACTCTCGTGCCACGGCGAGAAAGATTTCGATTGACGAGAGGTCCAAATATTTGATCTCTATCTCGGAACGGTTCCAATGGATGGTTCTCCATTACAGAAAGAACCAGGGTTGCTCAAGGGCTTTTTTGGAGGGGCCGCCATGGATGTGAGATCGGAAAGGGATGCTTGGCGATTATGGTATGCATGGTATCCAGTGAGACCTCAGGACGACGGGGTACATTGGCTTGAGGTTATTTGGCGGCGTCGACTAAGTCGATGGCCGATCCCCTATGAGTTTCGGACATTCAGAAGGTCTGTAGACAAGGCGCGCGAGGCGGCAAGGCGTGAAATTTGAAATTCCGGACGATGCAAACCCGTGGCGATCAATGTCAGTCGCCATTCCTGGCCCGCTGCCATCTCCCTCTAGGCGGCGGGCCATTTCCTAATCGAAAACACGCATGCCGAGACAATACATCGCGTTTGACATGATATCACCGGTGCTGCGCATGGATCAGTTACCGGCAAATTCCTTGACAGTCAAATGTCGAAACCGATCGTTGGACGCAGTTCTGACATCGTCACGCTTGAGATTTCCATCCAGCGATCATCACTTTCCAACCGACACAACCTTCAAGGTATGCGTCGTTCCGTCGCGAGCTACCCAGCTTATGGATTGTGCTTTCGATAGTCCAAGCAACGCTACCCCGATTGGCGTCAGGATTGAAATTCGGTTTTCCTCAATATTGGCTTCGCCCGGATATACGAGCGTCACATTCCGAGGTTCGCTCGTCCCGGTCCGGTATGTGGCTGTTGATCCCATCTGGATCGTCCGCTGAGCCGCCGCATCATCGACTACGACAGTTGCTCTCTCGAGTTCAGCCATGAGTTCATCTCCGACGGCCATATCTTTGTCCATCGAAGCCTGCGCCAGAGCCGTAAGGCGTCCATAGTCGGCTTGTCTGACGAGAATAACTGGCTTGTTCGAAGTTAGCGTGCTTTTAGTCACGAGCGCCTCCATTTTCACGGTTCTACAACCGCGGCAGAAAAATTGGAAAGGTGGAAGTCGCGCAAGAACGTGAAACAGACCCGTCGCCCGGGGCGCGACGGCAACCGGGAGCGGGCTACGATCCTGCGATCGGGCACAAGCGGAAGGGCACGGACTGTTCCAACTTTGACATCTCAGCAGCATCGCTTCGCCTACCAGCGATGTCAAGCACTCAAGGTTCCCGAGAACCGCAAATGTACCGAACCGACCGCGATCATGAGACGCCTAAAATCATCTGCGCCGCTCCGGGATATGACTACAATCGGGCTCCGCCTTCACTCCGTCACACCCCGGCGCGAGTCTCATCCTGATTGACGCTGAATCTCACCTAGATTGCCGCTGTGCAGACGTGATCACCTGAATTGGATGCTTCGTCATATGACTACTCTTAGTGTTACCATTAGGACTGGCAGTCAGCAGGACGTCAGCGCAAGACGGCCTTCACCGTGGGCTTACGACACTCGCTACAACGAGCTTTTCTGAAATTACCTGACTGCTGTCAAACCCGAAGCGGCGAGAAATCTGCAAACAGAGTCATGGTTCAACAGCCGAGCATACTAAGCAATTGGCTGAGGCAAAAAATGGGTAGTGGCAAGCGCTAGGCAGAGCAGCATTGCGATTGATACGCAGCCGGCAATGAGCACACGTCCACCGGACGCCATCACACTGCGCAAGTCGACCGAAAGCCCAAGGGCAGCCATCGATACAGTTGTGAGAGCTGTAGAAGCTGTTCTGAAGGAGCTAACTGCCACATCCGGGATGAGGCCGATGGAACGGCAAGCAATCATGGCAACAAAGCCAACGATAAACCACGGCACTAAATGTCCCATCTTCATTCGAACTGATCCGCGGCGGCCCGACTTCAGACCAAGCAAAACAATAACCGTCCAAGCATAAGAACGCGGACCAATTTTACCAGTGTACCGATTTGAGTGCTCACCGTTCCGACAGGGACTGTCGCGGCGAGGACTTGTGGGACCGCATAAACTGTTAGCCCAGCGATGACTCCATATTGCCACTGTGTCACGCCTAGGATTTTGAATGCGGCCGGCAGCAGTAAAACCACCGCAACACCTAACACCGCAGTGAAGGCGATAGAGGATGCGACATCTTCCGAAGAGGCGTCGATTACCGGAGCTGCAGCGACAATCGCGGAATTGCCGCAGATCGAATTGCCGCATGATACAAGCGTCGCAAGCCTGTCATCCAGTCCAAAGGCGCGCCCGATAGCATAACTCAGGCCCAAGGACGCCACAACAACCGCAACAATCGATCCAAACAACAGAGGACCCGCCGCAGATATCGCTGACGCGCCTATAGTTCCGCCCAACAGCACGATGGCGACCTCAAGCAGGATCTTTGACGAAAATCCGATGCCGAGCATATATTGCTTCGGCAGTGCGAAGGTTGTGCGCAGCAGCGTGCCGAGTACAATCGCGAGAACCAACCCATCGACCCAGGTCTCCCCGAACAACCACATCTCCAACCGCTCCCCGCCGTAGGCGGCAATCGATATTGCCGCGGCGAGTGTGATCCCGGGAATGACTTCCAAAACTTCTGTGTCACGCGACATTTATGTGCTCCACATTGGCGGAAAGAGAGAATACTTCTCCTAATCTTTGATATCCATCTGATGTTTGTTGGTGCTTCATTCGGAAAGTTTGAACGATGACCCTAGAACAGCTTAGAGTGTTCATCGCAGTTGCGGAGCGACAGCATCTTACGAAGGCTGCCGAGGCCATTAACCTCACCCCATCAGCGGTGAGCGCGTCGATTAAAAGCCTCGAAGATTCAAGCGGCGTGCAGCTCTTCGACAGGGTTGGCCGAGGAATCCAACTCACGGCAAACGGCCGGGCGTTCCTCAAAGAGGCGCGAGAAACAGTATCGCGAGCATCCGCCGCAGCGCGCTTTCTTTCGGATCTAGCCGGACTTCACCGCGGCCACCTCGAGATCCAGGCCAGCCAAACCATTGTGAACTACTGGCTTCCACAAAGAGTGATGCGCTTCCGCGAGAGGTACCCCGCCATCACCGTCGGTGTTGAGATGGGAAACACGGTTAGTGTAGCAGAGGCTGTTATTTCCGGAGACGCGGAACTCGGTTTTATCGAAGGCGAATTCGAGCATCCGCTGCTCTCGTCCAAAGTAATCGCAGAAGACCAGATGCTGGTCTTCACTATGTCGGGTTGGATAGATTCCACGATAAGGGCAGAAGATATTAATCGATACCCGTGGGTTACCCGAGAGCGAGGATCCGGCACGCGCTCCTTTTTCGAGACATCTATACAGCACCTAGGCTTCGCCGCCGAAAGTTTAAATGTCGTCTTGACGCATCCGTCCAATGAGGCCGTTTTGAGCGCTGTCAGGGGCGGCGGGTGCGTAGCGTGCTTGTCTCAGGCTGTGGTGGAGCCGTTCTTAGCAAGCGGCGAGATGATAAGGCTCCCTCTTGACCTTCCTCCACGGTGCTTTTCCATCTTACGGCACAGGGACAGAGCATTGTCCGCAGCGGCCGCAGAATTCAATGCCTCATGTCATGCCGAGACAGATGGATGACACACCCCCACGTCATAGTAGGAGGAGATTGCAGCGAGTTCCGACGACTTGATGGTTCGTTTTTCGAGCGCCGCGTGGGAGTAAGGGCAGCCGGGTTTTGAAGGCTCGGGCTTGGCTCCGAGCTCGGCTTTGCTTTTAGCAACGCAACTATCTCGCGGGGGGCGCTGGCTCATGAACGTGCAGCAGAGCTCAGACGCCCACCGGGGCCGGTGAAGGCGCTTGCAAGTTTGGCAATAGCTTGCCGAGCAGCGGATGGAACAGGGATTTGCGCGGGTGCGATCGCCGGGTGGGGGTACGAAGCTTCCCCCTCCGCGGACCCTAGTTGGAACTGCCCAACGACCTGCCGCAGCATCCCGGCTTCAGCTGCAAGTGTCGCGCCGGCTGCACTTGCCTCTTCCACCATAGCGGCGTTCTTCTGAGTAACCTGATCCATTTGATTAACGGCCGTGTTGACTTCACTCAGTCCTATGGATTGCTCGCGAGCGGATGTGGCGATCGAAGCCATGTGGGTGTTGATCGCCACAATGAATGTCTCGATCTGCCTCAGCGCCTCGCCGGTTTCGCTGACAAGCTTGACCCCTGTTTTTACCTCAGCTGCCGACTGCTCTATCAATCCTTTGATTTCTCGTGCGGCGTTGGCGGACCGCTGGGCAAGCTCCCTCACCTCCTGAGCGACAACGGCAAAGCCTTTGCCTGCGTCACCTGCACGAGCCGCTTCTACACCAGCGTTCAGGGCGAGCAAATTAGTCTGGAACGCTATGTCATCGATAACGCCGATAATGTTTGCTATTTGGCCGGAGGAGTTCTCGATCCGTCCCATTGCTGTCACTGCACTGGCAACAATGCCTCCCGATCGACGAGCGCTTTCATTTGCCTCACTCGCCAAGCCGCGAGCTTCTTCTGCCCGCTTGGTTGAGTTAGCAACATTAGTGGTAATCTGATCCAGGGCAGCGGCGGTTTCCTCAAGCGAGGCAGCTTGTTGTTCCGTTCGTCTTGAAAGGTCCTCGGCGCTGGTGCTGATCTCTCGCGATCCACCATCGATGGCATTGGTAGAACGAGCAACCGTCGAGAGCGTCGCGCGAAGCTGGCTCATAGCACTGTTGAAGTCGGTTCGCAGCCCCTCGAAATCAGCCGCGAAAGCCGTATCTAGCTCGAACGTCAGATTGCCTGCGGCCAGCTGACGAAGGCCTTCTGCTAGGCCCTGCGTGGCCTGCAACATCTCCATGGCACGCACACGGTCTTGCTCTGCCAAGTTTCGACGCTGTTCTTCACTGTGATTGCGCTGGTTCGTGGCCTCTTGCTCAAGCCTGCCATTTTCAATCGCATTCTTGCGGAAGACGTCCACTGCTCCAGCCATTGCGCCAATCTCCGTATGGAGCCCTAGCCCGGGTATCTGCGTGTCAAGCCGCCCTTCCGCCAAACCACGCATCGCGCTTGCCATGTCCAGAACCTGACGGGAGATCGACCGGCCAATCGATGTCGAGAGAAACAGGAGTAGAAGTATCATTGCGCTAACGGTGATACCGGCAAGCCAAAGCGCTTCCTTGGCACTTGCGGCCCCGGCCGCTTCTTGAGCGATCTTCACTGCCGCGGCGCGATCGTGGAACTGCTGCACAAGAGGTTCGACAACCGCGAACGCCTCCGAAACGCTCTTTCTTGCGACCGTTTCATCGCTGGCCGCCGCAACATAATCGTGAAAAGATGTCCTGTATGAGCTCAAGGTCCGCAGAGCTTCGTCCTTCGCAGATTGCCCGCCAAAGGCCTGCGGCGCGAGCGACGCCAGGTGCTGGGCTTCAGCATCGTGGGCCGCAGCGTATTTCGGATCGCGACGCATGATGAAATCTTTTTCGTGGCGCCGCAGCATAAGCATCGAGATCTGCGTATCGGCATCTCCACCCGCTTGAAGCTTTGTCTCCAGTTTATGGACGGCTTCCCGCATGGCGCCCTCCAACCCCAGGGACGGGTCCAGACCGAGCCTGATGTTCGTCGCGACAAGCGTCTTGAAGCGATTGTTGTATTCAGCATAAGTGCCCGCCACCTTGTCGAGAAGTTCACGAAGGTCGCGGTCGTCTACCGACTTCTGGAGAGACTGGATTGTATTCAACAACTCGGCCGAAGCAGCGTCGTGCTTTTGTATCGAGAGTTGATCCTTTCGCAGAAGGAAGTCCTTTTCGTGCCGGCGAACCTGCAAGAACATCCCGTCTAGTTCGGACATCGTAAGATTGAGCGCGTCGATCCGCGTCGTCTTGTCCTCGTAAAAATGCTCAGTCGACCGCTCGGTTATGAATATCGCGCAAACTGATAGAAGCGACACGACGGCAAGAAGTGTTAAGAACACAGTCCTGTGGGCTATCTTAATCCTGCCAAGCATCGCGAGCTCCCTATCGGCATAATTGCAGCGATGAGGCTAGATGACGATGACTTAAACTGGTCTTAAAACTCCTTGGAAAAGCCCCGGGTCAGACTTTGGTCCGATGCTTTCAAGTAGTAAAGGTAGGTTATTCTCTCCCACGCGCAACGAATGCGCGAGTACCCAGGTATTTTTTCGGACAGTTTCCACCAGGCCGGCTGACTTCAGCCCGCGCTTCAGCCCATTTTTAGTTCGCAACCGACTATTGCCGTGCCGCGGATAGGCGTTATGTCGGCTCAACAAATTGCTCACATTCTCGGTTTTTCGATGCGAAAAAAAATACGTTGGCTCGCGCTTTTGATCTTAGCCGGAACGATTCCTGTGCTTATCGCTGCCGCTATCATGGCGCATTTCTACATCAGCGAGAAGAAAGTTAGTTTTGATGACGAGTTGAAGGAAAGTGCGAAGTCGCTGTCAGTGGCGATCGCCCGTGAGCTTGAATCCCAAAAGGCGTTGCTCTCGATTATTTCGGATACGCCTCGTCTTGATCCGCCGATACAGCCGGGAAACTTCGAAGAATTGGCTCGCCGGTTCCGCATGCGATTGCCGCTTTGGGAAATGTTGCACGTCGCTGATTTGCAGGGAAATATTGTCCTGTCCGAGCCCGCGTCAAATTTGGACCCGCCCAGAACCACGGTCCGCGATATTGATAGCCTCCAACTCGCGTTCAAAAGCGGCGCGCCTGTGGTCGGCAATGTGTTCCGTACCAGCAAAGAAATGGCCGCTTTTCCGATACGCATACTGGTAAAGCGAAAGAAGGCAGTGTTCGTGCTCAGTGCGCTGGTGCGTGCGGATGCCATCGGCGCCGTCGTCTATCAAAACATCGACCCGGCGCTATCGAGTGTCTGGGTTACAGACGAGAAGGGCGGGCTTGTTGCGGCGACCCGTGCCTCGCCGTCTGCGGTCGGTGACCCGGCAAAGGATTTCGCAGCATTGAAGACGACTGCGAACGGAGAGGCAACCGATCAGTCTTTGGCAGATGGCGAAGAAGTCCGCATAGCTGCTCTTCCAATTTCAGGGACGGGCTGGAAAGTCCACGTCGCAATCCCGATCGCCGTTTACCAACGGGTCGTTCGTGAGGGCTATGAACTTGTTGCGGCGGCGGTGGCAGCCATTACCGCCCTGTGTATCGCGGCAGGAATCCTGCTCCAGCGAGAGCTCGAAGCCCGTCGTCGTCAAGAGGCTTCGATGGCCATCATGCAGCGCATGGACGCGCTGGGGAAATTGACGGGCGGCGTGGCACACGACTTCAACAACCTGCTGATGGTGTTCCAGGCCGGGATCAACGGACTGCAAAGAAGGCGGCTCGACGAGACCAAGTTCGCGACCACGATCGATCTCATGGCCGATGGCGTTGCACGCGGAAAGGCCATTACCGAGAGATTGCTCTCGTTTACGCGTCGTTCGACGCAGCAGGCTGAGACCCTGTACATTCAGCATCGTGTTTCTGAGCTTGAGGAACTTGTCCGCCAGGCTGTCAATGACAGGATAATTGTGGAAATTGACCTAGATCCTGACCTATGGCCGATCACGGTCGATCGCCAGGGCCTGGAGGTCGCTATCGTCAATATCGCCACAAACGCAAAAGAAGCGATGCCAGACGGAGGAAAACTGGTCATTCGCGGACGAAATATACCGCAACCCTCGGGAATGGCCCGATCGATGCGTGAGGGTGCGGTTTCGTTAAGCCTTATAGACAACGGTCAGGGCATTCCGGCTGACCGCATTGATCGGGTCTTTGAGCCGTTCTACACGACGAAGGGTCCGAAATCGAACGGTCTAGGACTCAGCCAGGTTTATGGCTTTGCCCAGAGAACCGGTGCAGACGTCCGTGTGAATAGCGTGGAGGGTCATGGTGCCGAGGTGATGCTCGTCTTTCCCCGCGCCAAAGCCCTGGCTGATGTCTCTCTGGAGATATCGCATCGGCCTTCTCTTCCGCGTCGCGTGTTGGTAGTTGACGATACCGCAGCTTCGCTTGACGCCTGCAAGTTGGCACTAGAGGTGGAAGGCGTTCAAGTGGTGACCGCAACTGGTGGCGCCGAGGCGTTGGTTATATTGCGTCAAAACCCCAATCTGAAGCATGTTCTTTCCGATGTCATGATGCCCCAGATGTCCGGGCTTCAACTTGCAGACCATCTCAAAGCCGATCATCCCGATGTCTCTATCGTCCTGATGACTGGCTACAGTGACGCCCTGGAGGGTGGCTTGCAGACGGAAACACCTGTTGTGAGAAAGCCATTTGCGGTAGAGGAGCTTGGCCCCGCCTTTGCTGCAGCAGACAAGCTGAACGAGAGTGCGAAGAAGATCATCCCGCTGCATCCGAGTTAAGAACGTGTCGCATGGCAGAGGCTGCGCCAAACGGGATTAAGTGCTGTAGCATTCTACTGATCGTCAGGCTGTAGGCCTGCGGCGGCCTCCATGAGAGCGATGAACCGTGCCTGGAGGGATGGCGGGCAGTTTCTGAATGCGCTGAGCAGCCGGAACTCTAGCCTGCTCGCGGGCATTGCCTTAGCCTCAGGATCTTTTCCATTTGCTACTGCTTCCTGCTCGCCAAGAAAATAGCTTAGAGGGAGCTCAAACAGTCCCGCTATCGTCACCATGGCGGCCGCGCTTATCCTGTTCGAGCCCTTCTCGTATTTCTGGACCTGCTGAAATGAAACACCAAGTCGCTCTGCCAAAGCGGTCTGCGACCAGCCCTGGTTCATCCTTGCTGCTTTGACACGCGCTCCGACGAACCGGTCGACATCCGTGGTCTTCCGATTGCTTCGAGCGCTCTCCAATTCTCTTATTGTCAACTTTTTCCTCCAACTGCAGGTGCCTCGCGCCCCTGCCGCACGATCATGCAGCAAAGTCTCACCGTATGCTCAGCAGTGCAAGTAGCAGACCATCAAGGATCGGAATTCCGCACCATGTTTCAAGAGGGTGGGTTGGAAGAAGTTCACTTACAATCCTGCAGGAGTCTTCCGGCATACCTCTGCGGCGCCCGGGCAAGCATTTTTCCACACCATTGCCGCGGCAGAGTGAAGCGTTGAACCACAGTTGCTCACTCAGCGTTAGGTGATGGAGAGCCTTTGTGAACTACCGAAGCCGACTGAGAAAGAACCTGAGGAAAGCGGACAAAGCAGCGCGAAACGACCGCGAGGTACACCATGACTGCCCTAACGCCTGGACGCCTGCCAATCTACACGATCGGACACTCAAACCGATCCCTGCAGGAGTTCATGGATCTTCTGCGCGCGCCGCAGGTGGAATGCGTCGTTGATGTTCGGAAGATGCCGATGTCGCGGACGAACCCTCAGTTCAATTCAGATGTTTTATCGGATGCACTACTGCATCACCACATAGCATATCGCCGATTGGACGCACTGGGCGGTCTCCGATCGAAGGCACGTACGATACCTTTCGAGCTGAACGCCTTCTGGAAAAATAGAAGCTTCCACAACTACGCTGACTATGCACTTTCCGATACATTCCATGAAGGCCTGAGTGACCTTGTCCAGCGCGGGCAAAGTTGCGTATGTGCTATTATGTGCTCGGAGGCCGTGTGGTGGCGCTGCCATCGCCGCTTGATCGCGGATAATCTTCTCGCACGGGATGAAACCGTATTCCACATAATGGGACAATCCCGCATCGATCGTGCAAGCTTAACTCCCGGGGCGCTGGTGAATCGCGACTACAGGGTCACATATCCGGTTGTTAAAGACTTGGTTTGTCCTCATAGCTAGCGCGAGCTATCTCGATGCTGCTCCTGGGACCCGCTTACCATTCGCGCGAAAGTTCCCGGTTTGCGGCTTTTGCATGATCGAAAGCGCGGAACTAGTCTTCCTTCGGGTTGTCCGTTTCGTTTACGTAGGGGAGTTAGGGGTGCCAATGTATCTACAAGCCGGCCTGTGGGGCCTCGTGGGCGGATCGGCCCTTATCATAGGAGCGGTTATACCGTTTCTTGCTAACCTGCCCCAGCGCATAATTGCCGCAGTCATGGCAATCGGCTCAGGAGTATTGATCTCTGCTGTTGCCTTCGAGTTGATGGACGAGGCATTTGCTCGCGGAGGGTTCGATTCGACGGCACTCGGTTTCCTGCTCGGCGCGGCGATCTACACAGCGGCGAACGTCTTTTTGAACCGACGTGGTGCCCGTCACCGAAAGCGCTCCGGGCATCACCAAGAGCAGAAGCAGCAGAATGCCGCGGATGGTTCCGGCTTGGCGATCGCGATTGGCGCTCTCCTCGACGGCATCCCGGAGTCGGTGGTGATCGGTGTGAGCCTACTTGGTGGTTCCGGCGTGAGTTTGGTGACAGTCGCCGCAATCTTCCTGTCGAATGTCCCGGAAGGTCTGGCGAGTTCCGCTGGCATGCGCCATGCCGGCAGATCTGCGAGCTACATCTTCTGTGTCTGGGGATGTATAGCTCTTGCCTCTGGATTGGCGGCCTTGGTCGGGAACGTTGCTCTCGCGGGAGCAAGCCCAGACATCATCGCTGGAACGACAGCTTTGGCCGCTGGCGCTATACTCGCTATGATAGCAGACACAATGATCCCGGAGGCGTTTGCAGAGACGCACGAGTATGCAGGATTGATCACCGTCGTCGGCTTTCTGTGCGCCTTCGTGCTTTCAAAACTGGGAGGATGACGTACGCCTTATCTGGGCGACCGTCGAAATTATTCTTTCTGCAGGCCTTTCCGCCCGTTTGGCGCGGTTTTATTTATCCGCTGCTTTGCCGGGCCTTCGATGCTCGCCAGGTTATGAGCAGTGTTCACCAGGCCTATATGAGAAAAAGCCTGGGGGAAGTTTCCGAGGAGGCGGCCACTGCTAACGTCATATTCTTCGGCGAGAAGTCCAAGATCGTTGCGCAGCCCAAGCAGGCGGTCAAACATTTCGCGCGCATCCTTATGGCGCTCGCCAAGAACATAAGCGTCGGCGAGCCAGAAACTGCATGCCAAGAACGCCCCTTCCCTGCCGCCGACACCGTCATCCGTTTCGCCGGTCGAGTAACGCGCGACCAGTCCCCCGTGCAAAAGCTCCCGCTCTACAGCTTGAAGAGTGCCTACTATGCGCGGGTCGTCGGCGGGAAGAAATCCAAGCTGCGGCATGAGAAGAAGGCTAGCGTCAAGCGTTTCGCCTCCAAAATACTGAACAAAACTGTTTTTCCTCGCGTGGAAGCCGTTATTGCAAATGTCGTCGTGAATACGGCGCCGCAGCTCGCGCCAGCTCGACACTGGCCCTTCAAGCTGGTATTTATCATGGCTAATGATCGCGCGGTCAAAGGCAGCCCAGGCCATGGTTCTGGAGTGAGTGAACAGGCGTGGCGGACCTCGAACCTCCCAAATCCCCCTGTCTGGTTCTCGCCATGTCGCGCCAAGGTGGCCAAGCAGGACCTTCTGGAGTCGCCATGCCTCTTCCTGAGGCTGCAACTCTGCCTCACGCGCAGCGTGAAGAGTTTCAACCAGCTCACCAAAGACGTCTGTCTGCACTTGGCCAGCGGCCTCATTGCCTATTCTGACTGGCTTGCTGCCCTCATAACCAGAAAGCCAGGGCACCTCAAACTCAGGAAGCCAACGCTCTCCGGCAATCCCGTACATGATCTGCAATTGTTGGGGTGAACCCGCGACCGCACGCAGCAACCATTGGCGCCAGTCTCGCGCCTCTTCGCGATAGCCGGAATTCAGCAGGGCATAAAGGGTCAGAGCGGAGTCCCGTAACCAGCAGTAGCGGTAGTCCCAGTTGCGTTGCCCACCGATTGCCTCCGGCAGGGAGGTCGTCGGCGCCGCTACGATACCGCCCGTCGGCCCGTAGATCAGCATTTTCAGCGTGATGAGAGAGCGAACAACCGCTTCACGCAGGCTCTCCGGCAGTTCATGAGCAGTTCCACGTTTGACCCATTCGCGCCACCAGCTTTTGGTCTGATCGAGAAGTTCTCGGCGATCGGCGATAAAATGAGGCTGCTCATTCGAAGGATGATACGACAGGGTCATAGGTATGCTGTCGCCAGCTTTTACCCGGAAAACCGCTGTGGTCTTGAGGTCCTGCCCCTTCAAGGGCAGATCAGTAATCAGTTCGACGGCATGTGGCCCAACGATGGCGCTTAGCCCGTAGTCCTTTCGCCTCACCCAAGGGACAGCCTGACCATTCTCAAACCGCAGCGTGATTTCCATCTCCATTTCGATCATGCCGGAGACGCCAGTGACGATCCTGATGACATCGGGCGAGCGATCAAGAGAAGGAACA
Organism: Rhizobium sp. FG96; assembly: GCF_057808655.1. Taxonomy (NCBI): domain Bacteria; kingdom Pseudomonadati; phylum Pseudomonadota; class Alphaproteobacteria; order Hyphomicrobiales; family Rhizobiaceae; genus Rhizobium; species Rhizobium sp. FG96. The sequence goes on along the minus strand of NZ_JBMDIL010000005.1, from coordinate 246,322 downwards.
GGCATGAAATCTGTGACTGTGACTACGCCCGTCTCTGTTTCAAACCGGCTTTCCAATACGCCGGTATCCGTGAGATAGCGGCGACTGCAGCCCGACGACGCTTGGCGCGGCGCCACCTTCCATCGCCCATTGTCTGGCGTCCCAAGCAAAGCGGCAAAGCAAGCCGGGGAGTCGAAGCGCGGCAGGCATAACCAATCGATCGATCCATCGCGTCCAACCAAAGCTGCGGAAAGCATGTTTCCGATCAGGCCATAATCTTCTATGCGGAGCGCCACTGTTCACCCACCGTGTGAAAACGAGGGATAGTCCGTCATGCCGCCATCTACGAATATCGTCGTCCCAGTGATGTATCCGGCGACGTCAGAGGCGAGTATGACGGCCATGTTCGCGATATCTTGAGGTTCCCCGATGCGGCCGAGCGGAATCTTCGTCAGCAGATCCTTGCACTTCGTTTCGTCCTGCCATACCGACCGATTGATCGGCGTGCGGATTGCACCGGGGGCGATGCAGAGTACACGGACGCCAAAAGGAGCTGCTTCCTGGGCAAGGGATTTCGATAACATTGAAACGCCAGCTTTACTGGCCGTATAGGCGCTATAGCCTGTCCAGGCTATAGCCTCGTGAACGCTGGAGACGTTGAGTACCACGCCAGACTTTTGCTCAATCATCCGCTTCAATGCCGCTCTCGAGCATCGGTATGTGCCTTTCAGGTTGATGTCCATGACATGGTCCCAATCCGCCAAGTCGGTTTCCCATCCAAGGGAATAGCTTCCGTCGATGCCCGCGTTGTTGACCAAGATGTCGATGCCGCCCCACTCATCATCCAGCGTCGAGAAAATCCGCTCGACGTCTTCAGAGCGGCTGATGTCACCCTTCAATGCCAGAGCCGCAGCGCCGTCCGTCGAGAGCTCTACCGCCATCCGCCGCGCTTCATCAGAATCAACTAGATAATTGATCGCTACCTTTGCACCATTTTCCGCAAAGCCGCGCGCGATCGCTGCCCCTATTCCAGAGTTGCCTCCCGTTACAAGGACGCGCTTGTTCGCTAAATCAATTTTCATGCGCCGGACTTCTAGGTTTTGGTGACGTTGCTGGAAAAACGCGGGCACGCAAATCATGTTCCTGCGACAGAACGTACATCTTTTCACTGGCTCGGAGACCGCGTCCTCCCAACCCTTGAGGCCCCGAACACGTGGCGGCAGATAATGACCCTGTTTTGCCTACTCGTTGCTTCTTAGAGTTACTTCCCAGCGGCGAAATGGATCGTCGCCCGCATCGCTGCTTCCCATCCCTTAATGAGATCGCGGCTCCACGCAGGAACGATAGAGCGCACAAATATCTCGCCTACCGCGCATTGCGCGGCCAACGGACCTGGTTCCGGCCAGCAACCTGTCCCAGAGCCGGCCAGCAGGTCTCAAGTGCCCGCTGACCGAAACGCGGCGAGTTTGACATGAAGCATGTCCGCCCCGCAACCATGCGCGTCACAAGATGCCCCAGATCTACTTCCGATAGAGTGCGGAACTTCGGCCGTCTGAAAGAAGATACGACGTCCGTGTCCCAACCCCTCATCGGTTGACGCGATCCGTGCTGTGGTTCTTGGAGAGGCAGCGACACGGCCGATGTCTCGATATCGTTGCAGCGACAGGCCTACTTCGTCGTGCCAAGCTGCTTGATGATAGGATCAACGTTTGGATCAGCCTTCAAGATGCGTCGAGCAAACCTCCAACCTTCAGGAGTGTGGATCAATTCATCCGTAAAAGTTGCCGTGCCTGTCACAGCGAGGCCGACGCGGTCGAAGACGGTAAGGTAGCAATACATGCTGGCTCGATCACCATTGATCGAGATTTCGTGATTGGTAACGACGTGCCGTTTGTTCTTAGAAAAAGTCGACACCATGAACGTATGGGCCTGCCGCAGTTCCTCGGTACCCTTTGCTGTACCCCAAAAGCCTACGAGTTCACCTTCTGTCGCAAAAGTTGCCACGAATCTAGCAGCGTCTTCTGAGTCCAAAGAGTTGTCGAAACGGGCACTCAACTCTGCGATCTCGGCACGGTCAGCGGCTTCCAAGGCTCGTGCCATATTTCTTTCGGATACTTGGGCGAAGGCTGGTGTAGCCGCATGTGCCGCTAAGCTCATTAATACTGCTGATAGGAGATTTCGAACCATTATAACCCTCCACTTGCCATTCAAGGCGTTGCGACGGATTCCAGACCCAGGTCCGGAGATATTGAATGTTTCCGCGCACTGTTTCATGGAAGACTTTGTATAATCGTTGATTACCCTATTCAAATTTATTGTTCGAAGCCCTATGCTTCATACTATGAATATATCGATGTTTGACCTCAATCGCATAAAAGCTCTTCATTTCCTGCTGGAAGAAGCCCATGTCGGGCGAGCCGCGGCACGATTGAACATCACTCCCGCCGCGACAAGTAACGCACTTCGTCGACTACGCGAAGATCTTGGAGATCCACTTCTCGTGAAGCGAGGCCGCGGCCTGGTCAGAACCCGGATCGCAGAGGATTTACGAGCTCCGGCACGTGATGTTGTCGCCTGCGCAGAGCTTTTGCTGAGAACTGCTCGGCCTTTTGAAGCGCGCGGGTTCGCTGGTGAACTTCCCGTCTCGCTGTCCGAACACGTTGCCGCAATCTTGCTTCCACACCTAGACCGCCTCGTTCGCGAACGGGCGCCGCTGGCTAAGTTAACCGTCGCAGCTATTCCGCTCGATGTAGCTGACTGGTTGAAGAAGTCGGGGGGCATTTTGGTCGGGCCGTCGGGGCCATTTGCAGCAACAATGGAAGGGGATAATCTGCTTTCTGAGGATTATTATCTGGACCGCTACGTCTGCGTCGCGCGGCGCGACCACCGTCTCGTCAAAATGCGCTGGAGCCCGCGTGCTTACGCGGACCAAAGCCACGTACTTGTCGTTCCCCGCGGGCGTTCAACGCGGAGCGACGTCGATGACGCTCTCATCGAACATGGTCTGTTCAGGCAAATCGCTCGAACTGTGCCCAGTTTCCAAATGGCGATCCAAATCATTAGCCAATCTGACTTAGTGACGACAATGCCAGAACGAAACACGTTCTTACTGCCGGCCGAATTGATCACAAGGAAGATGCCTTTTGATACGCCGCCCCTGCCAATGCGGTTGATTTTCCACCCAGCTTACCGCGAGGATGGACGTACCACATTCATCAAGACCTTGCTTCGCGATGCGTTAGCACTTTTCGATGCTGCTGCTGCTTGAGTAATCGCGGAGCTCCCAGAGACACAGCCCTTTGCGCAACTAATCCTGACTTCGTGTCCAAGCAAGAAGGCTCAGATAACCTATATCGAAGGTGTTTCGATAGGTTGATCTAATACTGGACAACGGAACGCAAACTGCAGATTATCGAGGAAAGAAGCCGCCGATGACACCGTTTCCTCTGCGGCGCGGCGACGTGGAGTTGCGCCAAGCCCTTTTATCGCTGGGGAATCTCTGCCCTTTCAGCAGGCAGCGGCGAGCTGCCTATATGCCCGTCGTCAATCGCAAACGGGTTTATCCCACCAAGGCCACCCACGCTATGATCCTCGAGAAACACACGGCGGTGCGGACAGGCCGTGTGCACGAGGGCAAGGTCATGGTGATGCGGTCTAATCTCCGCTGGTGCTCGGACGGCTTGAGTTCACTTGCTGGAATGGCGAGGTGGTTCGTCTCGCGTTCATTATCGATGCGTTTGACCTAGAAATTATCTCAGGGAGAGCCGTCGCCAATGCCGGGATATCCGGCTCCGACATTAACGGTCTACGATTAGGCGTAGGGCGTCAGAGAGTGTCGTTTCGCCGCGCATCGTGACGCCTCGGCCCTCAAACGCTGTGTGACCATTGTTGAACCCTCGATAAAGCTCGCAGAATGCCTTGATAGCGTTCGTGGAGAACCCTGCCTTGGCGAATACCTCATTCCAGCAAGCAGGCGGCAATAAAACAGCTTCAACTGGACGACCAAGTATTTCGCTCAGAGCGCTAGCGGCATCGTTTGGCGAATAATCTTTCGGTCCATGAAGTTCAATCAGCGAGGGTGCGGCGGTGCCCGCCAATAGCTGCTCGCCCACCACTCTGCCAACGTCCATTACCGAGACCATGGGAAGACGCCTGGAAAGCGGTGAGAACATCGAAAGCAGCACACCATCTGAGTTAACTCGTTCAAGCGACCAACTCCAATTTTCCATGAAGTTCGCAGCGCGCACTATCGTCGCTGGAACTTTCGATACGGTCAGCCGACGCTCCAAATCGTGGGTTGTCTTGATATTGCCAGTGCCATCGGTGTGCTGAGCGCCGACCGACGACAGAGCAACCACATGAGAAAGAGCGGCGGCCTCTGCCGCGGCTATCAGCGATGCGTGAACCGCCGCAGAGTGACCAAAAATGTCAGGGTCGGCATAAGCGGGTGGATTCATAAGATAGGCGCCACGCGCGCCCCGGAATGCATTGATCAGCGCATCTGTATCGAGCAGATCAACGACCGCCACCTCCGCGCCGGCTTCAATCCAAAGCTGGCCTTGTTCCATTTTGCGTAAGATCGCCTTAACGGGAACGTTTTTTTTGAGAAGGTAGCGCATTGCAGCCGAACCAGTCTGTCCGTTAGCACCCGTTATTGCATACATATCTAGTCTCCTCTCAAGCCTTGAGCTTGACACTGACGGCGGTCCGTCCGCCTTCTGCCATCATGCTGGTCATCCACGTTGCTGGATTGGCGAGCATCTCACGGTATTGGGCAGTCTCACGACCACCGAGCCCGAGATTGGTGCTGATCAACATTCCTCCAACGCGCAGCGACGACGCCAGCAAGTTCAAATCCTGAAGCGATGGCGCGAAACCGTCAAAGAACGCTATGTCGTACCCGGACGTGAGCCTCGGGAGGATCTCATGGAAAGTCCCGTGGTGGACAGTGATTCGATCATTGAAGCCGGCTTCTGCGATATTCTCGCGTGCCAACAGTACATGCTGCTCGTCGAAATCGATCGTGTCGATTGACGCCACGGTGCTACCTCTCGCGAACCAGCACGCGGTGTATCCGAGCGCCGTCCCGCATTCAACGATCCGGCGCGCGCCAGCGGCAGCTGCCAGTACGCCTAACGATACGCCGTCACCGAATGGATACGCTTTGCAACGATGCTGACTTCGATGTCGCGTCGTCGCATCAAGAATATTTTGATAGTAGTCCATAAGCTCGCCCTTCGTCCGCCCACAAAATATCGGTGGCTTTGCTCGGAGTTGAAAGAGAACGGTCAGCCAATCCTCTAGGTGCCAAATTCACAAGTTGCCCGTTGCAAATTTCATGATTGTCGATCACCACGATTCGAACGCGCCTCCGTAGCGGCGATGCCTGCAGAAGCGCCGCGCTGCGGTGCGGTGATAGTCGAAGCGGACGACAACCCTGTTCCCGTCAGCGCACATCCATTCGCGGCCCGGCTCCCAACTCGACGTCTGCGGTACATCCACCCAATCATCCGTGAGCACGTTGTCGAGTTGCGGTCTCGGGGAGATGATAAAAAATTTTGAAACTCCGTCACCAATTGACGTTACCGGATGGCGTTCCACGATTTGAAGACGGCCGCTTGAGTAGGCGCAACGGCGACAGCGCAAAGGGAGAAACGAGGATAGTTTTTCGAATCACTTAACGTTGTCTTTGAACCATTTGGCGACCTCCGTTGCCGTGGGTTCGATTACGAGAGGATCGTCGTAGAATCTCGTATGAAACACCCCATCGACGATGATGAGCTTTTTGTTTTGCGCGGGTACCTTACGGAATACGTGCTGCGCGGCCGCTTCGAAGCCGTCGGATCGCTCACCGTGAATGATCAGCGTCGGACACTGCAGCTTTGCAGCATAGTCATCGACGTTGAACGTCCAAACCTCGGCGTCGCTCATGGTTGTGTAGCGATTCTCCCAGCGACTGGGCTCACCCCATTTTGATGTGGTCCAGGGGTGATACCAGTCGTAGATCTCTGGCCAAGGTAGACCAACGTTCTTATCATCCGAACTCACCACGGGCGTGTAATCGACCTCGCCGCTCGTATCAAACTTAGCCCTAGCTGCCTGACCACGAGCGATGCGCGCTTCCAATCCGAGACCGCCGCCTCCAAAAAATCCTTCTAGATTTTCCTTGAAAAGATATTGGCCCGAAACTGTCGCGAGGGCTTTAATTCTGGCGTCGGCCGACGCTGCTGCGATCATTTCCGAGGACCCTTGGCATATTCCGAGCGCAAACATACCTTCGTTGCTGATGTCTGCCCGAGCTTCAAGAAAGGAGATGGCGGCATTGATGTCGGCAATTTTAGCGTGAGGACTCTCATAGCGCCGGGGCTCTCCACTGCTTTCGCCGCTGAAACGCGGATCAAAAATCAACGCAGCGAAGCCATCGCGTGCGAGCCTCGTCGCGTATTCCATCGGAGATTGTTCTTTTACAAATCCAAATGGACCAACGATGACGGCGCCTGGGAATGGGGGTTGTGCAGCCGTCGGCTTAAACAGGAGACCGACGAGCGATGCCCCGTGGCTTTCGAAACTTACTCGCTCGGATTGATAGGCGCCCGCGTTCAGTGCCATTGAAGAAATACTTGTCATGCTCGGAGATCCTTTTGCTCTTGCTTGCGCGTTAAAAGAAAAGGACCCCAAGGCTGCGACTGGCATCGTAGCCATCGCTTGCAATATTTGTCGCCGCACGCTGCTATGGGCGCGATCATTTTGCATGGAGGCCTCCTCTTTCCATTAATATTATTCGACAGACAATGGAGAAGGCGTCATGATGTGTCTAATGCATGATCCGGATATCTACTATGCCGCTTAACGAATTACGACGCCTTGACCTCAATCTGCTCGTTGTTCTCAGGGCGGTCCTTCAGACGCGGAACGTCACTGTCGCCGCACAAAAGCTCAACATGAGCCAGCCTGCAGTCAGCAGGGCGATAGGGCGTCTTCGCCATGTTTTTGCCGATCAGTTGTTTATCAAAGGCGCAAGAGGTGTCGTTGCGACGCCGCGGGCGGAGGCTTTAGCGGACTCGATTTCCAAGTTACTGCATGACCTCGATGACTTGCTTGGCTCGCAAGAATTTTCGCCCAGTACGAGCAACCGCATCTTTCGCATCGCTACGACTGATTATGGCGCTATAGCAGTCTTGCCGTCGCTCGCTGCTGTCTTCGCCGCAGAAGCCCCCAATGCCGGAATTGAAGTGCTACCATTTTCGCAAGATACATTTCGCCGCGCCTCCAACGGCGATGTGGATGTCGTCCTTTACAGCGATGACCCAGTGCCAGACGATTTGCAGCGTACCATCCTCTTCAATGAAACCTATCTTTCGTTTGTGCGAGCAGATCATCCGCTTGCAAGTCGCCTTAACAACGGCCAGCCGCACCTCGACGATTTTCTAGATCCTCCGCACATACTCGTTAGTATTTTCGGGGGCCGGACAAGCGAACTGGACGACCGACTTGCTGCACTCGGTCGATCCCGAAGGATCGCAATGTGGTTGCCCTATTTTGCAACCGCAGCAGTGATCGCGTCCAAAACAGACTTCATCCTGACCATCCCAGAACGGGTGGCTAGCGAGTTGGCTTCACCACACGGGCTGATTAGCTTCCGGACACCAGTCGAACTTGAAGGCTTTGGCTACCAAATGCTTTGGCATGCTCGCACCCAAAGTGATGCGGGGTCGCTTTGGCTTCGTCGGCAGATCATTTCGGTCTCACGTGCGCAATGAATTATGGCTGGTTAAAGCCAACAATATGCTATGCGGAAATCCGGTTACGATAACCGGCTCGACGCCGATCAAGAGTCCCTGCTAAGTACGCAGAGAGGAGCGGTGACCGATTGATTTGCTCTTGGATGTTGCTAGAACGCTCATGTCTTGCGTCGAGTTCTAAATCACCCCGCACTTTGAATTCAAGGGACGCTGCTTGAAACTGTTCTCGAGGACCTACATTTCGTCAATGGAAGATCGTGGAGTGTGCAGTGCGAAATCAGCAAACTGTCGAAGACTACCCTAGCGTGGTCGAGATCTTGAGCGAGCTCGAAGAAGAACTGCCGATAAATTCCGAGGATGAATGGCATCACTTGCGAGCGCTTCTCATTGATTTCTACGAACACGGAATTCGCGGACACGCCCGCTTGAGGCACCTTGCGCTCTCGGCGACGATTAATCGCCGAGTGACCGTGAGCAGCCACTCGTCATCGGCTAGACCTTCGTATTATGCCTGGGGGTCTGGTAAAATGCTGAAAATCATAGACCGGGCTAACCGGCCACTCCAGTTTTCTCACTCTGAGAAAGCCAACGCCTGAACGCACACTCCCGATAGGCGGTTCGTCGTCCTCGGATTCGTCGCCACGACGGACGCAAGCCAAGGGGTCGGCCGCGCTCCTCGGCTTCAATGCCGATTGTCGCGATCTCCGACTAATACTGTTCAACCTTGCGCGACATCATGTTGGCAATCTTTTAGCTGACGGCCTCGGCTGTTGAAAATCGCGGTCAGCAAAGGGAGTAGAAGGGCGGGCGACTGTTCGTCAGAGGGACTGCTATTGACCTTGCCCCAAGTTTTATCCAGTTTTGAGTTCACTCCAACGGTTTTGGGTTGCTGTATTCGGGGCGGTAGCGGCGGGTTGCGGTGCGAAGCCATTTCGGCTGCACAGCCTCGCGTCACGTCGCGGGTTGATGTCTGAGCGAACTCGGCAGGTGTCATCCAGCCGGAGGCCGGAGTGCGGTCGGTGATCGTTGTAATCGCTGCGCCAGTTTGAAAGCGCTGATCGAGCTTGGGTCAGTGTCGAGAAGAGCGTTTCATTCAAGAACTCGTCTCGCGCCCCATACCAGGGAGCGTAATATTATCTTAACAAGACAGGATACGTTGATTACCGTACATTGTGCCGATGGATACTGTAAAATAGTTCAGGCATATTCAAAACGGGCAAGATATTTTCAGAACAGCGCTCCCAGTTCCGAAGCGACTGGTCGAAGCGGTTGCGCACCCCGTGCGCTGAATGAGAGTGCCAGGGAACTGGCGGCCACAAATAGTGAAAAGGCGAGCAGAACGCGTAGCTTTGTCATATCTGACCCTCATAAAACTCACAAAATCGCATCCGGAGATAGTTGACCAAGCATCGATGTCCATCTCGCGGTTGATTTTTTTGCAGCTGAAAGCTGATCAAAGGCATTCTCTGGTAGGACGGCGTTCGGTGCGTGGTCCCTCAACCCTGCTCGTTCCGCACTGCGCCGACGGCACGGTTCAAGCCCCATCAAACTAGGGCCGGCGTGCAACCAGCGACCTTATTGGAGTCGATCAAAAGGACGTTTCATTAATTTGCTCAGCACAAAAAGCATCACCTGGGCATGACTGGCAGGTTTAAGCCAATGTCCACGATGAGTGATCGCTTGCGACCCGATCACTGGCCTGTACGTCGGAAACCGCGTTACGCGCTTAGTTGCTAATTGGGCCCACCGCCCATTCTTCATTAACCAACTGAGCGCAAAGTGTCCCAAATTCAAAATGGAGTTCAGGACGATGCTGGGTGCGATTGACGCGCAGAGGGCGCTCGAAGCTATTGCAGCTTCGCAGGCCGTCATAGAGTTCGACCTGCAAGGTAAAGTTCTTTCAGCGAATGCAAATTTCTGCGCGGTCCTTGGCTATCAACTTAGCGAGATTGTCGGCAAGCACCACAGCATGTTCTGCGAAGCCAGTCATTCCGGTTCGCCCGAGTATCGGGACTTCTGGAGCAGACTTGGTTCGGGGACGTTCGCCTCCGGGACCTATAAGCGCATCGCCAAAGGAGGCACGGAACTTTGGGTCCAAGCGACCTATAATCCTGTGAAAAAGGGTGGGAAGCCCTACAAGATCGTCAAGATCGCATCGGACGTGACAGCGGCCAAGCGCCAGGCTCTCGAGGATGCTGCAAAACTTGAAGCAATCTCCCGCTCCCAGTTCGTTATCGAATTCACTTCGGACGGACAAATCATCGCTGCGAACGAGAACTTTTGCAGGACGATGGGCTACGCCCTCACCGAGATAGTAGGCAAACATCACACCCTGTTCTGTCGCAAGGACTACATCGCCACGGCCGAATATGGGCAGTTTTGGAAACGTCTTGCAGCCGGCGAGTTTTTCTCCGACGAGTTTGTCCGCGTCAGCAAAAGCGGCAAGGAGGTCTGGATCCAGGCGGCTTACAACCCGATTATCAACAGCTCGGGCGAGGTCATCAAGGTCGTGAAGTTCGCTACCGACGTAACGGCTCGGATATCGGCAATCGAACATGTGAATTCAGCGCTGTCGGCTCTTTCTCAGGGAGACCTGACAACCTCTCTTGACCTAGTGTTTGTGCCGTCGATGGAGGAGCTGCGGGCCAATTTTAATAGCTCGGTGCTCAGGCTGCGACAGACCATGGAGACGATTGGTATGAATGGCGGCGAGATTGCCGCAGCCGCTTATGAGATTAGCAACGCGGCAGATAGCTTTTCCAAACGAACGGAGACGCAGGCTGCCTCACTTGAGGAAACCGCCGCGGCTCTCGAGCAGATTACCACCACCGTTGCCGATTCCAGCCGCCGAGCGCACGACGCTGGGCTTCTCGTTGCCCGTACGAAGCAGGGCGCGGAAGCGTCCGGAGAAATCGTTCGCAGCGCTGTCGGCGCGATGGGCGAAATAGAGCGATCCTCCAACGGCATTACGAACATCATCGGCGTCATCGACGATATCGCATTCCAAACGAACCTGCTCGCCTTGAATGCCGGCGTGGAGGCAGCACGTGCTGGTGAGGCTGGGAAGGGCTTCGCGGTGGTGGCGCAGGAAGTGCGTGAGCTGGCGCAACGGTCCGCCGCAGCCGCCAACGAAATCAAGTCGCTAATTTCGACGTCGGGGCAACACGTCAGAAGAGGTGTCGATCTCGTGAGCAAAACGGGAGAGGCTTTGGCCGAAATAGTCGAGCGGGTCGGCGAGATCAATGACAACGTCGCGGCTATCGTTGAGGCGGCGCGAGAGCAGTCCGTGGGTCTCAAAGAGATTAATGTGGCTGTAAATTCAATGGACCAAGCCACTCAACAAAATGCAGCTATGGCAGAGGAAAGCACTGCCGCGAGCTCCGGTCTAGCCGAACAGGCCGCCGCCTTGCGTCAACTTCTCGCTCAGTTCAAAGTTGACTCCGCCCTAAACGCCCCCTCGGCTCGCGGTTTCGTTCCAACTGAACGTCAGTCGACGCAGAATGCCCGCCGGCACGCTAGAGCGTCTGTCTTGGTCAACCGTTCGGCGGCAGTCGCGTATCAGGAAAGCTGGCAAGATTTTTGACTACCGCCCCGACGTCAGGTCGCGCGTTTCGGTGGGGAGAGTGCCTGATTTTCCTTCCTGGTTGCTATGCAAAGACGGCCCTTAGCCTTGCCGAAACGATCGGCAGTGCGTCGAGGCTGCCTCATTTCCCAGCCCCGGGCGGCGCCAGTGGTAACGCTCAGCATCGGCGTCGCCACCCTCCCCCGGACTGTACGCCAAAGAGCGTGGACGCTTCGGCGGGAAGCCGATGCAGCACTTTATGCGGCAAAGAGAGAGGACCGCAATCGGTGCACTCACGGCAGTTCAGCCGACGAAACGAAAATGTTCAGACCCTCGCCTTGAACGGATACGAACGCACGACCCTCATACCGTGTGGGCAACATCGAAAGCTCAGTTAAGCGCGACTACCGCAACCGCGGTTTGGATAATCGCTAAGGCTTTCTATCCAACAACACCTTCCATCGAGGAGACCTGCCCCCCGTTGAAACTATCGAAAGATCATGTACTTTCGCGACTGTATTGGCATGGGGGTCGCGTTGCGCTGGGATCGAGAAAATCTTCCGGAAATCAGAATAGATCGCTGGTGGAAATGGCTGCTGCTTCCGGGCGCGGTCATTCTCTGGTTCGGGTATATGTTTCCGAACCCGGGTGTTCGAGGCGCGGTCTTAAGCGCGAGGCATGCCCGCAGTCCAATCATGACTGTTTACTACAGCCTCGTTTTTTACGGCGGACTGCTGTTCGTGCTTTTTCTGATGGTCGGCAGGTAATGGCGAGCAGGCGTAAGCAGAGCGGGGGTTTTACGGGCAGCATGTTGTACGTCGGCATGTTCATAATTTTCGCCCTGCTGGTGCTCTTGACGGCCGGCTTCTACTTCTATCCGGTTCTCTGCCTCGGCCTGATGGTCTCGTCGGCCCTCATGGGCGCGAAGCCGCCGCCGCTCCCTGACCCTGACAAACTGGTGAGTGTCGAGGGAGACCGGGAAATTGAAGGCCAGCTCCGCAAACTCGGGGCAGTCCGTGAGGAATTTCGGCGCCTTCATATGAGGGCGAGTGCGCTCGGCATTGACTCGACCTCGTCGAGCGCCGGCATGCGCTATGACCGCCGCAAGCGAGACGGAAAGTTGATTAATGCGGAACTCGACGACGTCGAGCTGCGTATGAAGGATGTGATGCACCAGATCAAGGCGACCAGGACACAGCTCCTCGGGGCGATCCCGAACTGGCGAGGTCCATTCGAGAGATGGGTTGGACGCAGGGCGTGGTCACTTGCAGCAAGGCTCTCCCTCTTGGTCGCACTCTTGTCGATCGCTGGAATGATGATCGCTTCGCGCGACTATCCCGGAGAGATTGCCTGGCTCGCGAGCATCGGCAATTTCGCCTCCGGCCAGCTTTTGTGGCGTCCGCTGCGACCGGATATGCTCGCTGTCATGATGACCGGGGTGCTCGCCGGGTACGCCTCCCTCTTTGTTTCGCAGCCGTTTTTCCGGAGCCGCCTGAAGCGGTCGGGCGACGTCGGGACTATGCTGAGGCTTGCAGCGCTCGAGGAACGGCTGAATCCAGACCAGATCTACGAATACGACCCGGACGGTGCATTCGAAGAGCCTGAGGAAGAAAGATCGCGGAGCGAGCCATGGTGGACGGTGCTGGGCGTTGCAGCCGACGCGGCCGTCGAGGAGATCAAGACCGCCTACCGCAACGCGATCCGAGGATATCACTCCGACAAGGTTGCGCATCTGGGCGACAAGCTCAAGGTTGTCGCCGAGTTTGAGAGCCGGCGCCTTAACAAGGCTTACGAGACCGCGAAGGTGGAGCGCGGGTTTGTCTAGAATACCGCCCCTTCTCTTTTTGCCGTTCCGCGCTGTAAGGTACATCGCCTTCGCATCGCTCGTCATGTCGGCATGGGCCTTTACACCATACTTTATTGATGCCGTCCGACTCTTCGGCATACGCGACGACCCCACGGCGATGCTTGAAAGAGCGGCCGAATCGCGCTCGCCAGACGAAATCCGGAGGCTGGCCGAACAGGCGCTCGCGGAAAACGATCCGGAGTTGGCCGAGAGCCTGTCGGTCGTCGCCGCAGACAATGGCGAGCCGCTCCCGTCAGAACTGCTCGCGAAAATCGAGGAGAGCAACAAGTTCAGCCTCGCTCGCTCCGCGTTTGAGGTGTGGACAGGCATATCGACCGGGAGAGGCGACACGCCGACCGCTTTCGTTGCAGCTGCAGCGACGGATGCTTTGATCGTCGGCGATCTGAGGGATCTAGCGACGGAGGCGGCTAAATATCCGGACTATGACAGGCTGACTGTTTTTCTTGCAGGGATCGGTGTCGCGGCCTCGGCCAGCAACTATGTGAGCTTGGGTGCAGCTGCGCCGCTTAGGGGCGGCCTGTCGATCCTGAAGAAGCTGAAGAAGCTCAACAAGCTGCCGGAACCGTTGGAGAAGGACGTTGTGGCGCTCGCGAGTCGCTCGATCGACGACGGCGTGATCCGGGCGATGAAGCATCGGGCGAGCGACCTCGACCTGAACGGCGCCCTTCAGGAAGGCCGCAAGCTGATCAAGCCGGAGGCCGTCAAGATGGTCTCAGACGCCGCCAGGGCGACATTCACTGTTTCAAGCAAACAGGGTTATCGCGCAACGGTTCAGACGGTCGAAAACGCGGGGGAGCTCGCGGATTTGAAGAGGTTAGCGGCCGTCGCCGAAAAAACGGGACAAAAATACCGCGGCGTGCTCGCGCTCCGCAAAGGGGCGAAGATCGTCTTCACGATCGTTGAGTACCTGGCCGAGGTAGTCTGGATCTTGATCGGAGTAGTCGTCTGGATCCTGCTGGCGCTCTGGACGCTTCTGAGGTTTGTCCGAAGCGTCGCAAACATCCCTATGTGGTTTTCTCGCAGATCGGCGCTCTAAACCGAAGTGTGCCGGATACATCGCCTGCACAAATGCCCGCCATGTCGCCCTTGGCTTCGGCTCAAACGTGGCTGAAAATGACGGCCCTCAGGCGGACTTGCTCCGGGAGAGACGTATTCCGCGGTTCCCTTCGATGGTCTCGGAAACGTCATAGCGATGGTAGAAGTGGTGTAGCTCGCGCAGGGCGTCCAGAAACCTCCTTACATGTGATTCAATGAGTGGAAAGTCCTTGGTGGCATCCAGCATACCGACCGCGATCTCTACGCCAGCATAGCCCTTGGCCCTGGTGGTGCGCCATCCATCAGGCAGCAGCGAATTCAGGGAGCGCTCGGCTCCAATCGGATCCCGCGTTTCGACGCGCAATTCTGCGGTTCCCATCTTCATTTTCATCAAAAGTGAATCGCCCCTCGCAGGCAACGCATATGGTAGATGAATTATCGAGGAGTCATAGCCAGCCTGTTCGAGCCACGCCATCCTCAGCTGGGGATACTCGTTGGTGGCAATGCCGTGAACGGACTGGTGAAAATGCGTCATTCGGGTGTCGAGGCGTTTCACGTATCCTATACGCGCATCGTCTATCGCCTCGGTCAGCATGTGTACCTTAAAGGCATTGAGGGCGGGGGCGTCCCTGGTGAGCCAATCCCTGGTCCACTCATAGGTGAGAAATCCATCCACGAAGGCCGCTTCATCTACTGTAATGTATGACCGGTAACCCTCCGGGGAAAACTGCGACGTAATAGCGTTCCCACAATTCCCTCTTTTGACCATCTTCCCCTCGTCTGCGATAACGCCCGAGTTGTTCTGGCATCAGAAGGGCACGCACCTTGTTTTCGATAAGGAAACCTACACGCTCTCGCCCGACCTCGACCACAGCCTCGATGTCGGTTTCGCCAAGTAACGTCTTGTGAACGCTCCGCCGGACGCTGATCACCTTTCCGGCGTCACCAAGGCCAAGATGCGCGAACACGTCGAGGACAAATTGCGGCCTGGTGCCTAACAGCTCGCAGAGCAAGAGATCAGTCATGAGCTCTTCGACTCGTCGAAGAGTGCGGCCTTTTTCGTGACGCCTTGTGTCAAATCCATCCCCATTCGGTGGCGCGGCCGACAAGATAGTATCCGATGAACTGATACAAGTTGCCCTTCTGTCGAAAGGTAGCTGTAGGCCGCGTAGCAGCAAGCTGCGAGTGGACGCGACTCATGAACGAATGCGTGTTCAACTCTTGCGGAAGACAAATATGCGTTTGAGAACAACAACGATCCGCGATTGATTATGTTCAAGGCTGGACCGTAGCCCCCATTGTGAAGCCCTATCCGCGTCGACTGTATCCTGTGCATTACTCGAGCACAGATTGATTCCGGACTAAACTTTGCTCAACCAAACAGGTAAATTATACTTTCTAGACGTTTCGGAGAATCACTTTGGCGAGCTATCAGCGAGTAGCCCTTTTCATCTTTTTCGATTCGATAGAAAAGGATCTGGTCACGCACATTCGCTCCGCCTCGGGTCGTATAACAACCGGATTTCTGAGTACGCAAGAACGCGAAAAAGCTACTCAACGTGCTGAGAAGTCTGATGAGCCATATACAACCGCAAAGGACGATTTCGAACTTCTCTATCAGCTCGATCTTGGCGACAAAGTAGCAATTGCTCAACGTCTCAAGCAGCATTTCAGTGATGCACTCCGGAAGCATTTTTCCGCGAAAGCAGCATCGCTAATGGCGGCGGTGCCGGTACGCAACTCAGTAATGCACGGTCGGCCTCTGACTGTTGAAGAACACGCAACGGCGTTTGCGTTGGCCAATGACTTGGTTAAGAGCAATGGTTTTTGGCCTGTTCTTCACAAAGCTCTTGTTGATTATAACACTGATCCAGAAGCTATCACCCGGCGAGCAGTCACCTTTCTTGAACAGCCCACTGAAAGCGGTATTTTCCATAACCTGCCTCTTCCCGACTACGACGATACCGGGTTTGTCCCTAGGCCACAGCTCGAACAAGAACTGAAAAAGAAAATTTTAAGTCGGCATCCAGTCGTTACCGTGTTGGGCGATGGCGGAAATGGTAAAACGGCCCTCACGGTGCAGGCACTTTATAGCTTGGTTAATTCCGGCGATCATGACTTTGACGCGATCGTCTGGGTCTCAGCAAAAACGTCCAAATTAACGGTTGGTGAAATCCAGAGAATTGAACACGCAATAACGACTTCAATGGGCCTCTTTGAAGAGGTAGTAGGCATCTTTGAGGACGATAAATCGAATCCTATGTCCCGTGTTCGGCAGCTTCTAGAGAACAACAAAATACTTCTTGCAATAGACAATCTTGAAACGGTCCTTGACGACACCATTCGGGATTTCGTGTCGGACATCCCCGGCCAGAGTAAGGTTGTGTTGACGTCTCGTATTCCCGTCGGAGGCGATTTGACGGTGGACGTCAAACCGCTGACCGATAACGAGGGAGAGATTTATCTTCGTGCGCTCATAAAATCCTATAGCATAAAAACGCTGTCATCATTGAAACCGGACGAGTTGCGGCATTTTGCTAGCCGTCTGGAGCGAAGGCCACTTCTGTTAAAGTGGTTTTGCATGGGCGTGATTGCTGGGCTGCCTGCCAGCAAAATCGTGAGCAATCCTGAAATGGCGCTTAGGTTTTGTCTCGAAAACGTCTTTGACGCACTGAGTATCGATGCAAGAATGACTTTGTCGCTAATGTCGATCCTGCCACGCGCTGTTTCGTTAGGTGTCTTGCACCATGTCTCGTCTGTTGACGTTCGTAAGTTGGAGGCTGGCGTAGCCGAGCTCTTGAAGTTTTCGATTTTGGAGATCGAGAACCAAAGCGGCTATGAGTTGAACTATCGAATCAAGCCTTTTGCTCGCGCCTACATTGCGCGCATTCTGCGTTTGACGCCTGAAGCCCAGGAGGCTGTGATCCGGAAATTCCGTGGCCTTAGCTTCGCTTATCAAGCAGAACGAGGGGCTGAAGGCCAGGAAAAATACAACTTCAGAAACTTTACGGTTCGCTCCATGTCTCAAGCTCTTGCCGCTGGGAAACTACGCGAGGCTGTTAAACTCGCGTACAACGATGAGTTCCTTCCAGCAAACATGATTATCGAGACGCTCAAAGTCTCCAATCACGATTATTTCGAAGTCTTTCGAGCAGATGCTTTTATTCGATTCCGCCAACATGACTTCGCCGGCGCGACCGACTCATATCGCTCGGCTATCGAGTTATCGCCGGAGACGCCACAGCTGTACTTCTTCTTCGGTGGGTTCTTGCTACGTGGGTACGGAGATTGTCCCGCGGCTATCGGACAGTTGGAAGAAGCCTTGAAAAGAGACCCAGATTCTGTCGATATAAAGCGAGAACTGGCAAGAGCAAAGATGTACGACTTCGATTTCGAAGGGGCTATGGACATCCTTTCGTCGGAGACAGCGGCGCCACTTTCAAACATGCGAACCAAATTGATTTTTGCGGATCTCCAAACACAGAATTTTCAACGCATGATCGCTCATAAGGCTGCCGTTGGCATAGATGCAGACCTTGAAGCTCCTTTTGCAGCTTTCGCAGATTTTCTCTCTTCCCTTGACCCTAGGATAATCGACGCCAAGATGACGGGGCACCTAAGAAAAGCGCGATCATCGGTTGTTCAGGCTCTGCAAACCAAGAATGTCCGTACCGGGAATGAGATTGTCGCCTTGTTGGACAAGCTGATCGGAGAACTAGAAGCTACCGACCACAGGACATCAATATCGGGTCTCATTGGCAGTCTCAAAGAGAAGGGCCGAAAACCTAATTTCGGTTTTCTCGTCGATCCATCTAACCGTGAATATTTCCTTGCGCGTGCAATAGTGTCAGACCTGATTTGGGCCGGGCTACAATCTGGCAAAATGGCAACTTTTGATGTGGATCTCGATAACCAAGGTCGCCAGCGCGCTACAAATGTTCATTTGATTTGAGTGTGACAGTAGCCTCGCCGAGGTCCTCACTCCGCCCCGCCAAAGCAAAGGGATTACCTTAAGACACCTTCAGCGTCTCCCAACCGAGGAAATTCTCGTTGTTGTCGAGCCATTGCTTTCGCGCTTCCCAGTCTGGCAAGACACGACCCACTAGATCCCAGAATCTGGGCTCATGGTTGCGGTACTTTAGATGACACATCTCGTGGACAACGGCATATTCGAGTACGGGGACCGGGGCGAAAACTAGATGCCAGTTCAGGTTGATCCGGCGGTCTTTGCCACAACTGCCCCATAAGTGCTTTTGGTCCTTGATCTGCACGCTACGCGGCTTCAGCCCATGCCGCTCGCCGTGCCGATCGATAAAGGCACGGGCGTCGTCTCGCACGCGGCGTTTCAGCCAGAGACGGAGTGCGCTCTCGATGATGGTGTCGGATGACTCCGGCGACAGGTCGGCGGGCTTGCGTATTTGGAAGCCGTTACGGAAGCTGACCTCGACGAGGGAGCCATCGAAGGGCTCGATGGTGAGCCTCGTCATCCGGCCGCGATAGGGGATCTTGGCACCGGTCACGAACTGGTAGACGCGCGTCTGCGCCCTGGCGCGTTCTGCCATATGTTGCACGGTCTCGATGATCCAGGCGCGCCGGCGGTCCAGCACGGCGCTGATCTGTTCATCGGTGGCTGCTTCAGGCACCAGGAGCTCGAAGGATTTTGGGGTGACGCTTAGGCTCGCCTTGCGCGCCCTCAGCGAGCGCCGCAGGGTGTATTCGATGTCTTGGCTACCTATGCGATAGACGGCCATGTCACTGCCCAGCAAAATGCTTGAGCGCGTAAGCCTCGACCTCTTCCGGGATCTCCCTGAGCTGCGTCAGGCCGGCCAGATGCGCCATAGACCGTACCTGCTGGCGCAGGCTCTTGCGCAGACCATCCTTTTCCCACCAACCGAAAGGCGCGGTGACGGGGTCGGTGTAGAGCCCCTCCAGGCGGAGCGCCAGGGCCTCGCCCTCCGGTCCCGAGGTGAAGCCGTTGAGGATCTGCAGGAGGCCGTAGGCGCCGGAGGAGAGACCCGCTTCGACATGGGCCGCATCCTCGGCAGTGATGTCCTTCGCCAGCTCTTCCGCCGCCTTGAGCTTTTCTGACCAGGAAAGCTGCGCGCTTTCCAGCTTTTCCAGAAGTTGCCGCAGGCGCTCGGAAAACTTGCCATATTGATGCGGGCCGTCGTCGATCCGCTCGGTCACGGTCTTACGCAGCTCCGTTGTTTTGCGGATCGCCGCGGTCATCAGGTCTTCCTCGGTTTTGCCATCAGGATCGAAATCCTCCCAGAACTCCGGATCGGTGATGTGACGCAACTTGACGGTGACGCTCAGACCCGTCGCCTCCAGGTGCTTCTCCAGCATCTCGCGGATCTTTTCGCTGTAGTTCATCTGGTCGAAGGCCTGGCGCTTTTCGAAGTGCTGCGTGCCATAGAGCAGGAAGTTAGCCACCCACTTCAGATCGACGGTGAACTCCAGCACGCTCGGGTCCGGGCTCAGCGTTTCATAAAGCGCGATGAAACTGCGGGCCTTCGCCTTGAAGTCGAACCACTTGTCCTCGGTGCCCAGCAGCTTCACGAAGGCGTCGTATTTCGCCTTTAGCGCATCCTTGTCGCTCGCCTTGCGCTTCAGCGGCTTCATCGGCGCGGCTACGGCGGAATGCGCAGCCCGTAGCTGATTGCGCAGATCGTCCAAGTCGCGCATGGCGTTCTTCACATCATCGGCGCGGTAAGAGGACAGCGCCTCCTCCAGATGGCCGGAGACGCCGATGTAATCGACGATCAGCCCGTTGCGCTTCCTGGCGTCGGAAACGCGGTTGGTGCGGGCAATCGCCTGCAGCAATCCGTGCTCTTTCAGCGGCTTGTCGAGATACATCACGCTTTCGATCGGGCAGTCGAAACCTGTCAGCAGCTTGTCGCAGACGATGAGGAACTGCGGGTCGTCGCCCTTGCGGCCAAAAGCCTTCTTCGCCAGCTTCTCCGCCTCGGGATCGAGATACTGCGCCTTCAGCTCGGTGCGGATCGCCTGTTTGTGCGGATCCTCGCTTGGCTTGCTGTCTTCCTGGTTGATCGAATAGACGCAGGCCGACATGGCATCGGCGCGGGCGAGCGCCTCAGTGGGCTCCATGCCCTCGGCCTTTAGATCCTCGGCAATGACCTTGGTCAGTGCCTGCTTGTAGAGGATCACCGCCTCGCGATCGATGGCGACGATCTGCGCCTTGAAACCATCAGGCCGGGCATACTGCTTGAAATGCGTCCAGATATCATAGGCGATCAGCTCGATGCGGCGCGGATGCTTGACCAGATCCTCGATCTGCAGGCCGCGCTTCTTGATCTCGTTCAGCTTGTCGTCGTCCAGCTCGGAAAACCAGGTGTCGAACAGAATGTCGATCTTCGCCTCGTCAATATGCCAGTCGGTCTTGCGGCCGGTATAGTAGATCGGCACGGTCGCACCATCGGCCACGGCGTCGTCGATGCCGTATTTGTCGAGATAGCCTTCTCCCGGCACGCCAAAATTCTCGTAAGTGTTCTTGTCGTCTTTCTTCACCGGCGTGCCGGTAAAGCCGAAGAAGCGGGCGTTGGGCAGCGTCGCGCGCAGATAGGCGCCGAGATCCTTTTCCTGGGTGCGGTGGGCCTCGTCCACCATCACGATCCAGTTTTCGGAATTGGCCATCGCCTCTTTCGAGCCCTGGAACTTGAAGATGGTGGAAAGCGCCGTGTGCCCGTCCTTACCGCTGCAGATCAGCGCATGCAGGTCCTTGATGCTCTCGATCGTCGTCGGGTTCGGCAGGCCGCAGGCGACGAAGGTTCCGCTGATCTGCGAATGCAGGTCCACGCGGTCGGTCAGCACCAGAATGTTCGGGTTGGTGAGCCGCTCGGATTGGATAGTCCGGTGCGTCTTCAGCTTCAGAGCGGCAAAGACCATGGTCAGCGATTTGCCGCTGCCCTGCGTGTGCCAGATCAGCCCCTGCCGGTGCTTGCCCCCAATGACGCGCTCAACGATGCGATTGACGGCGCGGAACTGCTGGTAGCGGCATATCTTCTTGATCGTGCCCGTCTCGGTCTTTTCGAAGACGACGTAATGCGCGATCAGATCCAGCAGCCGGCTTGGCTCCAGCAGGCACCAGAGGCCCTTGGAGAGTGTATCGGGAAAATCAGCCTCCAGCTTCGGCCAGGGGTCACGCCACTCCGCGAAGTATTTGGAGCCGGCGCCGGTCGCGCCATAGAGCACCAGCGCGCCGTCGGTGACGATGTTGAAGACATTGGAGAAGAACAGGCGCGGAATGTCCCGCTCATATTGCCGGATCTGTTCAAAGGCCTCGCCGGTCTTGTCCTTCACATTCAACGGGCTTTTCGCCTCTATCACAACAAGCGGGATGCCGTTCACATAGACCACGACATCCGGCTTGCGTGTATTCTCAGCCTTCACCCTGAGCTGATGCGTCACGGAAAACAGGTTGTTGCCGGGGTCGAGAAAATCGATCACCCGCAGCGTCTGACGCGTTTCCTGGCCGGTCACCTTGCGGGCATAATCGCCGCGCAGCACCTTCAGCCAGGCCTCGTTGTCGCTGATCGCCGCCAGTTCCCCATAGGCAGCCTCGGCAGAGGCGCGGTCGATCCCATTGATGCGTATCAGCGCGTCGATGAGATGCGGCCGAAAGAGAACCTGGTTTTCGCCCTCGCGTAAACCAGCGTGTTCCGCCTGCGCCACGAAGCCATAACCCATGGCCTGGAGACGCTCGATCGTAGGGCGCTCGGCAAAATGCCATTCGGGGCCGTGGCTCATGGGGCCCTTACTCCGCAGCCATGGGCAGGGCGTCGGTGACGCGCTTGCGGCCGGTGAGGAGGTCGGACATCAGGGCGGCTTTGAACCCAATCTGCTGTTGCAGCGTTTGCTCAAGCACAGCCTCGGTGTTCGCAAATTCCTGAATATGCGCTACGATCTCATGTTGTTCGCTTAGCGGTGGCAGCGGCAATTTCATCTGCTTCATTGCCCCCACATTGAAGTGCTTCTGCGCCAAGCCCCCTTCTGCTTTCAGGACTTGGGTTTTCCCGCTTGCACTGTTGATGAAAGTTGAAAGAAAGTAGGGGGCGACCAGTTCGATCTTCGGTCGCGCGAAGATGATATCGATGCAGTTGGCTCCATCATATTTCGGCGGCACCACACAAGAGGTTCCTGGATAACCCGTTCGGACAACAAGAACGTCTCCGGTCCGGAGGACTGATTTCCGGTTTACGCGATTGCCCTCGTCACTGATGTAAACCCAGTCTGCATCCTCCACGAAGCCTTCACGGACATTGGCAGAACGGAAGCAGCGAACCCCGCTCTCGACATAATATTGAGACGGCTTGATAACGATCCCGACACTGACTTGTGTGCAGACACTGTCGGCGCTGGTTAGCGGCCACTCCTCCGGGATCTCCCCGATTTCAGTTTGCTTAAAGCGTGTGTGGCCGATGCCTTTGGTGAGTAGGCGTTCCAACACGGCCTGCTTGACCTTTCTGCTCTGCACAATCACAGCCCGCGTTGCCGCAATGGCCTCATCAACGCTGGACAGGATTTCGGCGATCTGACGCTGTTCGTGGAGCGGCGGGAGCGGGAACTCAAAGTCGAGCCAGTCGGTCGCGCGAAAGACCATCTTTTCGATAACAACGCCCACGCTGGCCAATTCGCAAGACTTATGGAAAGCGTTCGCATGCGACAAATACCACAAGTATTTGGGATCAAGCTCTTTCTGGATTTCGAAAGCATAGTAGCTGCCGGATGCAAGAGCTTTGTCCAACTCACATGGCACAAGCCCGTAAGAGCGATGCAAAATCTGGACTTTGGACATCAGCCAATCGCCAGCACGAATCAAAAATTGCGCCTTGGTCTTGATTGATGCTCCCAATTGTCTTTCGCGGATGTCTATCCCGCCGTGTCCTCGTCGGATTACGGGTTGCACATACTCGACATGATCCTGGACTTCGATTGGTCGTCGCTTGATTTGAAGGACGTCACCGAAACGAGAAAATCGCCAATCGGATGGCAATTCGCTCAACCATTGATTTTTCAACCCCTCGATGACTTCCGCACTAAGCGACATAACCAAGCTCCCGCAGAAAGCTCATCATCCGCGCTTCCGCTGTATCCCGCTCAGCCTGAAGCTCGATCAGTTTCTCCACCTCCACGGCGACATCCACTTCTACCGTCTCGTTGCCCAGATGCACATAGCGGCTTATATTAAGGTTGAAATCATTCGCCTCGATCTCGCTTGATGGCACCACCCGCGCCAGCCGCTCGGCATCGGCAAAATCCCCAAAGGCTTTTGCCAGCGCGGAGACATTGGCTTCCGACAGATGGTTCTGGTTCTTGCCATCCACTACCTGTTCGGCGCCGTTGATGATCAAGATCTGGCCCTTGTGCCCGAGAGGCTTCTGTTTGCGCAAGATGAGGATACAGGCCGGAATGCCCGCACCGTAAAACAGATTGGGCGCCAGGCCGATCACGGCCTCGATCAAATCATCACGAATCAACCCCTCGCGGATCTTGCCCTCGGCGCCGCCGCGGAACAGCACGCCATGCGGCAGCACTACGCCGCAGACACCGTCTTCCTTCAGGCTCGCCACCATATGCTGCACGAAAGCGAGATCGCCATATGATTTCGGCGGGCAGCCATAGCGGTCGCGGCCATAGGCATCGCCCTTCGACCAGACATCATGGCCCCAGCTTTTCAGCGAAAAGGGCGGGTTGGCCAGCACGCGGTCGAAGGTGCGGATGGCCTTAACGCTATCGCCCGTCAGATGTTTCGGCTCCAGCAGCGTATCGCCGCGCGCCACAGCAGCGTCGTCGATATCATGCAGGAACAGGTTCATCTGGCAGATGGCCCAGGTGTTGAGGTTTCGCTCCTGGCCGAACAGCGACAGGCTTCTGGGGTTCTTTCCCTGCCGTTCCAGATGATGCACCGCCTCCAGAAGCATGCCGCCCGAGCCGCAGGTGGGGTCATAGATGGACATGCCTTCTTCCGGCTTCAGGCATTCGACGATCAGCCGAACGACCATCTTTGGAGTATAGAACTCGCCCCCCTTCTTGCCGGCATCATCGGCAAACTGCGCAATCAGATATTCATAGGCCTGGCCCAGAACATCCGGCTCGACATCGGAGTTTCTCAGGCGGTAGGTTTCGAAATGCTGCAGCAGCTTTTCCAGCATAGCATCCGGAAAACGCTCCTTGTTGTTGAAATCGACATCCTGGAAGACGCCGCGCAGCTTCATGTTCGCGTCTTCAATGGCGCGGAAGGCGGCGTTCAGATGCGTGCCGATGTCGGTTGTATGCTTGCGCACATCCTTCCAGAAATGACCTTTTGGAATATCGAAACGGTGCTCATCCGGATCGGCGGCGAGCTCAGCATCGTGATAGCGCGCCAGCCGCTCGTCATACTCTTGCTCCCAGACATCGGAGAGGCGCTTGAAGAACAGAAGACCGAAAATGTAGTGCTTGTAATCCCCGGAATCGATCGATCCGCGCAGAATGTCTGCCGCCCGCCAGAGATGGTTTTCCAGCTGCGACAATTTAAGAGTTGTCACCTTATGCTATCCCCATGTGATTTGCGGCCGATCCTATCAGATCGATATGCTCTGGCAATTTATCTGGACAACGCCGAACGGGCGAATAAAACTTTCTATGCAATTTATGAGCCTATTCGGAGTTAGTATTGAGCGATATAAAGCTGTTTCATTTCGATGGGCACCAGGTGACAGAACTCGCCGGAGCGGCCGTGCAGGTCGAGAAGTCGCTTCAAAACCTGTTCGAGGCAAATCTGGAAGCGCTGCTCGGGATCCGCTTTCTGGCCAGTGAGCATTCAACTGGTCCGGTGC
Organism: Rhizobium sp. FG96; assembly: GCF_057808655.1. Taxonomy (NCBI): domain Bacteria; kingdom Pseudomonadati; phylum Pseudomonadota; class Alphaproteobacteria; order Hyphomicrobiales; family Rhizobiaceae; genus Rhizobium; species Rhizobium sp. FG96. Next base: position 221,299 of record NZ_JBMDIL010000005.1, on the reverse strand, counting down.
ATGGCGGTAGGATCGATACGCTCGGTCTAGATGAGGATAACTCGCCAGTCATTATCGAGTACAAGCGCTCAGTAAACGAGAATGTAATCAACCAGGGCCTCTTCTACCTCGACTGGCTGCTCGATCATCGAAAGGAGTTCCAATGGCTTGTGATGGAACGCCTCGGGCCCGGGGCCGCGAAGACAGTGGACTGGACCGCGCCTCGGTTGCTCTGCATCGCCGGTGATTTCACCCGATATGACGAACATGCCGTTAAGCAGATCGTACGCAACATCGAGCTCATTCGTTATCGCCGTTTCGGTGAAAATCTCCTGATGATGGAACTTGTTCACGCGCCCAAGACAGCACGTCTTGGTGCCACTAAGATGTCGACGGAGCCGAAACCTGTTAGCGGTGCGAATCAACCTGCCGAGATTAGCCAGGATAACGACCCCTATCTGAGCCAACGGATGAGCTACCGGCTCTCTCAGTCACCGTCGGATCTGCGCGACATATACGACGTGGTCTACCAGTTCCTTATTGGCCTTGGGGACGACGTTCAGGTCAAGGAACTCAAGCTCTACACCGCATTTAAGCGGCTGAAAAATTTCGTGTGCATGGAAATCTATCCGCAGGCGCGAACGGTGACACTTTTCCTCAAGTTGAACCCCGGAGTAATGGACCTGGAAGAGGGCTTCACCCGTGATGTTCGTAACGTCGGGCATTTCGGCACCGGCGATCTGCAGGTGACGGTCAAATCGATGGCGGATTTCGAGAGAGCGCAATCCCTCCTCCGACAGGCTTACGAAGGGGGATAAGCATCCCGTCACCTCCGTCGTCGAGCGGCTAGCGCATATCAACGTTAAACCGTGGCCGGATCTCTACCCGCGGCGGGCATGACCGGACGCATCGATTTCCTCCGATTGAGGCTGCAGCGAATGTGACGGTAATCCTCCACAGCGAGGGTTTTTTCCTGGATCAGCAAGGCCGATCGGATTTTGGCGCGATCTTCAACAATCGTTGGGCGGCCTCTGCGCGAAGCGAACGTCCGGCGAGCGATCTTCACAGCCTTCGACTTTATCGGCGTAACCACAGGTCGGGCCGTTAGCGATGAGCGCGAGGACATCGTCGGCCGTCTGCCCGACCTTCTCGAAGGCTGGCATTTATCGTATCGGCTTAAAACGCTTTTGCGATCGTGCCTTCGGTACGATCGGCGTGTCTTGCCACCGGTCCGAAGCGGCAGACTGAATGGGCTCGACAGCAGACGAACCAGCGCGGCTCCAGCCGATCTGTCCCGGCCCTTGCCTGCATCGGCGAACCAACCGGACGCGGTTGGCGTCACTGCGGGGAGTTCGCGTCATCGCAGCGCTGCGTTCTCGCCCCGTCCTTGAGCCTACTCCTTCAAGAAATTTGCTCTATACCCCGCGAAACGATATCACTGCTGACTAGTCTTCCTCCTCGACGTCTGCAGCTTATCGACGATCAACGAGCTGTCCGTCGCGGCGCCATTTTTGGCGTTCTTCCGCGGATGCGGCCGACGTGGCAACTTATTGAAAGTATAATTAACACGCAATTAAACAGAAGCAAAATCGTCACTCACTTCCGTCATGCCTGCGAATTTCCCGGGGACATCCTAACCATCGATAATGACCGGTTATCGATAGTAGTTGATTTCAGGGCCCAACAACGCAAGTTACTAGAGGCTTTCGCGAGCCAAGAACCTCAGCACTGTGCCAGCGTTGTACCGCCCGACGGGCCCCTTAAGTTCCGAGAGCGTTGCCCTATAGGTGTGCAACGCTCTCGTTTTTCTATTCAAGACGCCACTACTGAGCGCAGCAGCCAGTCATTGTGCATCACCAAGGCGATGTGAGGACGCTGGTATCGCATCAAGGTCCCGCTCTAGCTGTTCGTCGATGCGGGGCACCTCTATAATCACGCCCGATGATCAGCGCTGGCTGATTGCCCGGCTGAATAGACGCGCCTGCCGACCGGCGAAAGCGCGGGGATCTACGGGTTTGTCACCATCGAGAATTCGGGCCTCATCCAGTAAGAGGCGAACGGCGTCCTCTCGGAACGCGTGATCAGCGACTGAGGCAATATTCTGCACAAGTTCACTCTGCGCGTTTATCTCGAGAATCGGTTTCGACGCGGCCTGCAGCCGCCCGGCCCCCTGAAGTATCTTTTCCAACTGTCGGTCCAGCCCATCATCCGGCGCGACCAAGCAAACCGAACTTTCGGTTAGCCGTTGAGAAACACGCACGTCGGCCACTTCCTCGCCAAGCACTCCACGAGCGAACTCGATGAACGCGGTCACATCCGATGATATCGAAGGCTTCTTGTCATCGGAATCCATATTACTCGGTATCGCATCTAGATCGGATTGACCCTGCCTAACTGATCTGAACGGCTTTCCATCGAAGTCACGAGCATTGGTCGGCCAGAAGCTGTCGACCTGGTCCGTGAGCAGAAGAACTTCAATGCCTTTGGCGCGGAAACCTTCGAGATGCGGAGAAGAGTTGAGTTGTTCGATACTGGAGCCGGTTATATAATAGATTGCCGACTGCCCTTCCTTCATCGCGCCAACGTACTCGGCAAGGGTCCGGATCGCTTCGTTGGACGCGGTCGTGCGGAATCGCGCCAGTTTCAGTAGCTGTTCTCGGCGTTCGTAATCCTCGTAGATGCCTTCCTTGACGATCGTGCCGAACAGATCCCAGAATTTCGTAAAGGTTTCGGGTTGCCCTTCCGCCATCTTTTCGAGCGCCGAAAGTATACGGCTGGCTACACCCTTACGGATCGACGAAAGAACCGGGCTCTCCTGGATCATCTCGCGCGAGATGTTCAGCGGCAGGTCCGGCGTATCGACGACACCGCGTACGAATCTCAGATAGCGCGGTAGCAATTCGGCGTCGTCGGTGATGAAGACGCGCTTAACGTAGAGCTTCATACGACCCTGTCGGTCCGGATCAAACAGATCGAAGGGCTGAGAACCAGGAATGAACGCGAGCGTCGTGTATTCGTGGCGACCCTCGGCGTGAAAGTGAACGTTGGTCAATGGCTCGTCGTACTGACCGGAGACATTATGATAGAAATCGTCATAATCCTGTTTCGAAACCTCGCCCTTCGGCTTCGTCCAGAGTGCGGCGCCGTCTGTAATTTGAGTCGGCTCGGCGCCGAGCTTCTCGATCAGCTTGATCGGCACGGGCACATGCCCGGACTGATCGCGAATGATCTTTTCCACGGCCCACTTGGTCGTGTACTTCTTGGCGTCCTCCAAAAGATGCAGGACGACGCGAGTTCCTCTAGTCGGAGCATCTGCGAGATCGATAGCCACCACGTCGTAGCTTCCCTTGCCATCTGAAGACCACTTCCAGGCATCCTCGCTTCCGGCCAGCCGGGAGATCACGTCGACCTTGCCTGCGACCATGAAGGATGAATAGAAGCCGACGCCGAACTGGCCGATCAGCTCAGCTCTCTCGCCGCCCTTTGCGGCCTCGATACGCTCCATGAAAGCCCTTGTGCCTGATCGAGCGATCGTACCGAGCGCGTCGATCAGATCGTCATGGCTCATGCCAATTCCGTTGTCCTCGACGACGAGGAGGGGCGCCTCTTCGTCGAGCGTCACCAGAATCTGAGGGTTCCATCCGCTGCCTGCGAGTTCCGGCCGGGCGATCGCCTCATAACGGAGTTTTTCGCAAGCATCGGCTGCGTTGGAAATCAGCTCTCTGAGAAAGACATCTTTATCCGAGTAGACCGAATGCACCATCATGTGCAACAGTCGGCTGACGTCGGCTTCGAATGCATGCTGTACTGGCTGTCTCTGTGTTGTTGTCATCGGCAATCCCCACTGCAAATAATCCGCGCGTGAGATGGATTTTTCGATGAGAATTTTCAAGCCCTCGCACGACGATACATATGGCGCTTCCTGGAGCATGTAGGCTTATGCAGGTTGCTGTCGGCTTCAAACGTCAGTACGGGCCGGGGAGCTCACACCAACGTGTTGTGCGAGAAAAAATCGGCGATGCGGAGCATGACTGTCAGCTCACTATCGGTCTAGCGGCCGATTCAGAAACCTTTTCTTGGTGTACCGCTGCAGTCGAGGAGCTCACATCGCGACGTTTCTACCTCATGTTTAATCTTCGATTAGTGCCGCCAAAATAAGTGGTTTTGGTTATGGCCGCGAGCCGGTGCCCGCAGCCTGGCTTTACTCTGGGCGAGCATCATGATCGAGAGCACTGAGCCACACGGTCACGGCGGCCGCACCGGCGTCCGGGCTTCCAATCGCTCGCGTGCCTAGGTAGCTGGCTCGGCCTAGTTTTGGATGCATCGAGCTCGTCATCTCAGTCCCCTTTCTCGCTGCATTGATTGCGTCCCGCAAGGCGATCTCAGGCGGCTTCCCACCGGCGATTGCATCGTGTAACGCGCGGGCGGCTGGCTCCAAAGCATCAATCATCGTACGATCGCCCGGCTTTGCGCCACCTAGGTCCATGATCGCTTGAACCGCATCCGAAAACGCGGCGGCTATGTCACTGGCGGAGGGAGACGGGTGCTCGGATAGCCGGCGTCCCGCTCGCAGGAATGCAGTTGCGTAGAACGGTCCAGAGCTTCCAGCAATCGCCCTCCTGATCCGATCTCCAGCCATTATGAGAGCGTTACCCGGCGTGACAAATGCGGCCTCAGGAAGCGAGAGAAGCACTTCCGCGCCTCGCCGCATACTGGCACCGAGGTCGCCGTCTCCCGAGATACCATCAAGACGCGCTAGCTCGCCCTCTGCAAGAATGAGAGCCTTGGCTGCGCGCTCAAAGAGGTGCCGCAACTTCTCCCCACTCTCGCCAATGGAGACCGCGTCTTCCTCTGCAGGCGCCGCGTGGGGCGCAGGGTTGGCCGTTAATGTTTTTCCGCCAATCACGCCACCGCCCGGCCAGGCGAGTGCTGTCGTCGGTTGGTCGAGAAGCTCTAAGTGATTTGACGATACCGGCAAAACAGACAGAGAGAACCCCGGCATGTCGAGCGCCGATAGAAAGGTACCGGCCCAGGCCCGAACGACCTCAACGCCTTCACGTGACAGACGGTGCAGTGCCGAGCGCGCCAAGATCGCAAGTTCAAGAGGTGGAGTTGCGCCGAGGCCGTTGACGAGGAGGGCGATGCGATCGCCTTTCTTCATCCTTCCATCTGCGAGGAGAGCGTCGAGGATCATCTCTACAAGATCATCGGCCGGAACAAGCTGCATTTTGCGGATGCCGTGCTCACCATGGATACCAAGACCGATTTCGATTTCGTCGACGCCAAGTTCGAAATTTGGTCTGCCTACAGATGGAAGTGTGCATGGACCAAGGGACACACCCATACTTCCGACAGACGCAGCCGCCTCCCTGGCGATGGCCGCCACCTCTTCAAGAGACAGCCCCTTCGCGGCCGCTGCGCCCGCTATCTTATGCACCAGAATAGTACCTGCGATGCCGCGGCGCCGATCTGCTGAAACGGTTTCCCGAAGCGCAACATCGTCCGCAACGACAACGATCTCGACAGGATATCCTTCCGCTCGGGCCATTTCGGCAGCCAGGCCGAAATTCAGTCGATCCCCGGTGTAACTCTTGATTATCAACAGGGCACCAGCGGGGCCACTTGCCGCTCGAATACCAGCAAGAACGGCATCAGCGCTCGGAGACGTAAAGACGTCGCCAGCGATTGCTGCGGTCAGCATTCCAGCGCCGACATAGCCTGCATGGGCAGGTTCATGCCCGCTCCCGCCGCCTGAGATCACGGCGACTTTGCGTTGCGAGGGAGCCGGCAGGTCGGCTTCGACAACAACGTTTTCATCACTGAGAAGGCTGGCAGCGGCGCTGAGAAGAACGGTGCCCTCCAACATTTCCCTGACCACGCTGTCGGGATGATTGATAAGTTTTTTCATGAAAACTCCAGGGTTATGTAGTTCTAAGCCTGCGAAACGCCAGAACGCGCGCTGTTGCTCGTGAAGTTTGCTGCAGCTGCGGGAAGTCGCTCGCCAGGCGCGTGCAGGCGCTCTTCAACATACCGGGCGAGGACAGACGCCGGCCACGCCAGTGCGAAGTAGAGCGCTGCCGTGAGGGCGAACACATGCAGGGGCAAGAAGCTTTCCGCCATGAGTTCCCGAGACGCCAGCGTTAGCTCGGGCACCGCGATGAGGGCACATATCGAACTGTCCTTCAAGAGCGAAACCAGGTTGACAAGCAGCGGCGAGATGGTGTGTTTGATGGCCTGCGGCAGGAGTATGAGCCTGAAAGTCTGGATCGGGGTTAAGCCACTCGCGACGGCCGCTTCTCGGTGTCCCGGCGGTATCGCACCTAGCCCCGCCCTGAACACCTCCGCCAAATATGCAGCGTAGACAAGCGCCAGTCCGGTGGCACCACCGACAAATGACGGAAGTATGATACCGACACCCGGGAGAGCAAAATACAAAAGATACAGGATGACAAGGATCGGCACGCCGCGGGCTACAGTGATGTAGAGGTTGGCAATGATGCGGATAGGGCCATGGGGACGAGATCGGAAGTATTCGACGGCCAGGCCAAGAACAAAAGCCGCGCTAAACCCGGCGAGTGTGAGAATGAGGGTCAGCCGTAGTCCGGCTAGAAGTCTTGGACCCCAATCCGTTAGATTGTCGGCTATAGTATCCAGAAACATCAACGTAACTCCAGGCATCTCTCGACCAGCAGGACCGTCTGCGCCACGGCGGTCGTCAAAACGAGGTAGACGACAGCCGCACAGCCATAAATGAGGGCGGTTTGGAATGTCTCATTCACGAGTTGGCGGGCGTTGAACATCACCTCGGGCGCGGCGATAGCGGCGACCAGTGATGTGTCCTTGATCAAGGATATCGCGTAATTGCCGATCGATGGCAGTGCCAGCCGCAGCCCCTGGGGCAGGACGATCAACCGAAAGGCCATCACCGGAGACAAACCTACAGAGGCAGCGGCTTCGCACTGGCCGTCGGGAACAGAGCGGAAGCCTGAGCGAAAGATGTCGACACAGACGGCTCCGCCGATCAGCCCCAGGCCAGCGAGCGCCGCCGCCGTCGACGACAATTTGACGCCGACCGCAGCCAAGCCGAAATAGAGGAGGAACAGGAACGTCAGGCTCGGGACGTTACGAAGCGCTTCGACGTAGAGCCGGATCAATCCGTGCGCGAACCGGTTACGCGTCAGGAAAAGAATCGCTGCGAGTGCCAGACCAAGGGCCATCGCGATGGCTAACGAGCCAGCAGCAACCTTGACGGTCACCAAAGCTCCAGCCAGTAGAGCCTGACTGAGCAGGGCTGGAAATGTCTCACCCATGAGCGTTTTCCCCAAGCGTCAAGCTGGCGAGGAATTGTCTCAGGCGCGGAGAGGTCGGATGATCGAGAACTGTGTTCGCATCTCCTTCCTCGATGATCCTGCCGCCGTCCATAAAGATGATGCGGTCCGCCACTTCGCGCGCGAATGCAATCTCGTGGGTTACGAGGACCATCGCCCGGCCCTCTGCCGCCAGCTCCTTGATGACGTTGAGGACCTCACCGACTAGTTCGGGATCGAGCGCAGAGGTCGGCTCATCGAAAAGAAGGACCTTCGGCTGTTGGGCAAGCGCGCGCGCTATCGCCACGCGTTGTTGCTGGCCTCCGGACAGGCGTTGAGGCGCTTCATCGGCTTTATGGGCGAGATGAACCTTGGAGAGCAGCGTCAGCGCAAGCTTGTTCGCATCAGCATCGTTCAGACCACGAACTTTGCGCGGCTGCAGGGCGACATTGTCTCGGACGGTCAGATGCGGCCACAGATGGAAATGCTGGAAGACCATGCCAAATTCGGCACGCTGCGGTGCCATCTCACGATCGCTCATCTGTTTGCCGTCACTGCGTCGGCCGATGACTTTCCCGTCGAGACGGATCTCGCCTTCGCTGGGCGGTTCGAGATAGTTTATCGCACGTAGGCATGTCGACTTGCCCGAGCCGCTCGGGCCGATCAGGGCGAGACGCTCCCCGCGGCGCAAGCTGAAGGAAACGCTGTCGAGGACCTTGAGGCTTCCGAAGGATTTGCTCAGGTTTTCGACTTCAAGAAGAATATCGTTTGACATTTTCGGCCTCGCTCTCGATGGAGGTGGCGGCCGGTTGCCCGGCCGCTATGGTGTCACTTCATGCAGGTTGGTGGCGTCCAGTCAGCAGGGCGATCGACACCGGCGCGAAAGTTGTCGCTGCCGGGTGTGAAGTTGGCCTGGCTGGTGTTGCCGTAACGTGCGCCGATTTTCTTCACCTCACACGATGTCCATAGCGCTCGGATCTGTGCGCTTAGATCAGCGGAGAGATCGGCGTTCTCTTTCGAGAGACCAAACACGTATTGTCGGCCGAGATTGGTGAGAAGCGGAAAGTCGGGACTGTTGTCTGTGAAGGCGAGATTGACGAGGTCCCAATCCGGGTTTTTCGAAATCGCGTAGTCGATGACGGGCGGGTCGCCCACCAATGCATCGATCCGGCCGGCCAGGAGGTCGCGCAGTGCAGCGTCCGTGCTGTCGTAAAGGGAGAGCTCCAAGCCGGGAATTTTGTGCAACTCCGGAAGGAAAGAAAATCCGGTCATCGACCCGACCTTTCGATTTTCCAGGTCTTTAAGGGTGTGCCAGCCCGATTCCCGCTTTGATGTAATCCCGTTTTGAAAATAGCCTGTCGGGTCACTCATCGACAACGTCTCGGCACGCTGCTTGGTCCAGGCGACGTTGCCTCCGATGATATCGACACGGCCAGTCTGTACAGCAGCGATAGCGCCTGACCATTCCATTGGCACCGGTTTGATAGTCAGCCCGAGCTTTTCTGCGGCCTCCTGAAGGATGTCGCCGTCGTACCCCGTCAGCTTGCCGTTGCGGGCGACGAGGCCTGGCATGTCACCAGTGATGGCAACAGAGAGAGTGTTCGGTTCGACGAGATGATATTTCTGGTCCGCTGCATTCGTCACTGCGGGCACGAGGCCAGCCGTCCAAGCGAGAATGCCGGCCAGCAGTTGATGTCTGATGCGATGCATATCTGTTCCCTTTCGTGTTTGTTGTGATGGTCAGTTTCAAGGCGCAGGCACCGCGAAGGGCGCGAAGCGATCCATCGCGAGACCCGATATCGATGTCCGCGTGTCACCGTCGAGACTGAGTTCGGCGAGCACCGCGCCAACCGCAGGTCCAAGCTGAAAGCCGTGACCGGAAAATCCGAAGGCATGAAAAAGGCCTTCAACAGTGGGGCTTGCCCCGAGAACTGGCAGGCCATCGGGCATTCGGCCCTCGATCCCCGTCCAACTGCGCAGCAGTAGGACGTTTCTGAGATGTGGGACCATTTCGACAGCAGCAGCAGCCGCTTCGAGGGTGACCTCTGCCAATGGTCGCGCGCGCAGAGCCTGTGCGTCGGCGACGCCGAGCCCAGCGCCGAAAATCACGCTGCCGTGGGCTGCCTGGCGAATGTAGATGCTGCCACCGCAGATCCCGAGGTTCGGTCCGATCAACGGTGGAATAGGTTCAGTGACACACATGTTAGGAGCCATCACTGTTTCCTTCACAAGGTCCCCGAACATGGCGGCAACCTCGGCGCCCCATGCGCCCGCGGTATTAATGAGACGGCGCACGGAGATTGCAGGACTACCGTCCGCCGGTCGTATGACGAAACCACTTTCCGCTCGCTCGGCCACGGCAATCTTGCAGTTTTCTCTGATTACGACGCCCAGGGCCCGAGCCGCTTTGGCAAAAGCTGGTGCGACAAGCCGGGGATTGGCCTGGCCATCCTCGCCGCAGTAGGAGCCTCCAGCGTACCTTCCGGACAGGTAAGGAAAACGACGGGTGAGATCCCGAGCTTCCAGAATGTCGGCGTGAATTCCATGTTCTCCAAGCAATGCCTGGTGCGCGATGAGGTCTTCCATATCGACATCAGTGCGAGCTAGTTTGAGGTGACCAGTGGCCGCGAACTCGCAGTCAGTGCCGATCAACTGCTGCAGGCTTCCCCAGATCGTCCGGCTTCGCCGCGACAAGCTGAGTTCTGCCGGATGCCGGCCCTGTTGACGCACACCACCATAATTCACGCCGCTTGCCTGGCCGCCGCAGCGCCCACGCTCGAACAGGATGACCGAGGCTCCTTTGAGACGGGCGTGCAATGCCGTCGAGCAGCCGGCCAGACCGCCGCCGATGATCGCGATGTCGAACGTAGCGCTCATGGCCGGCTCCGTACGAGCTCGGCCAGCGGGATCGGCTTGATCGGCGCCTGACCCCGCATTCGTCCAACCGATTCAATGGTGGTGCCCGAGGCAGCCGCTACAATCTCCGCGGCCGCCGCGCCGCACAGGCGACCTTGGCAGCGTCCCATTCCAACCCGGCAAAACGCCTTTACTCTGTTGATGTCGGCTTCGCCGCACCGTTCGACCGTTTGGCGGATCGCTCCGGCTGACAGTCCTTCGCAGCGACAAACGACGACGTCATCTGGAAGAGCTGCCACCTCCTCGTGGGGGTAAGCGAACGCGTGTTCGAGCGCTTCTCTGAAACGGGCTGCGCTCCTCATTGTACGGCGATCCCGCTCAACCTTCGAGGGTGCGGGCAGGCCAATGTCGTGAAGCAATGCCGAAGCGGCGAGACGGCCGCTGGCCTCGGCGATTTCGCTGCCGCGAACGGACAGTCCGTCACCCGCTAAATAAATATTGGAAGCGGTTGAGCGTCCATCCTGATCGGTTTTCGGCAGCCACTGCCGTTGGACCGCGTCGAAGCTGAATTCGATATCCAGGAGGTCGGCAAGCTGCGTTTCGGACCTCAGTCCGTGACCGAGCGCCACGGCATCGCAGCTTTCGACCTGTTCCATGCCGCGATGCCGGAATGACAGCGCGGTAACGCGGTCGTCAGAATCGCGAATGACTTCCTGCAGCCTCACGCCTGTCAGGATCGGGATGCCTCGCTTTCGCAGTGCAGCCATGTAGAACAGGCCCCTGGCGAAGAGGCGGCCGCCGGAAAGCAACGCCGGCAATCTGGCGATCTGTGCGAACGGGTGCCCCGTTTCCAGGACGGCTGCGACATCGACACCGGCCTCGGCATATTGGTAGGCGACGAGATAGAGCAATGGGCCTGAACCCGCGAAAATGACACGACGGCCGATGACGGCGGCCTCAGCTTTCAAGGCGATTTGAGCACCGCCCAGACTGTAGAGGCCTGCTGCTGTCCAACCTCTGACGGGTGCAATCCTGTCCATCGCCCCAGGCGCGACGATCAGATGCGTCCATGCCTGAACGCTTGAGCCGCTGTCATCAATGAGATGAAGGATTTCATTCCCGGCCGCCCACACCTGCGTCCCAGGCCGGTAGTCGATCTTTGAGCGCAGACTGGCAAAAGTCGCGTTAACGCGTCTGGCTCGCGCTGCATCGAAGCCATAGAGCTTCTCAAGTGGCCGCTGAAGCTGGGCTTGAGGCTTTCGGAAAATCTGGCCGCCTGGCTGGTCCCCCTCGTCTAGGATAGTGGGATGCAGGCCGGCATGTACCAAGATCTCGGCGGCTGCCATGCCGGCGGGGCCAGCTCCGATGATCACTGCCGTCGTGCTCATCAGCAATGCTCCGGGGGAAGGGTCACAAGCGTCATGCCGTCTTCTGCACGCGTCGTGCAGGCCCGCAGCCGTCGTCCATCCTGATGCCACAGCCAGCAATCCTGGCAGGCGCTCATTAGACAAAAACCTGCTCGTTTTTCCGGGGAAAACTCAAACCAGCGTACATGACCGGTCGCCATCCGCAACGTAGTCAAGACGGTCTCTCCCAGTCGCGCCTGGTACGAAATCTCGTCGACGGTGATCCCGATGATCTCGTCATGGGCGACCGCCAACCTTCTGCTCTTGCTTAGGTCTTTATCGAGCATTTCTCCAACCCCTCCCGAGTTTGATATTGACACGCTACACATCCACATTATGGATGTCAATGACGGTTTGAATCCGATTGCTCAAGTTCAATGGAGGGATGTTTGAATGTTCAATACCACCTGGGAGAGTATGCGTGCAGGGTCACAGACTGTCCCGGCCATCACAGGCCTCGCGGTATGCTGCAGTGACGTTGGACGGGCACCGGAGCGAACCCATTCGGCAGTCAGGCGCACCTTGCTCGACACATTGGGCGTGGCCGCAGCAGGTGCTGGAACCGATGCTGGTCAGGCCTCTGCACGATCGGCTCGCGAGATATTCGGATGTGGCGATAGAGTGGTGTGGTTTTCGAAAAGCAGGCTGACGCCGGCCGGCGCAGCCTTCGTCAATGCGACCTACGCTGCAGCGCTTGATCTCGACGACGGGCATCGGCAAGCCTCGGGCCATCCGGCCGCAGCAATCGTACCGGCCGTCCTGGCTGCGGCCGAGCGTCACGCTTGCAGCGCTGACAGTCTCCTGACCGCCATCGCACTGGGATATGAAGTTGCAGTGCGAATCTCGGCAGCGCGCGACATAAGCGCCCTGCGCACCACCGATACCGGTTTATGGTGCGGGCCGGGCGTCGCCGCGGCGGTCGGATGGCTGACGGGGCAGGCGCCGATGATTGTTGCACACGGCATGGCTATCGCTGCACAAACGGCAACCTCGCAAGCAGCCACCGGCTGGACGGTTTATGGGCACACGGTCAAGGAGGGCATCCCTTGGGCGACCGCCAATGGTGTTGCGGCGATATCGCTTGCCAAGGCAGGACATCGCGGCCCTCTTGATGCGCTGGATGACCCTTCTGCTTATTCGCGCAAACGCCTTCTTGATGATTTCGGCCGCAACTGGGCCATCGAAGGCGCCTATTTCAAGCTCTACAGTTGTTGCCGGTGGGCGCATGCAGCAATCGATGGAGCTCTCGCCCTACAAGAAAGCACAGGCATCTCGCACGACGCAATCGAGCACCTCGAAATCGAAACATTCGAGCGCGCCCTAAGTCTTCCTAACCAAGCTGAACCGCAATCCCCCGAAGCGGCGCAATACAGCATCCCCTTCTGCGTCGCCTTGGCGCTGGTGCACGGGGCAAGCGCTCTTCTTCCGATGGACAACAAATTCTTGGCGGATACCAGAGTGACGACGCTCGCCAAGCGTATAAAGCTTTCCAGTGGCAGTGGCTATGCAAGCGCGTTTCCCGCCTCAACGCCAGCGCGCGTGACGATCAGTGCCGGCAATATTGTCCAGTCGATTGAGATCCGCTTTCCAAGGGGCGAACCGCAAAATCCCCTGACTGCCAGCGAACTACAGCACAAATTCGAAAGGCTGTCCCTCAATCTCGAAGATGAGACCGCGCTATCAATCAGCCGTACTGTGAGCGGCTTGGGCATACATCAGCATCCCTCGGCGTTGTTTGCAGCGCTTGGTGGCCCTGGCTAGGCGTTTACAACGGCGGCTAGATGTATAAGGAGTCTCCTGGCGATTAATCCAGGGGATAGGCATGGCGAAGGACGAGACCGCCGCAACCGGTACACAACTTCTTGATAGAGCGGTCGCCATCCTGAAATACCTTGGCGAGGCTGGCCAAGGTGGAACATCGATGGCAGCGATCGGTGACGAGCTGGAGCTCAAGCAGCCCACAGTCCACCGGATCGTAACTGCGCTTGAACGCCATGGGCTTGTTGACCGTGAGCAAGAGACGAAGAAATACCGGTTGGGACTCGCATTGTTCGCCTTGGGTGCCAAGGCTGCCGACGGTACCGGGCTTCGACAGCTGGCTCGGCCAGCCTTGTTGCGACTGGCCGCTACGACGAGCGATTCCGTCTTCCTGATGGCACGCGCTGGCCTCACAACGGTTTGTGTAGACCGCCAGCAGGGCAGCTATGTGATTGACAGCCTGACCGGACATGTCGGCGGTCAGATCCCGATGGGCATTGGACCGGCCAGCCAAGCGATTTTGGCTTATCTACCTGCTGCGGAAATAGACGTTGTCATCAGCGCCAACACACCACTCTATAAGAAATTCGGCGGCTTTACGGCGCGCAAGATTAGGGAAACATTGGAACAGATCCGCGCAAATGGATACGCCCTGGATGAAGGAGAGCTTGTTGCAGGAATCTCATCGGTCGCCGTTCCGATCTTGCCGCCGGGGCGCGACGCCATCGCGTCGATTGCTCTCAACCTGACAAGCGCTCGACTGACGCCGGGGCGCTTGCCCGAGCTGGTCTCACTTCTCACCAAGGAAGTTCGTGACATCGAAACGCAACTCAACCCGCTAAGCGATGGGTTGGAATCCCTGATCCCAGGAAAACTGCTCTAGGAGGTAATCCGGTGCAGCGGCGTGAGCTTCGAAGAGGTCATGCAGCTCATTCCTCGCTGCCGATCGGTGGAGGTCGATTTGATCTCGATGGACCCCCGATAGCACCAGGGCGGATGCCAAACCGGCGCTGTTGGCGCCCGCGATGTCTGTCGCCAGGCTATCGCCGATCATGATGACCTGTGCTCGCGGCAGGTCCAGAACCTGTAGCGCAGCAACGAAGGCTTCCACACCCGGCTTGCCGACGCGGTGGACGTGACCGCCCTGCCCTTCGTAGCGCCTGGCGAGGGAGCCTGCGCAAGCAACGCGGCGTCCGGCAATGATGACGTCGAGATCGGGGTTGGCGCAGATCATCGGCAAGTTGCGCGCCAACGCAATCGAAATCCAGGCCGCATCGTGCGCGACGTCCCCGGTCGCCAGGATGAAATCGGCCTCGGCCGGCGAGCTGGCCGGTTGATGCGGCAAGCCCTCAAGCAGCCCGCAAAGCTCCGGCGGCCCAGCATGTAGATATCGCCCACCGGCTGGCATGCCATCGAGATGCACCGCTCCCGACATAGCTGCATAAACAAGCTCACCAGACGAGACCAAGCCATCGTAAAGATTTTGATAGAGGCCCATGTCGGAGAGACGCAAGGTGATGCTTGCCGCCCGTCTCGGCGAGTTCGATAGAAGGCAGACCCGCGCGCCCTGCGCGCGCAGCGCCGTCAGTGTCGTCAGAACGGCTGGGTTAAGCACGACCCCGTCATGCAGGACGCCGAAGATATCGATAATGAATCCCCGGTAGAACCGCGCAAGCTCTCTGACAGACGCGTGTTCAGCGGCCGGGGGTATCGCCATTGACTTCAACCTCGTTGGAAGATCGTCGTGTTTCTGGTGCATTCAATTTTATTATAACGGCCGTCAGAATGACCGCTGCTCCGACAAGAGTCAGCGGCGGGGGGCTGTCGCCGAACGCAGCCCAGACCCAAAAAGCCGACATTGGCATCTCGGCGAGGGTCAGAAGAGCGGTCTCGGCTGGCGGCAGCAGCCGCGAGCCTGCCGTATAGCAGAGAAGTCCGAGCGTCATCTGCACCAGGGCAAAGCCGGCAAGCATGCCGAGTTCGCCGATGTCGACTGCCAGCGATGGCGAACAAACGGCACCGACTAGGGCAGCGAGGCCATTTGATGAGGCGACGATCACTAACGCCGAGGACCGGGCATTTCGCATCGCTATCGTCATCAGCGCCATGAGGACGGTCATCGACAGAGCCAGGCCGTCACCAGCGAGCCCTAACCCTGAAGAGGTTGAGCCCCAAAATATAACCAGAGCTCCAAACGCCGCCTGCAAGCACAAAAACGCTGTTGAGCGCGAAATTCGTTCTCCGACGATCAACCAGGCGATCATCGCTGTCATGAGAGGCAGAGTTCCGTAGATGACAGCGACGTTCGCAACCGATGTGAGTCTAAGCGCAGCTACGAAGACGAGCATACCGCTTGCTGAGAAAAAAACGGCAAGAAGACTGGAACGATCCGGCTTGGTCAAATGTCTCGTCGGCGCTAGGATCATCAGCGCGCTCGTAAAAGCGAGAGAAAACAGGCTGCGCCAAAAGATGATCGACCACAGATCGGTTTTGATCAATCCAACGAACACGCCGGCCGTGCTGAAAAACGTTGCCGCAAGCAGGACCTGCGCCTGCGCTGATCGTCGACGGTTCATTGGAGCGAACCCTTCGTACCGATGTAACTGCGCCGACAGGATGCCCCTGCCCGAACAAGAATCTCTTGGGCGACCGTCCCCGCGGCATGCGCGATCTCTTCGGCATGATGGGTTGAGCTGATGAAATCGACCCGGGCGCCGGCACGCAGGAGCGAAGCCGGAAGCTCCGTAAGGTCGATTGCGCAATGTTCCATCGAGATGCGTCCCACGAGGGGTACAGCATAGCCGCCCAACTCGGCGCAAAACCGGTTATGAGCCGACCACGCCAACCCGTGCTTATAGCCAATTCCGACGACTCCAAGGCGGGTTCTGCGGTCTGTTCGAAACGTTCCCATATAGCCGATCCCCTCTCCGCGTGGGACCTGGATTACGGCGAGAAGACGGGCGCTAAGACGGACTACGGGTAGAAACGGGTTGGGACCGAGGGCAGGGTTGTGGAGGCCGTAGAGCGCGGATCCGACGCGCACCCGATCGAAGCGGTAGGATGCTTCAAGCGATAAGCCGGATGATGCAGCCAGGCTGCGCGGTGCCGTTAAGCCGAGGATTGAAGTCAATGTGACGAAGCGGTTGAGCTGCAGGACGTTCTGTGGGTTTGACGGTTCATCGGCACACGCAAGATGACTCATCATCAGGACAGGCGTTGCCGGTGCTGAGTGCGCCAGCGACTGTGCCTCGCCGAGACGCAGGCCAAGCCGGCCGAAACCAGTGTCAAGATTCAGAGCGAAGGGGATGCGAGCAGCAGCAGCGATCGCGACCTGCGCAAGCGAATGACAGACGGCAGTGAATTTACCGCTGCGATAGACGTCGCGCTCACCTGAGCTAATGCCTGACAGGACGATAATATCGGCGTCATCCAGCATTCTACGTACACATTGCGCTTCGTGAACATCGGCTACGAAGAAGCTTGTGCAGCCAGCCTCATGCAACGCCGCTGAGAGTTGGGTTGAACCAAGTCCATACGCATCGCTCTTGACGACGGCGCTGACCGAGACGGATCTGCCGACCATCTTTTCCACTGTTCGATAGTTCTCCTGAACCGCTCTCAAATCGATGGAAAGCACGGGCTGGTCAGTCGGCACCTTCTCTACTCCAACTAGCACCCAAATTCTTAAACACGTTTCGATTGCAATCTACAACGCCTTCATGCATGATGCAATCAGCAATTGCTCGTGCGGTTGTTAGACTTTTTACGAGTGAGGAGATAGTTATGAAAAAACCCACGCGTGCGAAAAGAATCTTGATCATCGGCCATGGCGTGCTCGGTGGCGACGTTCTTGATTTCCTGCTGCAGAGCGGCATGGATCTCGACGTCATCGTAGCAGGTCGCAATTCCGAGATGGTGCTTCATCGGGTCAACCTGGCGCGCTACACCGCCATGAACCTCGGGTTTTGCCCGGCAGTTGAAATTGTCCCGATGAATTTGATGAACGTGGAGGCGACGGCAGAAAGGCTGACGCAAATAGCCCCTGACATCATCTTCAATGCCACCACGCTTCACAGCTGGTGGGTTATAACAAAACTTCCGGGCGACGCCTTCAAGCGTATAGACGAGGCGCGCGGCGGCATCTGGACGCCTATGCATCAAGTTCTTATTCGGCGTCTCATGAAGGCCGTGCGGCTCGCCAACTCACCTGCCGTCGTTGTCAACGCGTCCTATCCCGATGTCGTGAATGCCTCGCTTGCTGCGGAGGGACTGGCGCCGGCTGTGGGAATAGGGAACATCGCCAACGCCGTGCCGGGCGTCCGACTTGCAGCCGCTCACATGCTATCGATGCCCCCTTCGTCCATAGATGTCCGCTTCTTCGCCCACCATTATGTCAGCTACAGAATGCCCAGCACCGGCGGAACGGACGGCGCGCCCTATCATCTGACGATCTATGCCAATGGTCTGGAAGTCCCGCACCAAGACGTTGATCATGCGAAACTGTTCTCGCTGGTGGCCGGTCGGTTCCGGCGCGTCAAGGGTCTTGCTGGTCAATCTGTGACGGCGTCGTCTGCGACGGCCATGCTGCTGGCGATAGCGCGAGGTACCGGTGACGTCGTCCACGCACCAGGCCCGATCGGCCTCGTGGGTGGTTATCCCGTCAGAGTCTCCCAACACGGGTTGCTGGTGGATCTTCCTGCCAAGCTGTCACTCGACCAGGCGATTTCGGTGAACAGGGAGAGCCAGCGGTTCGATGGCATCGAGAGCGTCGATGATGATGGGACGGTGCGGTTCACCGACACGTCCGCCGGCGTCCTGCGCGACGTGCTGGGTTATGATCTCCAATCCTATCGACCTGAAGAATGCGAAGCACGAGCCGAAGAACTTGCTGCTCATTTCTCCCAGTTCGCGCGCGACAATGGTCTGCAAGACTTCCGCACACCTTGACCGGGACTAGACACTGGCATGTTGGAGGAGTGAAATCCGCCGGTATGACGACAAGTCGGGACGACCTGTGGCAATCAGAGCCTCCCGACGTCCGCAATCGAAGATGACTGAAAAAGCTGTTCCCGTTGGCTCGCGGCGTGAGGGTGACTTTGAAATCGCGTCTGGCGCGTCGGAGCGGTCACACAATAGGGAGTGTATGTCGTCCACGCTGTTCAAGGAATGCGCTCGGGCGGCACGCAGCCGGGAGCGGCTGGATGGGTAAACACGTGCCACTGCTTCGATGTCTTCCCACATTGCAGGCTTGGCAAAAATCGGGTGATTCGTATGCACAGCAAACCGTAGCGCTCGATCAGTGACCCCCGAGGAAGGTCCGACCTCTACAAGACGCAGCCGCCCCTGCGCATCTCCAAGCGTGAAGCATCTTCCTGATAGATGTTTGTGGGATCGCAAAACGGAGTTTGCAGCATCGACATTGCGTTCTGCGAGCATGAGCCTACGGATGACCAAGCTCGGCAGGCCATTTTCCGCCTCATCCAGGATGAGATCGTTGTTCACGAAAGCCAGACCATGACCATTCATGCCAACCCAGCCGAGGGTGCCGGCAGACGCAATACATATGAACCGCTCGTCTGCTCCCTCGTGGACAAAGACGACAAGATGTTGATCTGTGCTTGCTGGAGCGTCCCAGTTTTGCGCGACCACAGCTCCCGCCGGACGCGACAGGGCTGCCGATGTACAGCCACGCGTATGCCCGCCAAGGAATTCGAAGGCGGAAAGCAGCAAAACATCGTGTACGTGTAGATTTGTAGCGTCTGCAATGCCGCGAAGCTCGGCGACGATGGAGGGCGCCAGTGCCTCAAGTTTTTGAAGGCAAGCGGCCGAACGGGTGCGACCCGAATCCCATTGCTTGTCGCTGAAGGAATTCCGCAACGAGGTCAGCGACGTTAAAATGCACGCGCGCAACGCCGCACCATGCTGGCGTCCTCGTTCAGCCGGTGTCCCATGCAGGACGATGAAGGGTATTTCTTTAGGAGCCATGCCAGATCCGAAATTTACTGTGCAGAGCATCCATAATGTGGATATTCCGCTTGATCTAGTAGCTACTCGTGTGGATTGTACGAAAGTTGAGCACAGCGTCACGTCGACTTCCAAAAGGCTTATGTGCCAGAGTGGTCGGCAAGAAATACGCAGGCGGCGACGGGAAGGACCGATGGAAGGAATTGATCATCTGCCTCAGCGCAAGCAGGAGGAACTGGCCGAAGTGGCACGAATTCTCTTCGAGGAATTCGAAGAGGCCCGTCGCTCGAAGTTGAAGGACGAATTCAAGAACGCAAAAATTTTGAAGATCATTCTGTTCGGCTCATACGCCCGGGGCGGTTGGGTTGAGGACCGCAAGAGCGGATATCGCTCGGATTATGATTTGCTCGTCGTCGTCAATTCCCACGCAGTCGCGGAAACGTCAGGCTATTGGGAAACCGCGTCCGAGCGGTTCGTTCGTGAATTGACGATTACGAGGCAGCTGGAAACTCCGGTCAACTTCATCGTACACAGTCTACATGAACTAAACGACCAGCTCGCACGGGGCCGACCATTCTTCATTGATATCGCGCGTGATGGCATCTCACTTTATGAGGTCCCAGGCCATCCTCTTGTTTCACCGCGTCAGCTCACCGCCGACGAGGCCAGGGAAGAAGCTCAACGCAACTTCGATCAGTGGTATCCCGGTGCGCTTCATCGCTTCGAGTTAGCAAAAGAAGCGATCATGCGCGGGTATCATAAAGAGGCGGCATTCGATCTCCACCAAGTGACTGAACGGCTATACCATTGTGTCCTTCAGGTCGTCACGCTGTACAGCCCCAAGTCGCATCGACTTTCCGTTTTACGGTCTCACGCCGAGCGAGTTGATCAGCGCCTGGTAACCGCATGGCCTCGGGATACAAAATTTAGTCGACGCTGTTTCAACAATATCGATCGAGCCTATGTAGAAGCGCGATACTCCGCGAAGTATGCAATATCCGAAGAGGAACTAGCTTGGGTGGTCCATCACGTGACGCTTTTGCAAACGATTGTCAGGGCAATTTGCTTGGAGCGGTTACAATAATATCAGCTGCTCATTTCACGCATTTGTGTACCAAAATACGCCTGCGCAGAATACGCGCCGACTATAAACTCTGAGTAGTGTTAGCTAAGGGGCGATGTGACGCAGCCAAAGGCGATGACTCTATGGACATGTTCACTTTAAGCGTGTTAGGCGAATTTCTGGAGGCCTGTGAGGGCCAGCCGGACCAGGGGCGTCTCATGAACGCTCTGCTTGGCGTGACGGGCCGGCTTGGAATCGACTTCTTTGCGGCGGCATTTGTGCCCCTGCCACATGAGCGGCTCGATCCGTACTTTATCTGGGATCATTGGCCGCCGGGGTGGTTCGCGCGTTATCTGAAGCTTAATTATTTCCATATCGATCCTGTTGTCAGAGTCCTACGCCGCACGGGTCGCTCCGTGTTGTGGTCACAATCGCTGCAGACGCACACACTTCCAGCCAAAGCGCGGCGAGTCATGGACGAGGCCAAAGATTACGGTCTCATCGATGGTCTAACCATCCCCCTATTTTCGAGAAGCGGAATGGCGGGGATCTTTTCGCTAGGGGGACGCCGCATCAAACTGACGTCCGCGGAAATTGCGTTGCTAGAGATTGTTGCAACGCGCGCACACGGACATCTTCTTGACGCCCGGGGCTCCGACGACTCTCTGGAGGCAGAACCTTATGTCACCAAGACCGAAAGTCTCTGTCTAACCTGGTGCTCAGAGGGAAAGACAGATCGAGAAATAGCGCAAATTACAGGTCGATCTCCGCGGACGGTCCAGGCACACATCCGTAACCTGCAGCTGAAGTTGGGGGTTCATAACAGAGCCCAGCTCGTCGCCGAAGCGTTTCGCCGAGGTCTTCAGAGGTAAAAAAATACGACATTTTACGAATAGATTTTCCATATCCCAGGTTGCATCATTTTCCAATACTCGTGGAGAACGACGCAAATGCTGAAGATAATTCGTGAAGCTGATGACCCTGCGCTCATGGAGTTGGTGTGGTCGTTCCGACACCAGCGTTTCGTGGCCGATATAGGTTGGGAAGAGCTTCGGCGCCCGGACCACAGGGAGCGCGACGAGTTCGATACCTCTCAGACCATTCACGCAATTTTGGTCAACAATGGAGAGGTCCTTGGCTATTCGAGACTACTCCCCACAACACTCCCCCATCTCACACGAGACTTCTGCCAACGATCGGGTGTCGCCACACCTGCGGGCAAATCGATCTACGAATGGAGCCGTTGCGCCGTTGCAGTTGATGTTCCAGATATCCACGGCTATCGCGCCTCCGACCTTTTGATGACCGGAGTACTTGAGTGTCTCGTGGAGCTTGGGGCAGAGACAGTCATCTTTCTCACTTATCACCCGATTATTAGAATGATGCGTCGAAGAGGTTACCCGGTGCGGAAGCTATGCTCTCTCGCATTGTCAAACGGGGACAGGATTGAGGCTGTATCATCCGCCCTTTCCATGAACTTGCTTTTTCAGCACCGGCACAGACACAATATAAGCAGGTCATTGCTTGAGTGGGGTCCGTCGATTACGGCGAGGCGGATCGAACCGCCGGCGGCAGCGTAATCGGAGCGAGGCCGGTGCCTCGCCGCAAGAAGTCTGCGCTGGATCCGGCGGAGGCCCACCTCTTCGCCATGCAAACGGCTCATGAGGAAGTTTCCAAGTTACTGCTTATCATTGAGGAAATCTGCCTTCGATTTCCTCCTAGCGACGAACTGATCTTCGTACGCTATCTGTTGCGTATGGTTGAACTTGAGACCAGGTCGTCGATGACCACCGATAGCTGATGCGTCAGGCTCGTTCGTCGATCAAAAATGTTAAGACACCGTCTTAAAGCTCTTTGCAAACAAAATACGACAGATATAATGCAACCTAGGCGATCTCGTGCCTTGGGGCGTCGAAACCCCATTCCGACAGTTGCTCATTTTGATGAGTGTATGACTTTCGCGACCTCATTGGTCGGGGAACTTGTGGTGTATAAAAGAGGTGCTCGCACCGAAGACCATGAGGCCGCCCTGTCGGCGGTTTCGAATTCCCCGGCTTCTGGTTGCCAGCCCGCGCTGGCTTGCGGGAGCACGATCAAGATGCAGAAGACCACCTACCGGAAAGCATCAAACCAAGACAGCGTCAGCGATGAGACGAGCGGCGATAATTTAATCGACGTCGCCGTCGGCAAGCGCATTAAGAAGCGTCGCCTGCAACTCCATATCTCGCAGACAGCGCTCGGAGCCGCCATAGGCGTTTCGTTTCAGCAGGTACAGAAATACGAGCGAGGCGCTAACCGCGTAAGCGCAGCAGCAATATACGAAATCGCTCATGTTCTTGACGTTCCTATCGCGTTCTTCTTCGAGGAGCTCTCAGAACGATCGCGAACACAATATCGCGAGCTTACCGAAAAGGCTCGGGCCCGCGAGGAGTTTGTGGCTACGAACGAAGGCCAGCGCCTGGTCGATGCTTTCATGGTTGCGCCCAAAAAAATGCGCTCGAAGTTCATAACGCTTATAGCAACATTTACATCGGCTGATCTTTGACCGCGCCTCATCGAGGCGGGCTGACAA
Source organism: Rhizobium sp. FG96 (assembly GCF_057808655.1). Taxonomy (NCBI): domain Bacteria; kingdom Pseudomonadati; phylum Pseudomonadota; class Alphaproteobacteria; order Hyphomicrobiales; family Rhizobiaceae; genus Rhizobium; species Rhizobium sp. FG96. Next base: position 198,394 of record NZ_JBMDIL010000005.1, on the reverse strand, counting down.
ACGTCGCGCCAAGGGAGCATCCGGTGGTTGAACGACGCGGGCAACCCTGCGTTCCAGCATGCCGGTGTAGCCGCTCAACTCTCCAGAGCGGAAGTGATCGTTGTTCGAGATGCCCACGCGCGTAAAGATGCCGAGCAACTCGCAGATGCGCGTTCGCTTGGTAATCTCCAATTGGTCCATCTCCGGCAATAAGCCGGACACGCGCGGCTCCTTTTTAAGCGCAAATAATCTTCTCCCCACCATACCGATGCGCACGGGCTAACGTCGGAAACCGCCACCGGTTGCCGACGGTCTGGCGTGTAAGAGCATACAGTAGATCAGGGCGAGCCGCACGAACTGGTCTCGAGACACGAAGTCCTCGTTGCCTATTTGATCAAGAGTATCAACTGACAGACATGGGGCCGAAGGATCAGGCTAACGACCGAGTAGAAGCGCAGTTTCATTTTCGCCATGATTTGCCTCCCCAAACTCAACGGCGACAAGCATCGTATCACCACATAGCAAATTCCAGCGCCGCGCGACCACTGGAGGCAGAAGCTCAGCGCTCATTCTGAACGGACACACACCGCAATTTGAAGCGCACAGGGGAAGCTATGTCAACTTTGAGAGCAGCTATGGATTCTAACGTATTCGATGTGCATTGCATCCGCAGGCGAGTGGGTTCAACTGGCTTGGTCATTTTTGAGCGTGACGACATCCTCTTGAGGCACAGGCCACAATTCGAAGACCAGACACTCGGCGACATCGATGCTGATTTCGTCGCGATGCTACAAGATATTCGTAACCTCGATGTTCGTTTCGGATTTATTTCACATCATCCACCTGCGTTATATGAGTCGCGTGTCCGTATCGATAGCGCGACGCTGACACGGCTGCTCGACGATCTACTGAAGGTATCGGGCGCCCCACCCGATTTCTGGATACACACAGCCTGTATGTCCGCCCTGAGACCGCGCCAGGGTTCGCACAGAGATGAAAACGACCTGATAGGGAGACTGACGGACGGCTACGGAGCTGATCTTAACAGGACGGTCGTGGTTCGGAAGGCAGAAGCCCTGCGAGTCAACGCTCACCCGTCGGGTCTCACGGAAATATTTTATCCGGGACTAAGCGCCCGCGCGGCGTCGAACATCAGCCGGCCAGCGACGGTGGGTTGGCTTAAGACGATGATCAAGCATGTCTTGGATCTGGAGTAGGCGGTTCCGTTCCACCTCTTTCCATTACCGACCGTGGTCCCGGTCTTTTTCCTCCGGCGGGCGCAGCTTAATCGATTTCGGTATCTCGCGATCGCGCTGTTGGTTTCTTTGGTGGTCTGGCCGACCTTTCTCAGGGATATCATGCTCGGCGTTCGAACGGGCTATACGCAACTGATCAACAGCACGGTTGCTCGAACTCTTGTTACCGACGCCCTGCTCCGCAACGTGGTCGCGCCCGGTCGCCGACTTCGTCGCAAGGCTGTCCGACGTGCGCTTATCCTTGCCAATCTCCGCCCGATCCCGATTTTTCGCGACGCGGGAATCGAGTTGCAGCCCTACCACCTTGCCGATGATCCTTGCCGCTTGCTCAAAAATCAACCGATCAGATGGATTGGCGATCTTGGTGGCAACGCTCAAAGCTGCATTCGCCAGTGTTTCCTTCGCCGCTCTTGCCTGCGCGGAACTGATGGGGGCGGATCGCAGCATATGCTCTTCGCCTTTCTCTCCTGTGGGATCGCGACCCTCGCGAATCGCCGTTTCAAGCCGTTGGTATTCGCGACGAAGCCCTACGGACAGATCGTGACTAAGATCGCGCGCGGTGCTGGGGGCCGATCGATCTCTTGCGACTTTCTCCAACATCTCGATGACATGTCCGACGGACCGTTGACCCCTCTTGAGCCGCATCCGAGCATCCTGGCGCTTTGGTGCGGTCGGAGTGTCACGCATTCTTGCCAAGACCTTATCAACGACGTTGCCAGGCGCCGTTGCGCCCATCCGCCGGAACATCTCCCATTCCCATCGTTTCACCGGCGGTGGTCCGGCGCGCTCGATGCGCTTCTGACGATCGATCGGGATACCACGCTCTCGCGCCTTTTCGGCAAAGCGAACGCGCCATTCAGTGAAGTCGCGGATGTTGGGGCTGAGCGTCCTCCCACTGGCATTGCGCAGTGCGACGATCACATGCAGGTGCGGGTGCTTTTCACGGTCGTGACGATTGTGGACAGCATAGGCAAAACGATGCCCCGCGAACTGATCCCGCAGGAAATCTCGGCCAGCGAGGATGAACTGGTCACGATCCACATTGGCTGGTCCTGAGAGCAAGAGGTGCATAAAATCCCGCGGTTGGCGGGTTTGCATGAGGACCCCAACCGTTCTGCCTTCCGCGGTCAGTTCCTTGTGGTCCCTGGTCGTGACTTCGCGCCGCGCCTCGCCGAGTTCATAACGGCCACTCCTGCCAAGCCGCTCCTCGATGCGTGCCTTTGTGGAAATCGTGACCTCCGCTCCTGCCCGTTGCATCGCATGCAAGGTTGCCGTCAGGCCTTTGGGTCCGGAGGAAAACTCCGCCGGATAGCGCGAAACCGGAGTGATCCTGGCGTTACGCAGAGCCGTGTCCAGTCGATCGTCAATCGCCCGAACATTCTCTATGTCCGCAGGTACCCGGTTCGCGCTGCTTCGATCCGACCTGTCTTTCTTTTCGTGAGCGATGATGAGCGCAAACTGCAGACGAGTTCTTCCCTTCACGCCTTCGCTGACACTGAACGCGTAGGTTCGATCTGTGTCGCCATGCAGGCGGAAACCATCTTTTGCCAGAGAAGCAAGAGCACGAGCGATATCGTCGCGATTGGCATTCTCCAGTTCGTAGGTCAGGCGAAGAATATCCTGACTGCCTTTTCGGTTGTCAAACTCGCGCTCCCAGGAGCGGACAGCCTCTCGCAGATCAGTAACCTCACGGCCATCCTGGTCTTGCGCTTTCTCTTCCTTGCTCTGATAGGCGAGCACGTTGCGCGCTGACGCCGCGCCCGCCCCATAAGACAGGACTTTAACGACAACCGCATCGTTGCCAGAAGCACGACTGAAAGCCGAGGCAGCGCCGGGATGTTTGCCCTTGGGAAATCCAGCCTTTGCCAACGGTGGACGTGTTCTAGCCGCACCGCCGCCTCCGCCTCGGCGCCGGAGCTCGTCTTCGATAAGCTCGAAGTAGCTCGGCAGCCGGCGGCCTTCGGACCTAGACGCGAAGCGACTTTTGGACATGTCGTTCATCATGGTTCCTGATCAAGTCCGTGATATAGGTGGAGGGCCGGACATAGGCGGCGTCTCTGATAGCGTCGAGCGCGTCCATCACGTCCTCGAGTTGCTGCACGATCGCTCTGGCGGTTGGAGCATCCACGCTTTCTTCGGTGAGGAACTCCTCATTTCGAAAGGCAATTTCTCGCAGGAACTGGTGGATGTTTGCCAGTTGGCGATCATGTTCCTTGAGCATCGCGGGGATCTGCATGACCTCTCTAGTAACGATCAGCTTGGCGACGATGTTGACCGAGACATCCAGCCTGCGGGCAAGGGCTTCGAGATTGCTTAAAATGTGGGCCGGGAGGCGGAACATCACAGCTGGCTCGCGCATCTGATCACAATCCCCTTGCCTTCAGCGCCTCGACGATCAGCCGGTGGGTCGCCGAGGAGAGCTGTTCATGCTGTTCCAACGACACACGGAATATCTTGGTCAGCACGTCGTCATCGAGGTAGAGAGAGATACGCTTCCGCTTTGTTTCAGTGCCCGTCGAGGTACCTTGTGACGGCAATCGTCCGTGGCGGCGGTTCTTGGCTGGAATCCCCAGTTGCTGGGGCTCAACGCTCGCGATGGCTCTGTCGTCTTGTGCCTCGGGAGCCTCATCCGGCATCAACGTCTCAAGATCGATGTCCGTCGGCATGTAGGACGTGGCACTCTCTTCCACCTCCTTCGCCTGGTCCTCCCTGGACCGGGCAAGGGCAAGAATATTGCCGGCGGGCGTCCGTTCTCTCGACATGCGTTAGGCCGCTTCCGCCTGCAGTAGGCCGATGAATTCGTTGTTGATCTTCTTCACGAGATCAATCGCGTCGAGCACGCTCTCGGATGCTCGCCGCTTTGCCGATGGGGTGAGCGAGGAACTGTTCTCGATACTTGCCAGCTTGGAATAGAGCGAGCCGAAACCGGCTCCGACATCGCTGAAATGGTTGCTTTTCCGGATGACCGTCTCCACCATTGGAATCCGGCCGCTCGTCAGGATCGCATGAACCTCGGGAAGTGACCTGTTGTGCTTGAGCGCGATCATGTCGACGTAATTCCAGATGGCCGCATAGGGGATCGGCCCTGCAGCGCGCTTTTTGGATATTTCCTTCAGGATCGTCGCCACCTTGATTGCAGACGTGGCAGCGGTCGGCTCGGGGATGATCGGAATGAGGACGGCATCGCACTCGTGATAGACCTCGATAGCCCGTTGATGCACGTAGCCGCCGACGTCATAGATACGGATATCCGCTTCAGGTGCATCGGCCAGGCGGTCGCGAAACCTGTCGCCAGGTGCGACTCGCAGATGCAGCAACGTGCCGTCCGTCGGGAGCAGCCCGCGCTTCATTGAGACATTGTACCAGCGCGTCGATGACTCCTGCTCGTCGCAATCAATCAGGAGCGTTCGATGTCCCTGCTGCGCGAACTCGGCTGCGAGATTGACGTTCAGGGTTGACTTGCCGGCACCGCCCTTGAACGTCGAGATCGCTAGGGAAAGGGGTTTAACTGCCATAGAATTCTTCACCATCTTGTGTCGACTATTACTGATGGGCGGAAGGGAGTTGCATGTGCTGCGAACGATTGCAGAGATCCCCGCCGCCACGCTCTGGACGAACCAGCTCTTCTCTCGTCATGCCCGAAGTTGGGCTCGTAGCTCGCGCTGCCGCCGAGCGGCGATCAGATCCTCGTTCAGCCGTACCATTTGGCGTTCACGAGTTGTATCCGCAACCGGATCCCTTCGCGGCCAAAAGCGAAGGATTGGTAAAAACAGCAGCGCGGAGAATGTAATCGTAGCCGCTTTGAACCAAAACGAATGAGCGTAGAGACCAGTCGCCGACAGCCACAGCGCTTGCGTCCATTCTGCGGGGAGAAAGGCGTATGAGAATATCAACGCGACAACGTATGCGACGAACGACGCAAAAATCAGTCCCGCGGCCGACACTATGATAAAATTGGCGATCAGCACGACGAACCAGGCCGCCCGAAACGGGAAGACAACGACCTTAAGTGACTGCCTGAAGGCTGACATGTGCTTTTCTCCACGAGCGATTTTCAGTGCCTGGACAAAGGTACTCCAATCCTCACACCTTTTCTAGACTTGCACTGCAGTATAATTTTGTGCATCATCGCTGGAGCCAATTGATGAGGGACGAAAGCATGAATCCCGGCGCACGACGGCTCGTTCAAATCCTCTTCTGCACCATTGCATGCGCGACAAACGGAGTGGCGCTTGCGGCCGAAGAGGATGCCATCTCAAGATTTGTCGATTACTATCAAAAGGCCTACGCGGAGGGGCGCGATCTGGTCCCTGCCCCGCAAAAGCCCCTCGATATCCCCTCAATGGCCGACCGGCTCGACCTCCAATCTATCACGCCTGAAGGCGCACTGAGCGGAAGCGCGTTCCTCGCCGCCGACGGTACCGTCATTAAATTGGCAGGCGTCCAAGGCTGCCTCTCGACCGAGAAGATGGAATTTGCCGGCCTGCAGACCTTATGCTCTATGGTCTCGCTCGCCGGTCTAACTGCCATGCTCGAGGAGGCTGAGGCTGGCGCCGGCAACGCTTTCCCGTGCCATTTCCTCGGTCAGAATGCCGGCTCGCCGACCGTCCTTTTTGCCGAATGCTTCTTCATGAAGGACGGTGAAACACAATCGCTGTCCCAAGTGCTCATCAGCACCGGAGTAGCGTTCGCGGCACGCGATCGTTCGGGCCCGCCACTGTTTCCGGAATATGCACAGGCAGAGGAAGTCGCGCAGAAGGCAAGAGCCGGAATATGGGCGAGACCGCATTTCCTACATCCTTACGGTGAGCGCTACCGCGCCAATCCCTTGATGAACTGATGCGGATGAGGTTCCTGATGTTGATGTCGGCGCTCGCAGCCTCTGGCCTTTTTGCAGGCATGTCCATCACACCCATGCTCGCCGGCTCGAACCTCGCAGAACTTCCTCGCTCCCAAGCTCCGATTATCCCGGTCCAGGCGATTGAGAACAAAGCGGCCGCCGCGGATAGCCACGAAAGCGATGGGACCGAATTCGCGCCTTTTCCAGGACAGGCGCAGTTCGAAACCGGCGACACCTGGATTTCCGGCGGGCGGCGATATCGTCTCTATGGTCTGCAGGCGTGTTTGCGCGGAACCTCCATCACAATATCTCCTGGCGTTGTCAGGGATTGCGGCGAGCTCAACCTGATCATGGTCCAGGCGTTGATTAATGATACGAAGCCCGTCTGCACAACCATCAAGGATATAGATCAGAACAATGCCGTCGTCGGCTGCCAGACGACAACAGGCAAACGGCGCTATGACCTGGCAACGTACATGATCGCTGAGGGATGGGGATTCGCCGCCGTCGATACCGCCGGGCAATTAATCGTTCCCGGATACAGGGTAGCGGAAGAGAGCGCACGATCGGCGCGCGCCGGCCTGTGGGGCTATTCGGATATGCCTCACCCAGTCGCTATCCTCGCAGGTCGAGGGAGCGAAAAACGATGAAACTTGTTTCGCTGTCGATCTTGTTTTTGACGATGACAGTGGCGGCCACGACGGCACAAGTCCGGCCAGCTGAGATCCCGCGCCAGATTTATGGAAAAGTCCAGGTCGTCGATGCGACCACCCTCGAATTCAGAAAGGGCGCGGAGACCGTCCGGCTTGCGGGATACGAAGCACCTCGCCTCGAACAGACAGCAACGAGCGACGGCGTCGACTGGCCGGCCGGTCAGGTCTCGCGGGCCTGGATGATCCTTCGTACGCTTGGGCAAGACGTCAACTGCGCACCGATTGCTCGCGACGCCAACGGCGTGATCCTCGCACACTGCTTTGTCGGAGAGACAAACCTCGCCGCCACGGCGATCGCAGAAGGGATCGGCTATGCATTCAATTACCGTGGCGAACCTCAGGTTCCCGCCTATTTCGATATCGAGAGGAAGGCGCGCGGCCTCGGATACGGCGTCTGGTCATCGCCAGATCTCCTTCCGCCCTGGCTATATACCGCGTCGACAGCGAATGGGGAGAAAGCCAGGGCTTCCACATCGGAACCCGACACCAGCTTGCCCCTGCCTTTGCCTGTTATCCCGACCAAGTCACCCAATACCCACGACGTGCATGGAGGTTGAATGAGCCGTATTGCTGCAGCCGCTGTAGTAGTCATATTGCTGTCGGGGTCCGCTTCGGTAGCGATCGCCGAGGACAGCGCGACCCAGAAGCAGATAGACCAGCGCGATCCGGAGTTTTGCGGAGCCGGAGGCGCTGGCTGCGATCCCGCCGAGGTGCAACGTTGGAAAGTCGTTGGCAACAGGCTTGCCGATCTCTCGTCAGCCGATCTCAGCCAGTACGCTTACGCATGCGCCAAGCATCCAGATTGGAAACAAGACTGCGAAACAAGTCCTGTCGCTATCCTGAAACGGCTCGGGATCGAGGGATACTGAAGATGGCGCTGAACGAGCCTTCCGGAGGTGCTGTCTTGGCAGTCGTGGCCGCCTTCCTGGTCGGCACGGCTGGCGGCTCTGCGATCAATGCAGTCATCCGGAGCGACCGCGAGACCGATCTGGAACAAGCGGTCGCCCGACTGAAAAACGAAGCGTCACAAAAGACGATAACTGAGGTCCCAAGTGACGCGGAGGCAAGCGCTACGCTCACGAAATCCGGACGGTCGATGCGCGTTTCGGAATGCAAACCGCGCCAGGCAGCGCCGGGTGTGACGTGCTCAGGCATCATCACGACGACCGCTGGATCTTTTGCCGGGGCAAGCCAACCGGGTGTGCTCTCCTTCGCGAAAATCGACGGGGGTCTGGCGGAATCCAATGATAACGTCGAAGGAGCGGACGATGAGACAGAGACTACTATTGGCTGCAATCATCGCCGGATCGGCATTTACGCCATCGGCGGCGCCCGTAAAGGCCGAGGACGCGTCCTGGGGATGCCAGGTTCTGCTTTGCGCCGCGTCACAGAATCCGTCCTGGCAGGGCGTATCCTACTGCGTTCCGCCCATGACAAAGCTCATCGCGGCCATGAAGGAGCCGGGATTTTCGTGGCCTATTTGCCATGAGGCCAATGCCGGCAAACCGGGGCGAGAGACCTACGAAGACTGCCCGTCGGGCACCACGGTTGGCAGCAGTTCGCAGACTGGCAATGGCTGGAGTAGTAAGCCTGACCAATGTATCAGAACTGTTGATGTTTGCCGATCTCCAGGGCTGCGCGCTTCCGATGGCAATCAGAGCAATGTCGTGAGACGGCGGAGCTTCGGCGATCAAGGCGATAACTGCATTCAGCAGATCGCGACGCCGCGGCCGCGCCGTCCGGATCCCTATTACTTCGATATCCCGAACGAACAAGGCGTGAAGCAGAGGTTCTGGTTCAACCTGAACCATTAATCCACGTCGAACCAGTGTCACCGGAAGACCTTACGTCGGCTCGTCGGAGGTTTTCTTTTTCGTCCGACGGGTTCGCCACGCGGCGATCCGAGCAAGATCACTTTCCGAGATTCTGAACAACTCCTCGATCGTCACATTCCACTCGCGCTGCATCTTGTCGAGGGTCGACAGCTTGACATCCCGCATGCCGCGGGTGACTTGCGACATGTATGCTTCCGACACGCCAAGTTGGTCGGCCAGATCCTTGTTTGTCAACCGACGTTGAGCCTTCAACCGCATCAGGCCGATGGCGAGCCGTTCCTGGAAGGAGAGAGACGTCAGATCAATCCCATTCGAAACTTGATCGGTGTGATCGTCCTTCAACCGCGACATCGAACGACACCCTTACCCGGAGGTTCCAAAAACGCGTTCCCAAGCGATGAGGGCCTGTCACCAGCCGAATGGGCGCGCCGACAGTCGCGTGGATGCCGCAAAGTTCTACCGCTCATCCGATCCATAAGGCTGTCCAGAGACCAAAAAAGTTAAGCATCAACGCTCTATTCTTCATCTTCGTGTGCGACTTCAATACACCGCAGCAGGCAGGCTGTGCAAGCGACCCCAGGAACCCCTCGAAATGCATGTCATAGTCACCTTGTAGACAAATCTCCGATTGCTCATAACTTTAACTGCAGTTAAATTTTTGATCTGTTTCTTGTAGTGGAGAGCACGGATGGTATGGCTCGAACGGTTAGGCTATCGGATCAACCTGCAGCGATTAGCGATAGCGATCCTATTTCTGGCGATCGCGTTCGTCGCTGCGCGGATGGCCTTTAGGGACAGTCTAACCCTTGGCTACGCGATGGTCATCCCGTCCTATGTCTTCCTGGCGGTCGTGATTGAAGGCGCTCGGACCGTGAGCGGAAGCTTCTGGGACATTCGCGGCTGGGCGGAGACGGTCGTGGCTGTCGCTGGTGCCGCGGGCATCGGGTATCTCGGCTTCAGTCTTTGGCTGATGGGGTACTAACGGCGAGCCATGCGTATCGTGGTCCGCAATAGCCCTGCCCATGTGTTGGCTGATTTGGACGATGGCGACGCCTTTGCGTTACGGGCCTGGTACGGCAACGCGAGCTCCGGCGATGATGAGGCAATTGCGCTTTCTGTTATCCGACGCGTCAAGGTCATGAATGGCTGGATCGAATGCGACTGCCTGGAGGCACAGCATCAGCCGTTGCTTGCACCGATCCAACAGGAACGCACCTTCACGCTGCGGCGGTTGACGCCGAAGGACAATGACCCTGGTCGGCATGAGGAGCGGCCGAACCACGCCCTTGCCTGCCCGTTTCACGTTGACAAGGACGCCAGCCCCGCTCTCATTGACCGCGGCTATCATCTTCGCCCCCCGCCCAAATCCGACCGCTCGTATATCGATGCCCTTCCCGCCATTCCTGATCGCCTGGCCGATGTCTCAGGTCAGGATCCCGCGCGACCGAGCGAACGAAACGACCGGCCGTCCAGACTGAGTGGCGTGCTATGGCGGATGCTTGATAGGGCGGGTGCGAACGTAATACCGCCGTTGCAAGATGGTGTTGATTTCACACTCGCCAATCAGTTGTCACGGTTGCGTTCCGCATCCCGTGAGCTCAGAGTGCTCAGGACCTGGACGCTGAACGCGCTACTATCGACTTGGGGCCCCGACTACTGGAATCCGGAGAGTCGTTGGCAGCAGCTGCTTGCGACCTCGCGGGCCGACTGGCCCGTTGGCCTTCGCCGCACCGGCTTCATGCTGTTGTTTTCGACAAGTGTTTCCACGCAATCCGTCATGCCGGCATCCACCTCGCGAACAATCGACATTCTCTCCAAGGTGCGCCAGCCGCTTCGGGGGGATCCGGCAACCCGAAGACCGTTCCTGACGCTGCTGAACGTGGATTTTCAGGACGACGATGAAGGCCCGGTTCGGGCTGTGCAAGCCTACGCCCAACCGGTCTACAATGGCGATACGCTCTTTCCCGTCGAGTCCGGGTTTGAGCGCGACGTTTCCCATCTGCTGCTTTGGCTTCAGCAATCGCTGTTCGATGCTGCTCCAGAACTCCGGATCTCCATTATCAAGCCCCTCTTCGCCATGAAAACGCCCATGGGCCTGTGCAGGCCAGACTTTGTTTTAGAAACTGCTTATAGAGATCAGCCACCGCGAAGACTGCTCGTCGAAGCCTTTGGGATGGAGATCGAGGAATATCGGAACGCCAAGGAAAAAACGATCCCCCGAATGAAACATCTCGGACCGATCTTTGCTGTTTCTCCCGAGGATCTTACCGAGGCGAATTCTGAACGGACCGGGCGCCGGCTGCAGGCGTGGGTCATAGACAAAATTGGCAATGGCTGAGACTGCGCCGGTACAGATGGACGATGATCGGCGCAACAAGATGGTTAAGCGGATAAATTCTCGCGCCTTTTGCTATGGCTGTAGCGAACCGCCATCAAGCTCGGATTCGGCTGCCTCGAGCAGAGCGGTCTGAACACGAGAGCCGATCTCCGGCAGGCAATTCCTGAACATGGTGGACACAAGCTCGTCTGCGAGTTCGGCAATCGTTGGCTTCAGGCCTGTCGGAAAGAGCCGATCCAGGTCTTTTGCATCCGCCCCTAGGCGTTCGAGTTCGGCATTGATGGCACGCTTTTCCACCGCACGCTCCTTGACCATCAGCCAGAGACCAGCGTTAGCCTTGGCCGCGGCAACAATTCTCTGGATACTCTCGTCTTTCAAAAGACCTCGATTTGGGAGGTATCGGATTTCGCCCACGGTATTTCCTCCTTCCGTCAGCTCCAATTGAAACTGGTCAATGCCGCTTCCCAACCCCGAGTGATATGCCGCGCTTCAGGCCATGCTGTCCGCCTACGCAAACGGGTCTTCTGCCTCGTCGTGTTGCGGACCCTCTTCGCGCAGCGGATCGCGAGCGCGGTCGACAAATTCGCGCACAAATGCTTTCGAGCTATCTTCCGTGAGGCGCTCGGAGAGGGTTCCGATCAAGAGCTCGACATCTGCATTCAACTCTATCGGGTCGAACGAGCCTGCATCCGTCTGCTCAAAGATTGCGTCGTTCAGGGCCTTGCTGTCCGTACCGAATGCGCCACGCACATCTTGTCGCCGTAGAATAGCTGAGGTGGGGAGATCTCCAGCCTCATCCTGAACATCCGAACTCCGTTGAGCTCGATTCCGTGATCCTCGTGGAGAGCCAGAATACACACTGCGGTCCAACTTTGCCTGATCCAGCTCGATATGGGCGTCGTCGACCCGGATGGTGTCGGAACCGCGCGCTGCGCCGCGGTCTCCTTCGCGGCCGCCTGTTGCAGAGTGTTGCTTTTTCTGCGCCGCAGTCTGCTCTGCGTCTCGCAGTTGTTCCTCTGTGCGGCCGGCCTCGCGCGTTTCGTCGAGATCCAGACGCTGACGCAGTTCGTCGAGCGACGAGATATAGACGTGTCGCACACCCTCTTTGACAATAAACCGAATGTGCTGTGGCCGGTTCGGCCGATTGACCGCGCCCAGATCGATGTCCATCCCAACGACCGGCAACCGGCTCTGCGTTCTACCTGATGGAGCGGATTCAGGCTGCGGCGCCGCGAAGGATTCGCTGTCGGCCATCGTCCATTCGACCGGCTGGATGCAGGGTCTGGTCACCGGCTTGAACTTCCGCACCTTCGAGAACATCCGCTCGCCGCCCGAGTCCAGTTTCATGATGCGCATGAGCGGCATGCCGGTGACCTGGAGGATCGCCTCCTCCGGCTTCATCATCATCAGCGTGTTGACGGGGAGAAGGTCGACGGACACTGGCACCTTCGAGATGGATCGTTGTCTGCGACCATGGCGATGGGAGTAAGAGGACTGCTCGACCCACTCGGTCGTCCTGCCGGCTGCGGCAGAGACGGCGGCGGCGTCTTCCTGGTTCTGGAAGTTCATGAACAGCTTGATCGTGGACGCGCCCATCAGGATCTTCTGCCCTGACCGCTGATACAGCCGTTCGAGCTGCGCACCGTCTTGCAGGATAAAGACGAAGCGAACGCCGTTCTTGCGGATCAACGGCGCAAGCGTGAGCACGGTGTCTATGCGCCCGCCATTACCGAACTCGTCGAGCATCATCAGCACTTCGTGCTCTCCGTTGCGCAACGGTCCCATGTGCACAAGCTTATCGGCCATTTGCTGGATGAACATCGAAATCAGCCGCTCGTAGATCTGCATCGCATTCCAGTCGGCCTGGATGAAGATTACCAATTTGCGCTTTCTGATCGTGTCGATCGGGATCGTGGTGATAGAGGTCAGGGCCTCGACCAAGGGGTTCTGGAGAAAATTGAGCTTGGCGACGATCTCCGCCGCGATTCCCTCTCCAAGCTTTTCATGCCGGCCCGCGAACTTGGTGAGCTGCATGCGAGTCTGATCGGAAAGAACGGCCTCGTAATTTTCGAGGAGCTGGATGATCGCCTTGCGTTCGTCCGACATCGAATTGAGGATGCGGTAGAGCTCGCTCAGCGATTTTCGGGTATCGGGGCATTCGAGCACGAAGCCGAGCATCGCCGTCAGCAGGATCCTGGCGCTCTCTTCCCAGAAGTCGGAGGAATCGGAGCGCAGACGCCCGGGCAGCAACATCTGCGTCAGCTTCTGCAGGTCAGTGATCCGCTGATTTGGGTCGGCGCTGATCAGATCGAGCGGGTTATAGCCGTCCGTAAACTTGGAGCCCGGGGCCAGCAGAAAAATCTCGTAGCCCTGATCCTTGAGATAGCCCGACGTCTCCTCGAAAAGCTCACCGCTCATGTCGAGGACCATCTGCGATCCCTTGAAACTCATCATCGTCGGGATGACGAAGCCGCGTGACTTCCCCTGTCCCGGCGAACCGATGACCATCACATGCTGATCGCCGTCATTACGCAGAAGGAGGCCTTGCTTGAGACCGAGAACGATGCCGTGCTTGTCACGCAGCCGGAAATCAGCGGCATCTTTCAGGGTCGCCAGCCGTGCCTTGCCCATGACCATGCGCTGGCGCTTCTGGATCGCTGCCCCGATTGGAAATCCGACCAGGGCGCCGGCCGCCGCCAGACCGGCGAGAGCGGCGAACACAGTCTGCCGTGAGGGCCGCTGAAACGTCCCGGCCGCGTCGGTGGCTCCGAAGGGTGCCTGATACATGGCCGCAAGGTGGGCGCCATAATAGTCCGCTACGCTGGTTAACCCGCCGGCTTTGCTTGCAACGAGATAAAAAGCCGTGCCGTACACAATAACAGCGGCATAGGCCGCAGCGAATATCAGTGCCGTATGGGCAATCAGGGTGAACATCGACCTCACGTGCAAGAGGTAGAGGATCTTGCGCGACAGCCCCCTGCCCGCTTTCAGCATCCAGAGGCTCAACAGGAAAAAGAGAAACGGCGAAGCCAGAACGAGCGCCAGGATTGAGAGCCCGATGGTGTTTTGCGTGCGAATGATCGACCATGTGTAGGCCATGCCATCTGGAATGGGCGCCTGCCCGACATAGTCGTAATAGGAGGTCGACCCGAAGGATGTGACATAGGCGTCGTATATCAGCGTGAAGAACATCAGCCAGACCAGCACGGCGCCTAGAACGGCGACCGGAAAGGTGAAGGCCGAGACCTCTTGAAGCCTCGTCCACTTCGGGCGTTCAGCCTCTGCGTCCGTGGATACGCTTGCCATCTTCGTCCACCTCGTCGGCAAAATAGATCTCGCTGACACCGCGGCCGCCGGCGGCATCGCTCTTCTTCAACTGCACCACGATCGGTATGATCGAGCGGATGTAGCGGATGATATCGTCGCGCTCCATGCGGACGTTGCTGTTCAGCACCAGCGTCGATAGCCGGTTGAACGCGTGATGCGGCGAGTTCGCATGAATGGTCGACATCGATCCCGGATGGCCGGTGTTGATCGCATTCAGGAAGTCGAATGCCTCGTCGCCACGAAGCTCGCCCATGAAGATCCGGTCTGGCCTGAGACGAAGTGCGGAGGCCAAAAGGTCGGTCATCGTCACTCGCGCCTCGCCCTGGGCGCCCTTCGAGACCAGCAGCGAGACGACGTTTTCCTGGCGCGGTTCCAGCTCCGCCGTATCCTGCATGAGAATGAAGCGCTCGTGGTCTGGGATCGCCGTCAGCATTGTATTAAGGAAGGTCGTCTTGCCGGTCGAGGTGCCACCGGAGATCAGCATGCTGCGATGGTTGATCGCCGCGAGCTGCAGAAAGGCGCGCGCCTGTCCCGCCCGCAGCAGGCGTGACAACTCAATATCGACGTCGTCGATATAGTCGTCACCCGTAACCTTCGTGAAGCGGAAGGCGCCTGCTTTCTCATAGTCGTCGAGATCGAATCGCCGGATGAATTGTTTGCGGATGGAAAAAACATGTCCGGTGGCAGATGTCGGATTGAGCACGAACTGGACGCGCTCACCGTTGGTGAGCGTTGCCGACAGCAGTGGATTCTCAGCATTGATGGTCTGTTTCGTGAACGAGGCCGCGCGCGACGCCATATGGCGGATCGCCTCCTGATCGAGCCCTTCGACCTCTTGCCTGACCATGCTGAGCTGGCCGATCCGCTCGAGCCAGATCTCATTGCTGCGCTGGCAGGAAATCTCGACCACCGCGGGATCGTCGAGAAACTGCCTGATGGGTTCGAGCGCCTCGGAGAGAAAGTGCTGCTCGGCGGAGATCGATGGGTGCGCGTTCATTTGCCGGCCCTCTTTCGGCGCAGGCGGTCGAATTCCTCACGCACCGGGTCTGGATAAAGATCCGAGAAATCAAGGTCCCTGGTGACGAAAACAGTGATATCGGAGCCTTGGGCGATGTGGATCGTCGGCCGGATGTTGCGGGAGTCCTGGAAAGCTTCGGTTGCAAGTTGTTGAATGCCCGATGCGATCGTCTCTGCGGCGATCTCGCGCGCCCGATCCTGCGAGGTCGTGCCGTTATCCTGGGGGATGCTGGTCACGGTTCCGTCCGTGTTGACGACCGTGATATTTCGATCCTGTTTCTGACCAAGCTGGGCAATGTATTGCGTTACCCCGCCGATCATCGTCATCAGCGCCGGCGGGCCGAACCGTTCCCAATATTTCCGGTCGACGACACCCGTCATGCCGGAGCGGCCGAGACGATCCGTGCCGTAAGAGCCGAGTTGGACCGAAACACCGTCGCCACGGATCATCCGCGTCCAGACGATGAACAGGCGCTCCTGCCCGCGTTCGACACCGGATTTATAATCGCCGATCAGCGAGGAGCCGGCGGGTATCAGGATGCGCCGGCCGTCGAAGGAGTAGACATCCTCCCGGACAATCGCTTTCACCATGCCGGCGAGGTCGGAGTTGATCGCCGTCTCCAATGTGCCACGGATCATCGTGCCCTGCGGGATCCAGGCATCGATACGGCGGTTCTCAGCGGCTACCGACACCTGTACCCCCTGCCCTCCCATGGCCTTCAGGAAGGCACGATCGCCATCGACAGCACCGCCCGCGTCCGACGGTGCGCCAGCGGGCGTGGCCGTTGAGCCGTTCGCGCCGAACAAGCCGGCTCCCGTCGCGTCTGACGAAGCGGTTGCCGCCCCGCCTGCGCGTTCCGATTGATCGAAAACGACAGCGGTGGAGCGCACGCGCTCGAGCAGCTTAGCCTGCCGCGCAAGCTCGATGCATTTGGGATCGTCAGGATTTTTCCCTCTCGAGCAGTCGACATCGGCCGGCGGCGCCACCTGGGCCGGCGCCGGGATGACGGGCGCCGGTGGCGGGGGTGGCGGAGGGGGTGGCGCCTCGGGCACCTGCACCGTCGGCAAAGGCGGCGGCGCTGGCGGGTTGAAGCCCTCGTTTCTAGGCGCTTGCACGGGGCGGAACTCTTCGTGCGGCGTATTGTCGATCCCCGGTTCCCGCTCGCCACCGGAAAGAAGGAAATAGAGGACGACACCAACGCCGGCGATTGCCGCCACCACGGCGATCGGCCGCATCAGCCCAACCCCGGAGCGCCTCACCTGACCTCCGATCGCGGTGTCGTTGTCTATCGAATGATAGTTCGGATCAGACATCGTGCCTCCCTATCGTGATTTTGATGGTGAGCCAGCACCTGACGAGCCGAGCCGCTTCGGCGTCACGGCCCCCTCGATCGGCGCCGGCACATCGGCTGGAGCGGTCCTGAGATTGAACAGGCAGGTCTCGTTCTCGGTGCCGTAACGAAGCGTCCACTGCCGCGAGACCGTGTCGATGACGATGTAGTCGGCCTCACGGCGATAATTGACGAGGCTCTCTCGCCGCTTGTTATCGACAATGAAGATCGCTGGCACGTCGCCGGTGAACTTCATGAAGGTCTTCAAACCGTCATCGAACACCCACACGGGCTTGGCGGCATCGCTTCCTTTGAAGCCATAGTCATAGTTGACCTTGTCGCGGCGGATATTCTTGATGTTTGGATTGCGCTCTGCATCCTGCGCCTGCTTCCACATTTCGGCCGTGCCCTTCAGCCCGGCGTCTTCCGGATAAATGAAGCGCAGCTTGAAGGTCTGGTTCTGGATGGACTTGCTGTCGTTGACCTCAAGGTCGAACGAATAGGTTCGTTTCGTCGTCACCACGGAGAGGTTTGTCGGCGCGTCTTTCTCCATCGGCTTGAGGGTGAGTGAGCGCCTGTCCGCCGACGTCAGGATCTGCCAGGAAACCGTGTCACCCGCGACCACCTGGGTAACCTCTTCGTCAGCACCGAAGAGGATCGTCGTTACCATCCCGTAGGTCCCGGTGACGACGAAGACCTGTTCAGCCGAATAGGGCAAGGTCCGCACGCGCGGATCGAGCCTGCCGGGCCGGGCAGTCAATTCCGCATGAACCGAAGTGGCTGTCAGCAGCAGTGACAGCATTATTCCGACCCTCACCCGCCTCATGGGGTGAGCCCCGAAGGCATGGTCTCGGGAACCTTGACGTATTCGGTGACGACAAAGCCGAGGGGGTTATAAAGCCGGACCCGGTTGCTGGCGGTAAGATTGATCTGGCGGTAGCGGATCGTCGCCGACCAGCGATTGACCACATCGCCGCCGCGGCGCCGTTCCCGGGTCTCGAAGCGCACCGACATTGTGGTGGTATTGAGCGGATTGACGGACAGGATTTCGGGTCGGATCTCGCCCGTCGTTCCCATGGTCTTGACCGGACCTCGTGGATTGGAAGGGTTCATCCACTCCGAATAGTCCTTGAAGGCCGGGGAATCCGGCTCCGACCAAAGAGCGATCATGTCGAAGTTTTCCGACAGATAGCGGGGGTCATAGGTCTCGCGACGTATGACGTAATTGCCGACGAACGAAGCGCGGACGGCCTGGATTTCTGACACGTTCGACCGGTCCTTGTCGAGCGTGGTCACCGTCTCCATGTAGCCCGTGTTCTTGTCCACGATGAGCGGCACGACCTCGGTGCGCACCAGTGGAAAGAGCTGCGCGACAGAGAGGGATAGAACGCCGGCCACGAACCAACCCGCCACCGCGAAAACCAACAGGATGAGACCGATCAGAGTGCGCAGTGACCGATTCTTCTCGCCCCAGGAGAGGTGCTGATCGTAGATCTCTTGTGGTCCTGGCGCACGATCGACCGGAGCGGCTTTCAATTGCCTTTTGAACAATGCCAAGTTTCGAACCTCGAATTCGCAATGAGTGAAATCGCTAATCCTTGCCGCCTCCGCGTCATTCGCTGTTGCGCCGACGATTGGTGAGCATTCGACCAAGCGCACCGACGCCAGCGACACTGCTGCGGCCCGCAAGCGCTGCAGCCGTGACGGCGCCCCTCGGTCCGGCCAGCGTACTGAGTGCTATGGCCGCGGCCTGCCCGGCGCGGGAATTGCTCGAAGAGAGGCGCCGGCGTGTGGTGGCGTAGGCGGTATCCACGCCACCTCCGCCCGGGACGCCAGAGAGGGCCGCCCCATAGGCGAAGGTCCGCGCGAAATCCGGCACCTGGAAAATGAAATAGGAGATCAGCGCGAGGTAGAGCACCATGGCGAGTACGATCGCCAGCGCGTTCTCTTTGGTGGCCATATCGCCGTTGATCGTGTCCATCATGCCGATCAGAAAGCCGAACGACAGGCCGGCCATGACATAGGTGAAGAGCAGCATGAACATGCCGTAGGCGACGCCCCTCACCCAGGCGTCGAAGACAAAGCGACTGATGCCGAAGAAATAGCAGAGGATGGCGATCGGCCCGATCGCCAGCATCACCGCGGTGATCATCTTGGCAAAGAGCGTGACGCCTGTGAGGATCAGCAGCATCGGCAGGAGGCCGAAGACCAGCACGATAAAGACGACGACGGCGCCGGTCACATTCGGCAGCCATCCGGATTCGTAGGAATTGAAGAGCTGCATGGCAAAGTCGTAGACCTTGCGCGCCATGCTGGCGACTTGCTGGGCGATGTCCGCGCCGGCCGATTGACCGCCCATCGCCGAGGATATGGCCGATCCAAGATCCTGCGGCGCCGACAGCACGAACTGTCCGATATTGTCGTAGAACAGCGCCCAGGACATGACGAGAGTATAGGCGAGGGTGAGCTTGAAGGCGGTGATCGCCATGTCCTGAAGGGAAACACTCGAAAGCCCGAGTGCGCCCCAGAGGAAATACAGGATCAGGAAGATCGCCAGGATGCCGGAAACAAGGTTTCTGTTCTCGGCAAATAGCCCCCAGGCCCGTTCCAATGAGGCCTCGTTGATCCTGTCGAAATAACGAAGCGCATCGCCATAGAAGTTTATCGCGTAGCTGACGGGATCCATGTCTCATCCTGAAAATTACTGACCGGTCGCATCGGGCCACAATCGTCCTTGATGGCGCCCGCGAGCGCATTGCCACCTGCCGTGATCGCGGGCTCGGATACGAAGCCGAGGGCCGGGACCGGATTGTCGTCGGCCGAGCATTTGGCAAGCTGCTCATATTTTCCGGCGCAACCGACGAGCACCGCACCGATCAGCCCCAACACAAGAACTGCCCTCACTGGTTCTGATCCTCGAATGCCTTCAGCTGATCGCGAACAGACGTCCCCTGCGGCTGAGTACCGCCGTCACGCATGACACTGTCGGGAAGCGGCGCGAAGGTCTTGAGGTTCTGCGACGAGGTTGCTAGGGCGGCCTTATACTGCTGGTTCAGCAGCATGACCTGGTTGTTGAGCGAGCCGACGGCTTCGTTGGCGGTCTGATTTCCCTGCAGCACCATCTGGGTATTTTGCTCGAGCGCCCCCTTCAGATCCTGAGCCGTTCCAATTTGCTGGGTGGCCTGCATGAACGAGTTCTGCCGGTCCTTGGTGGCGCTGTTCATCGCGTCGGTCAGCGCCGTCAGCGTTGTCAACGCGTTGATCCCTTGCGAATAGGCTTGGTTGGCGCCTGAGAGTTCACCGCCTTTTACGGTATCGACCACCATCTTCACGAGGTTGAGGCCGTTGATCAGCTTGGCCGCCGTATTCTGGAATTGACCGCCAATCCCTCCAAACACGGCTGCGTTGCTCGACAACACCGTGTTGAAATCCGGCGCCTGTCCCATGGTGAAGCCATTGCCGGTCGCGAGCTTGGCAAACTGGCTCGCATCCTGCGTTCGGTCGCCAGTGATCGCCGCCAGGGTCTTCGTGGTGTTGTCCTTGACGACTGACGTGTCCTGCTGGATCTCTGACGAAAGCCGTTTGATCTCTTCGCTGATCGAGATGTTTTCCGAGTCCTTGACGGGTACTTGTGCATAGGCCTGAGGGACGGAAACGATGGCGAGCGCCGCTGCGATCACTGCTGTCTTCATGTGTCTAACCTCTCCTGTTCTCAGTTTGACGTCGGCCTGGAATCGACGACCGTGACGAGGCCGAGTGTCGGGTCCTGCAACGCCGTGAAGGTCGCGACCGCGCCATTTGCACGTGCCTCATCCTGCAGGTCGGAAAGCCAGTGCTGTATCTGTTCGGTGGTGGCGTTGGGCGGAACGGCGAAGCAACGCGTGCCGCCGGTGTTGATGATATTGGTCGGGCACCGGATCTCGGCCATGACAAGTGAGCCGTCATGGTCTTTGGAATTTCCGCCACCACTGCCACGAAGGCTTGCCGACGAGGATTGCAGGCCAGACTGAAGGCGCTGCAGATATTGCTGGTTCGCAGCGAGGGACTTTCCAAGCAGCTCATTCCAAACCGAGCCTCGTTCGATCTGCGCTTGAGTGTTTCGGTCGACCGCCTTCTTCAGCTGCTCGCCGCAGCCGTTTGCATAGCTCGCAGTTTCCGGCTCGGCAGTACCCTCCGACGGGGTATTATCACCGTTATGGGCCTTGTTACGGGCATAGTAGGCGGAGACCTTTTTGACGTAGTCCTGCGTCTCCGGAATGTTGGGAATCTGACCGTTCTGCAGCGACTGCCGATACGGCCCGGCGTTGTAGCCAGCGGCGATCAGATCATAGCGGTCACCGAACATCCCCTGGAGCTGCTTGATGTATTTGACGCCGCCCCGAATATTGTCGCGCGTGTCGTAGGGGTTGACTCCGAGCTGCGCGGCGGTCCCCGGCATCAGCTGCATGACACCGGTGGCGCCGACCGCAGAGCGCGCCGACTGGCGGAAACGCGACTCCTGCTCGGCGATCGCCATCGCGAAATTCGGATCGACGCCCTGCCGGATTGCCTCCTGTCGCACCATGCTGGCGACTTCCTGCTGGCTCGGTGTCCGTAACGATGGCGCTGCGGGCGCAGTGTCTCCCGCCAGGCCGTCGGCCGAGCAATCGGTCGGCGCGCCCGAACCCTGACCAGGTGCCACGCTATCGGTCGTTCCGCCCGAGGCGCCTTTGACTTTGCGCGTATCGGCCTGATAGGACTGATACCAGTTCTCGGTCGCCTGCTGGATCTTCTGGCGCGCCTGGTCGATGACCGGCGCCTGGGCATGACCTGTGCCGACTGGGAGGATGAGAACAAGGGCCAGTGCCCCGGCCGCGGCTCCCTCAAGGTGCTTTGCGTGCTTCATCGACCGTCACCCCATCCCAGTCGCAGAATTTCGAGAGCCAGTTCTTTGGATCGTCGCCGTACTCGTCGAGCAACATCTCGACTTCGCGCACGGTCTCTTCCCTCCCCGAGAGCACCTTGATGAACTCCGGCATGTGGGACATGTCGACGCGAGCGATCACGCTGCTCTTTGCCTGCTTGATCAGCATGAAGCGCGAACTCGGATCACCGTTCTTGACCCAATCGAATTCCGCTCGCGAGAGACCGAAATGCTCCATGTAGGAGTTTTCGTCAGCCTTCGGATTGGCAAAGAAGATATTGGTCGACGTCTGTTCGATGATCGTGCGGCTGACGGTGGAACGCACTACGTCGTCGGCCGACTGCGTCCCGAAAATGACGAGACCATTCCTTTTTCGGATGGTCTTGAAATAGTCCTTCATGGTCCGCTTGAACTCGTCGTCATCGAGCAGCTTCCAGGCTTCGTCCATCAGGTTGATGATCGGCGCCTTGCCGTCGTAGATCGCGTCCAGCCGGTGGAACATGTAGAGAAGGGCTGCCGTGCGTACCGTCGGATCGTCAAGGATCGATGTCATGTCGAAGCCGATCATCGGTCGGGAGATATCGAGATCGTCGGCAGCGTTGTCGAAGAGCCAGGCGTAGGGTCCCTTGTCGACCCATTTGTCGAGCCGGGCGATCAGGCTGCCCTCGGTCCGCTCGCTGCCAGCAAGCAGCGCCCGCAGTGAAGAAAGACGCCGATACGACCTATCCTTCGTCTTGAGGACCGACTTGATCGCGTTGCGAATGATCGCTTCTTCCTGCGGCGTCAGGCTTTCGCCCTCTTTGGAAGGTTTCAGCATGAAGCTCAGGAGCCCATAGAGGAAAACACGGTTCTCCTCGGTGTCATCAAGCAGTAGCGGGTTCCATCCCGACGGCTGGCCGGGCTCCAGCGACATGTAGGTTCCGCCTGCTGCGCGGACCATGATGTCGAGACCACGGTCCTTGTCGAAGACAATCGTCTTCAGCCGCGGGCTGACGCGATAGGACTGCAGGATCAGGAAGGCCATGATGACGGTCTTGCCCGAACCGGTCGGGCCGAAGACTGTCGTGTGCCCAACGTCGCCCTGGTGGAAGTTGAAGAAGAAGGGCGTGCCCGACGTCGTCTCGAAGATCGTGATCGCCGGCCCCCAGTGGTTGCCGTCAGGCTTGCCGTATGGATAGGCGTGAAAGCTGCTCAAGCCGGCGCAGTTCAGCGTGGAGATGAGGGCTCGCCGGGCGATATAGGCCTGATTGCCAGGAAGCTGCGCCCAGTAGGCGGGCTCCGCATTCAGGTCCTCGCGGACGTAGGAGGCGCCGAGCGCGCCAAGTTCGTTGCCGATCAAGGCCACGGCATCGTCAAGCTGGGTGGTGGTCTTGGCGACCGGCATCACCGTGAGATGATGTTCGGTGAAAGCAACCCGCTTGCGGGCCAGTTCGTCCCGGGCAATATCGAGATTGGCCTGGACACTCGAGCCACCTTCGTCTGCCTTCGACATCTGCCGGTCCAGTCGTTCGATCCGGCTGCGCGCCGCCATATCATCGACAAAAGACATCGACTGGGTCAGCACCAGCTCGAATGGCAGCTTGAGGATATAGTCGAGCATGCCGGCGCCGGTCTCTGGCGGATATTCCTTGAGCGAGACCATCGCCGCGTAGCGATCGTCGTCCAGTACGTCGCCCTGTAGGTGGATGATGCGGTTACCGATCGACGTTCGGCGCGCCGGCAGCATCTCATCGATCGGGATGTTGCCCAGCCGGATCGGCCGGACGCGTCCGCCATTCAGCAGTGTGTAGAAAAATTCGCATTGTTCGGAGAACCAAATTTTCCGCGCGGCTTCGTCGACGACCATATCTTCAGAGACATCGCGGAAGACTTTCCTGTTCTCGCCGAGGTCAGCTTGTACGCGTTGCACGTCGCGAAGAACCTTCGGTCCGTAGACGGAAAGCGACTTCTCCAGCGCTCGTGTTGCCTCGACCAGCTTGTCGCGCATCGCGCGGAACTGTTCCTTGCGCACGATCGTGCCGCCTGCGCCCATGAGGCGTGAGAGCGCGGATCCCTTCCGGAACATGGGGCGCACGACCAGCGAGACATAAGTGTCGTTCACGAACATCTCGTTCTTCGAGATGCTCGACTGATAGACGTGATCGAGGCGCTCCATAAAGGGATCGGCGAAGGCCGACGGCAACGACGGCGCAACCTTGCGTCTGATCACGTGGGTATAAAGTGCGAAGCTGCCGATCGAGGAGATCGCACGGAAGGCGGCATTGCGCTGCCGCTGCAGCATATTGATCGTTTCGATATCCGCCGTCTCGAAGGAGAAGCCGGTGAGCTTCAGCGTCGAGACGAGGCAGTCGTTCTTCAGGCGGATGATGCCGTTTTCGATCGGGACGTAGAAAGGAACATGCGTCGCCACATTGCGGTCTGCAAAGATCTCCCAACCCTTCGACAGACTGCCTCTCAGCGATCTCGCCATCGTGTTCATCGCTTACACTCCGTAGGTTCTGACGCCGCCACCGAGCTTCCGGCCAAGAGGGTTGATACCGCACATGCTGAGGCGCCCGACGATCTCGAAAAACCAGAGATCGAGCTTGACGGTGAGCACGTAGAGAATGCTGTGGAGGACCATGAAGGAGACCGGGAACCACAGGATGGATCCCAGGATCATGAACACCATCAGCGAAACAAAACATTCCGCCAGGAAGTAGGTGTAGGGAATTCCCATCACTGTCGGCGGTCGTGTGAGAGCCAATATGACGGGATGGGATTCGATATAGTCGTCGCCACCATCGGAGATGTTCCCGGCCATGGCTAAGACCCGCTGCCAGCGAGGAAGTCGACGAGCTCGGCAGCGGCAAACATGCCGGCAAGGCTTCCTCCAACCCGAAGCAGCGCTCCCCAGGACCAGTAACCGAAGGCTGCGGCCAGAAACATGCCGATGAAGGCGATCGCTCCGACCGAACGACCGAACGGGCCAGTAAAGAATTGCACGAGGCGGTCGGCGGCATTTTGCAGCGCGTCGAGGTTCTGCGCCGCGGCCGGCTCGTACTGGCTGACGAGCAGGATCAGGCTCGCGGCAAGCACGATCGCGGCGTTGCCAACCCATTTCCGCCTGACCATCGAGGACCAGGCAACGCTGCCATAGAGAACGGCCGTCTGGACTGCCAACACGATGGGATTCATTGAGACACCTCTTCCTTGACAATTTTGACCGGCCCGCCAGCATCATTCTGAGCCTCATCACGCTGAGGACGGACGTCTGACGGGGACGGAGTTGCAACAGAGAACACAAGCATGGGGGATTTGGCCCGGTCGGCACGCCCGGTGCTGCGGGGCGCCGAAGTTAGACCTTTGGGCCGGAGAACCGGGGTGGCCGCTGTGCCGGTATAGTATCCGACGACACGGGTGACGTAGTCGGCGGTCTCTCGGATCAATGGCAGGGAATGGCGAAGGTCGACATTCGGCTCGCCAGCATTATAAGCGGCGGCGACCAATACAGGATTTCTGTACTTGGCGATCAAGACGCGGAGAAATCGCGTGCCGGCCCGGATGTTCTGCTCCGGATCCGATAGATCGGTTGCACCGAAGGCTTCGCCGAACTGTGGCATGACCTGCATCAAACCGATGGCGCCCGCGGAGCTCACCAGGTCTGGATCGAACGCGGCATTTTCTGCCCGCATCACAGAAAGCACCCAATTCGGATCAACCTGCTCCTCACTGGCAACCTTCAATGCAAGGCCGGTATAGTCCGTGGGGACACCGGATAAAAGATCCGGTCGGGCCTGTACTGGTGGCTCGCTGACATTGATATGAGGTGCGGTTGCCGGCTCGGCGAGCTCGGGAACGGCTGTTGCCTGGTCAAACGAATAGACGCTGACCATCGAATGCACAGCACGTTCCCGTCGGTCATTCGTGCTGCCAGCCGCTGATCCTGTTGATCGCCCAGCATGGTCACTGAACCCTCCAATGGAATCCAGCGGGCGAGCGCTGGCGCGGAGCGCATTTTCAGTGGACGACCCGCTAAATCGCTCGCTAAAGGTGGCAGAATCGATCGTTGGGATGTCCTGCGTCGAAACAGCAGAGGCGGAGGGCTCCGGATTTGGCGGCAGGGCGTCGACCTCGACCGCCTTAAACTCCATCCGGTTGGCAGGGTGCCGTAGGTGCGTCGACTTTCCCGACACGATTTGACCGCTGCTGTCATCGGGGCCGGAGGCGAAACCGGTGAGCAGAAAAGCCGACGTTCCGGCGAGCCAAAGCACGCTCCGCGAGGATATCTTGTGCGGTCTGTTCACAGGCGAAAGCGGAGCGCTATCCATGGCTGAACCAATGCAAATTATACTGCGGTATAAGATTTTGAACCGCATTCAGCCGTAGAAATCAACCCCAAAGTTTAACTGGAGTATAATTATTGTCTCGCCGCGCTACCTCACGAGAAGAGCTTCATTAAGAAAAATCAGTCCCTTAGCCGTGACCATTTATCCGGAGTCCAGCGATACCGAAGCTGTTCGCGGTCTCCCAAAATACGAGCAAGACGGACGGCGGTCCCGCCCTTTATCAGTACCGAACCAGCGTCGGTGCCCGAAGTCGCGACAGAGATTCGGCACACAAAATTCGGCAACTCTCTTTGTATCCTGTCCACCGGATAACAGGACTCGACCTGGTAGCGCCCACCATCAAGTCCGATCGACAAACCCCTGTTTTGGACTGGGCCAAGACGGTGGCGTCCGAAGTGGTTTCCATATTCAAGCTGGCATTCGACGATGTTGCTGGAGTAGGCTTTACAGGCTGCCAGGGTGAGATAGGCAAAAGGTGCCGGCGGCAGCGGGCGCGGCTGTTCAACTTGATGACCACATCCTGCGAGCAGGGTCATTGCCGCCAGAGATCCTAAGAGCTTCCTGAAAAGACGCATTGTATCGCTTTCTAGCTTGCCTGCCGATAACCGGCATGTTCGAGGGCTTCGAGAAAAAGATCGCGGGCGAGCGCGCAATAGGGTGACGAGGCCTGAGCCAGGTGAAGCTGGGTGAGCACCAGACCGAGATCGGAAACGGTAGTCACGACCTCCTTCAGGTCACTGTTGAACGCGTCTCGCAACACCTCGCGGCCATCGTGGCCTTTGACCACGATCGCGTAGTCGTCACGCGCGATGCTGTGCCACAACTCGATCATGCCGGTTTCGCCGACTGCGCTTTCCGTGTCGCAGATGAGCAGAAGCGCGTAATCCGGATCGCGCATCGCGCTTTCCTCTATAGAGGTGTCCCCACGAAATTCCGTCAGCACCACCTCAGAGGCAAAGAGCATCAAGCGCTCGTTCACCAGAAGGCGCTTCTGCCCGAGCCGTACAAAGGCGTTCATGACGGCGGAGCGGATTGCTGCGGGTGGAAGATTTTCCCCGCAGTGTTCGCAGATCGATGTCAGTTGGCCGTCCAGAAATGCGAAGGTGGTATGGAAGCGGTTGATGACGGATCGCTCGATATGTTCGGTCTGACCGCCCAGCGCCTCAACGAATGCGAACCCATCAAGTCTTCTTCGCGGTTTCGCGAGCATATAGCTTTCCGGCTCAGACCCTGCGTCCCCCACCAGGCTTGAAGGGCCAACGACAACAGCTGCGGACCGTGTCTGTGCACCACAGTCAGGGCAGTCCGCAGTGAACGGCACCATGTACCATTCCTTCGTCACGAGGGATCGATTGTGTATCAGAGTCAAACCTTATTCTTGAAAGACAGAGTACCGGCCCGCCCCGCAGCCTATACCAAATTACCAAATTATACTCCGGTATAATTTATCAGCAGAAATTGGCTTGCTCAAGCGGGAAAAAACGAGGGACCGGGACACGTTGGATTTCCCAGGTTTTAGAGGATCCGGTGATCACGCTGCTCCGCTGACGCGACATTCACCGATGCGCCGGATCGCTCAATAGCCCGTTCCCGAAATGACCTGTTCGCTGATCCGCCCAGTCGCGCGTGCACGCAAACACCCGTTGGGCGATTTGCGCAATCACCGATACACCGACGAGCGGGATCGCCTGAACTCCCATTCGCCATATCGGTGTCGCACCGTCTCCCTTATTTGCTGGCTGACCGATCTGCCGCTTCACCCAACTGCTCAATCACTGGTTCACTCATTCGCCGAAAGGCAGATGCGCTCAAACGGCGATTCACCTTCTTGCGTATAGGCGCAGTTGCCTATTCGCACATTCGCATGTCTGTCGAACCGACCATCCACCTATTGGCGGATTCGCCCCATTCGCTGATGAGCGAAAACGCCTGACCGCCGAGATGCCGCTGCATTTCACGGCGGCCGAAAGCTGTCTGCCCAAAGAGTCCGCTCCGGAGCCTCCCATTCTGCCGACCCGACCTCACTCCCCCACGGCCTTGTTACGTCTGAAAAATGAAAGACCGGGAAACCCTTGCTCCGCCTCTGAAGCGACTCGCCCCTCGGGCGAAAACGGCTATTGGTATACCAATAGCCTATCCTGCCATCTCTCACCAAACCGGTCTGGCCGCCGTGCCCGAAGCGCCCATGCTGTTGCGGGTCATCAGACAAAGCAACAGCGATCACAGGCTCAGGCCTGTGATCCGCGCCGGAGGAATAGCGCGGTGGCCAGACCGGTTTGGTGAGAGATGCTGAAGCGAGCCGTTGTCGCGAGGCGCCGGGATGGCCGTGACCGAAGAGAACGGACGTCGATGGCGCACGAGCGATGAGACGGCGAGCGCACGGCAGGAGAGGAGGATCACCTGCAGCGAATGCCTGAAGACATTAGGGCGCAGCGTAAGGTGATCCTCCTCTCCGTGTTGTTTGGGGAAGTCGCGGCAGCGTCCGTTTAGCGGCCCGAAAGGCCGGGCGGGTCTCGACCCGCACCGTAAGGAGAGGGGTGTTTGAGGGGAGAGGCGGCAAGTCTCTCCCCTCAAGACCGCGTGCAGGCTCGATGCCGGCAAGCGGTCAAGCCCGCAGAAGAGACGAGAGACGGCGAGAGCCGCCTCTCGTCTCGCGTCAATAGTAGACGATGCGTGCGATGCTAATGGCGATACCCGCCTCATTGCGAATGGAGCGGACGATTGGGGCGAGAGTGCCCAGCTCCTCATCGGTGAGGTCAACGAGCCTCGGATAGTTGCTCTCGACGCCGCCGCAATCGGCCGACAGCGCATAGTGCCATTCGCCGCCGTTCACGCGGTACTCGTGGGTGTCGTAGTCGATTTCGAGATCATCGAGCGGCGTAATCCGGAAACGGGCAAAGCATCCCTCTTCGCCATGAAGCTGCAAGGCGACGAGACCTTCATCGTCGGGCGCGGTGGCAAGCTGACGCTCCAGCGCAATGAGGGCTCGCAGCCGCGCAATTGCAGCTGCCAGCCCCTCGGCGAGTTCCGTCATGTAGTTTGAGCAAGAAGTCGTCCTCGCAACCGACGCGACTTGCAAGGATAATAAGCCTGAAGCCCGCAAGCACTGCGAGCTGATGAACGTTGTACCAGTCATCGGACATATCAGTGTCTCCTCTCCGTCTCTGACGAAAGGAGGCTGCGCCGTAGCCGCGAGGGGTCAGGGATCGCGGAACGCGACCGCCAAAGGCGGCAAGCGGAGGAACCGATTTTCTGTCGATGGCCCGAAGGGACTGCGGCGGAAAATTGGAGGGGCCGCGCAGTCCTTGAGGCCGTCATGCGCCCATGACACCCTCGGACGGACTGAGCTGACATTTCCTCTCCGTATCGCACCCGAACACGAGGACGGGCTCGATGCCCGTCTTCGGGTTACTGCTACGTGATCAGGTGAATAACTGTGGAGATCCCTGGCTTTGCGAACGAATTGCCGCAGAGTGTCGATGACAGTGGCGGTCGACGATGTCAGGGATTCTGCATCTCAAACGATGCGGAGCACACAGTTATGACGACAACTAACGAAATCGCCGACAAAATCGCGGCAGAGCACAACCTCACCAAAGTACAGAGCAAGGCTATCGTGGAAGCCGTGATTGCGTCGATCACAGCAGCTGCGGTTGCCGGCAACGAAACGAGCCTCCCCGGCTTCGGTAAGTTCAAAGTAAGGGAAACGCCGGAGCGCGAGGCCCGCAATCCTGCGACCGGCGCGACGATTAAGGTTGCCGCCGCGAAAAAACTGGCGTTCACGTCAGCCAAGGCCTTGAAGGATGCGCTGAACAAGTAGACTTGTTCGCCAGGCAAAAAAGTAGTCCGGCCCGGCCCGGGCTATTTCGTTGTGAGTTTGCATCAGCGGGCGGATGTCCCATTGCGAATATCCTAGATGAGCGTGTCGCTGACCGCGTGATGCGCTTCACGGGCATGGTCATCCAGCAGCTTGTGAAGAACACCTGATGCCAGGGGTATGAAGTCGAAACCGCGTGCGATTGCCGCGGTCCTCAGTCGCGACAGTGTTTCGAACTCCAGGAGGTCGGCGCCCAGCCAGAGCTCAAGATCCTCGCCTTCGGCATGCGGGAATGCCTGGAGGAAGAACGTCTGAAGCGGGCGGTCATAGCCGATGATGGCATCCGGGTCGGTGTGGCGGGATGCGGTTCGGGTGACAGTAATCGTGTAGCGGCTCATGGCGGCCTCCTTTGGAATGGGGAGGCCGGCCCCGATTGCGGGGCCGGCCGTCCGGTTCAGGCCGGGCTGTT
Source organism: Rhizobium sp. FG96 (assembly GCF_057808655.1). Taxonomy (NCBI): domain Bacteria; kingdom Pseudomonadati; phylum Pseudomonadota; class Alphaproteobacteria; order Hyphomicrobiales; family Rhizobiaceae; genus Rhizobium; species Rhizobium sp. FG96. The sequence continues at coordinate 168,241 of NZ_JBMDIL010000005.1, read as the reverse complement.
CCAGAGGATGACCTTCTTGCCGGGCTCGCCGCCGGGCGCCGGGGCGACGTTGCCGAAGATCACGCCGATCTCGGGTGCTTCGAGCTTCGTGGAGATGTATTCCTCGCCTGTCTGGCGGGAGATGCGGTTCCAGCCTGCGCCGATCTCGAAGCCGGTCTTGCGGTGGATGATGCGATAGTCCGGGGCTTCTTCGCTCGCCTTGCTGGCGTTCGGGATGAGGGCGATCGGGGCGTTGACCCGGATGGTGGCGAAGACGCCTTCGAGAGTGCCGTCGGTCTTTTCGGTCAGGGTTGCGATGGTAGTAGCCATGGGATTGTCTCCTTCGTTGAATCGGGACCATTCCCGATGGCGCCCGAATAATGGGCCGCGCCGCAGGCGTCACCGCAGCGTAGCGAAGGGGAACCCCCTTGCGGGGTTGACGCTGATTGCGGCCGGTCCCTTAGAAAGGCGACATGAAGAACGGGAATGGTACTTGATTGCGACGGCGGCGGGGAGACCTCGCCTTGTCTGCCTTTTGCAGACCCGCCGAGTGCCGCGCTCGTGCATGCGTGAGTGGCATTAGGATCAACGGACCCCTGCCACCAGCCAAGCCGAGGGGACGCAAGTGATCGGCAACGTCCTGAGCCCGGTGCGGCTGGGCCGAATGCGCCCCTCCTTGAAATATGCCACGACAGATGACATATTGTACGCGACACTTGACGCGGAGAACGATGATGGCCCTCGCAGCTAAAGCCCCTTCCACAACGGTCGCCGGTGGGGAATTGCAGAAGATCGAAGCCCTACTTGGCGGTTCGCGGGTGCTCGCGCGCCGGCTGACCAGTGCGCTTGATGCGCATGAGCTGCTATTGCACGGCCTGCCGGCCTTAGCGCTCGATCACCTTGTCGGCAATCTTGTCGTCATAGGCAAGAACGAATCGCTGGAAAAAGCGGTCGGCATGAGCCTGCGCACCTGGCAGCGTCGGAAGGACGCGCTGTCCAAACCGCTCAGCCAGGAACAGAGCGGCCGGGCCTGGAAGTTCGCCGAGATCCTTGCCAAGGCGACAGATGTCTTTGGCTCACAGGCGGAGGCCGAGCAATGGCTGGAACGCCCAGCGATCGGGCTTGATCAGCGCCGGCCGATTGATCTTCTCGGCACGCCCGCCGGCGTCGAATTGGTCGAGGATCATCTCGATCGCCTTGAATACGGCGTCTATGCATGACCCTTCTACCGATTTCGCTCGGCGGAACCGAGCTTGTGGCATGGCGGCTCGATCAAGCCATCCATGCGGCGACATGGGATAGTGGCGAAGGCGCCTATCGGGTTGGCGGACGCTGGAACAGTAAGGGCGTGCGGGCGGTCTACTGCTCGCTCGATCCAGCGACGGCGATCCTTGAGGTGGCGGTGCACAAGGGATTCCGGGCACTCGATACGGTCGCCCATACGATAACGGCAGCCGTCGTTGCCGACCCCGCCCATGTCCACGTCGTTGATCCGGCGACCGTACCCAATCCCAACTGGCTGCGACCGGGCATTCCCGGGGCGGGACAACAGGCCTTCGGAGACACGCTGCTGCGCCGACACCGGTTCGTCGCGATCCCCAGTGCGGTCTCGACGCACAGCTGGAACCTGATCTTTCTAGCGGGCGGTGGGGCAGGTGCCTACGCGCTCAAATTCCAGGAGTCGTTCGCGCTCGACACGCGGCTGCACCCACCCGGATCCTAGACGGTCGGGAATTGGATGGAGCCTGCTCTGCAGGCGGCGGCGCGACGGATATCAGTCCAGGCGGCTGACGTGCCACCCCTGAAGGAAGGCAGCCACAATCTTGATCATGAAGGCCTTGCTGAAGCGACCGAGGATCGGACCGCCTTCCGTTTCACCGCGCTCATCCTGCCATTCCCAAAGACAGGGATAACCGGTCACCTGGCTGAGGCGGAGTTCACGGCTCATCGTCGTAGCCTTCGCCGCGCGCCAGCCGATCGAGCGCCTCGTCGAACAGTGCCGCATGCTCGGCGGGCATCTCCGAGATAGAATGCGCTCGGCGCGGGTCGCCGCCCGTGCAATACGCTCATAGTGCTCGTAGCTCATCAACACGAAGCGCGGCTTCTTGTGCCGCGTCAGCATGACCGGCTCGCGGCTTGCCGCGTCGGTGATATCTCCGATTTGCTTGTTCAAATCGGCGGTCGAGAACCGCTTCATGTATATGGTCTCCGCGATTCTCCATATAATTCAATTTCTCCATATTTTCCATTTTTTACATTTTTCTAGAGGAACGGCGCTCACGCGCCGTCTCCCGAGGCCTGCCAGACCGGGATACCAAGGCGACGTGCCTTGTCGGTGAGATTGCCGGTGATGCCGTTTCCGGGAAAGACGATCAATCCGGCGGGCATGACTGAGAGCATCTCGTCATTGCGCCGGAAGGGCGCGGCCTTCGCATGCTTGGTCCAGTTGGGCTTGAAGGCGATCTGCGTGACCTTGCGCGCTTCCGCCCAGCAGGCGGCGATCCGTTCAGCACCTTTCGGCGAACCGCCGTGCAGCAGAACCATGTCGGGATGCTTGGCATAAGCCTGGTCAAGCTTCGCCCAGATCCGCTCATGATCGTTATAGTCCATGCCGCCGGCGAACGCGATCTTGGTGCCGGCAGGGATCAGCACCTCGGTTTCGGCGCGTCGGCGAGCTGAGAGGAAGTCCCGGCTATCGATCATCGCCGCGGTCATGTTGGCGTGGTTGACCTTGGAGCCGGCACGTGGCCGCCAGGATGAACCGGTCTGCGCCTCGAACAGGTCGGCCGCATAGTCGCGCATGAACTCGAAGGCGTTGCGGCGCTCCAGGAGCGTGATGCCCTCGGAGATGAGGCGTTCAAGCTCGACACTCTTCACCTCCGAGCCGTCCTGCTCGCGCTGGCCGGTGCGCTGCGCTTCCTCGTTGCGATCGAGTTCGCGCTGGATGCGCTCGCCAGCGCGATGGAAGAGATTGGGGATCGACCAGAACAGATCTTCGAGATCAGGCTCCAGCCGGGTGTCGCCGAGCATGTCGGCGAAGGCATCGAAGATCGCAGTGATTGATGACTGGACCTGCGGTTCCTCCGGCAACGGCCGGGGATCCGGCTCGTCCTGCAAGGGGCGATAGCCCAGGACCTGCATCTCGTAGATGAAGCGGTCGGTCGGGGAGGAAGAATGGTTGGGCTCGAAGCTGTCGTCGGCGTGAAGGATCGGGTCCATGATGATCTCCGTTATTTTGGGCCGCGCCTCTCGCGGCCTGACGGCGAACCCGGTCATGCGGATCGAGACCGGAACCGCAAGCGGAGCGCGGGCGGCCCAGCGAAGCGCCGGGCGGCGGAGGGAGGGTTTCTTGACCGGAGAGGAATGACAGGTCGCGCCCGCGGACTGTCAGGGGAAGAAACCCGACCGACCCGCTGAAGGTCGAGCTCCGCGTGATACCGGTCGCCTCTCGGCAGGCCCGCAGGCGCGCCAAGGGAAACCGGAGACCAGCCGATCCTTCCGCCCACGCCGCCTGCGACGCAACCTGCGGCTCCATCCCACCACCCGGCGTCAGGCCATGAAGGTCATCGCGTCTTCCGGCGTGAGTTGCGACATCAGGCTTGCGGCCATCCGATCGGGTCCCAGCCAGCGCAGATCTTCGTTGAAATCGCTGAGCTCGGGCGACAGCACCAGCGGCAGAATCCCGCAGATCTGCGCGCGCCGGCTCAATCGCTCGACGGCGTGGCGGCCGGCGGCATCCGCGTCGGCGGCAATATAGATGCGCTGGCATCCGGGCGGGAAGCGGAAGGCAGCAAGGTGACTGGCCGAGAGAGCCGCGACCAAAGGCATGCCGGGCATCACCTGTGAGAGGGACAGCACGGTTTCGAGACCTTCGCCCGCGGCCACGACCGGGATCGGTGCGTCGAGCGGGAAGCAGAAGCGGACGCCATTGCCGAGCAACGCTCCAAGCGCTCGGCGAGGATTATCGACCCTCGCCTTGCCCCCGCCGGCCGGATCGAGAAAGCAGCGGTGTATCCCGGTGATCTCGCCCCCAGGGCCTGTCACAGCGGCAATCAGCGCCGGATAGCTGCTCGTCTGGCCGGTGACGAGATCGCGGTAGTAGCAGGCCGCATGGAAACGCAGTACCGCGTGGTCAGGACCGCGCAGGATACCGCGCCCCCTGAGATAGGCGTCGGCAAGTGTGCCGGCGAGGGGCTGCGTCGTCCGAAACAGACGCCTGGCACGCTCAGAAGCCGGCGGGGCGACTACCGCGGGATCTTGACTGCCGCTTCGAGAGGGCGATAGCGGCTCCGGCCTGGGGAGGCTGAGGAACCGGCGGGCCTCGAAGGCAACGTCCCGGAAATCGATGAGACCGCAGGTCTCGCGTATGAGATCGAGGAGATCGCCAAACTGGCCGGTCGCTGCATCTGTCCATCGGCCGGCGCGCGGACCGGCGAGATGCACGTAGAGCGAAGCGCCCCTGGTGTTGTCGACATCGCCGACCAGCCAGTAGTGACCGGCCCGGCGGCCGGCCGAGAGATAGTGGCGGCAGACGGCCTCCGCGTCTTGCGCGAGACGCTCCGCCAGTTCGCCTGGGGAGAGCATGGCACGCCCTTCTCATAACCAGCACGCGACATTGACCGGCCAGCCCCGGAAGGTCCGGATCACGGCCAACACAGCGGTCACGATCGCGCCAAGGCTGTCTCCAGCAACGACGCGACTCCGCTGCAGAAACGACCTGGTTTCTTGCGCCGCGAGAGGCGCGTGAAGGCCAGTCCTGACAACACTCGGAACGGCGGAAACGGGGTGTGGCTGCGAGATGATTGTCATCGAAGTATCTCCAGAAGCGAGAAAGAGCGACCTGGCTCGGCGCCCGGCCGGATGGGCTGGACAAGCGTCACCAGGCAGCCAAGGAGGGATCGGCGATCGCCAGCAAGGAGCGCCGATGATCACCGGCGCTTAGCGTGTCTGGCTGCCCATAAAGCCGATGGGATCATCGGCGTCGGGCGGTGGAGGTCAGAGGGGTGGGCATCGGGAAGATCGCCAAGACGCAAAGACGTGTTTGCCGTAACTGCGGCCGACGCCGCAAAGCACGTAAGGCGTGTCGACGCATCGAGGCATTCCAGCAGATCGAGATTCCCACCAGCTGCGAAGCGCGCAGCGGGTGCCGAAGATTGCGCCGGCATGATCGGGGATAGCCCATCACGCACAGGGTGGCCCAGACATAAAGAGGCCCGGCGCCTGACCGGGCTCTAAGATGACGAGGGGTTGGCAGTCGCGCCGGATCTGTGGGCCAGGCGCGCCAACCTATCAGGCAGCGCTTTCGAGCAGCTTCCTGGCCTTGCCTTCGAGTTCGAGACGCGTGTCCTGATTGGTCCTGGTGCGAGCAAGCGCGGTGATGCCCTGGACGAAATCGAAGATCGATTCCGGTGGCCTGCCCTCCTCAGACAGCACCATTTCGATCACCTTGCCGGACTCGGCTTTGGAAAAGCCGCGGCGGCGCAGGAAGGTCTCGCGATCCTCGTCCTTGCGCGCGACGATCCGCTCGCGGGCTGACTTGATGCCGGCGATGAAGGGCGCCGGCGAGGAGTTCGCGAAGCTCGTCAACGCAGGTGCCGCCTCATGGGCAAAGCGCTGGGCGGCAAACTTCGAATGGCGAATGGTGATCTCTTCAAAATTCTCGGTTCCCCAGAGGTTGCGGTTGGCGCAGACAGCGCGGAGGTAAAATGAAGCAATGCCGAGCGTCTTCGATCCAACCTCGGAGTTCCAGGCGTAGAAGCCGCGGAAGTAGAGATCCGGCTCGCCGTTCGCCAACCGCCCGGCTTCGATCGGATGGGTGTCGTCCACCAGAAACAGGAAGACGTCACGGTCGCTGGCATAGAGCGTCGTCGTATCGGTGGTGATATCGACGAAGGGATTGTGGGTCATCGTCGCCCAATCCAGGACGCCCGGCACTTTCCATATCGTGTCGCCGGTCCCATTGCCGGCGATCTCCATTACCGCCGACACCAGCTCATGGTCCCAGATGCGGCCATAGTCGGGTCCGGTCACCGCTCGCAGTTCCAGGCGGCCATCGTCCATCTCCAAAGTCTTGACGAGCTCGGCGCGGTGATTGAGCAGGCCATGCTGCAGATTGATCGCCGCAAGCGGCGCCGGAAGCTGGCGCATATAGGTGGCGGGCGCGCCAACCAGGCTGCAGAGCTGGCCGAAGCTCCAGTGGGTCGGCGCGATCGGCTGGCGCTGGCCGGGAACAAGAAGCGCAAGCCGCTCAGCATTGTCGCGGGTTGCTTCGACCCGGATCGCAGCGCTTTCGATCCTCCGGGCATGGGCGTGCTCAGCGCGGGATCGAACGGTGTCATAGAGATCGCTCAGCGACAGGAAGCGTTCGTCGTCGGGCCGTGAGAACCATTCCGACGAAACGCGGCCGATCCGCATGCCGCGGGAGATATCGACCTTGAAGGCGGAAGAGGCGGTTTGGATGTTGGAAGGCAGGATGTGCATCGATTTGTCTCCATAAACGTAAAACCCGGCGCGATGGCCGGGCGAGGTCGAGGGGTTTTTTCGAAAAAAGCTTAGCCATGTGCCGGCCGGCGATGCGGCAAGCCGGATCGCCAAAAGCCGCGGCGAATTTTGCGCTGGCGATCATGCTGGAAAACCATCGCTGAGAAGACCCGACCGCACCGCGATCGGGTCAGGCTTTTGTGATGCTGGTGAACCGACTGGGCGGCCGTGAGATTCGCTTTCAAACTCACGTCCCGTATCGCCGGGGTCATCGCTTGATGCTTGCGGCTCGTCTTGGAGGTCGGCCGGCTGGTCGGGGATCCCGAAACTGACCCGCCTCGTTCACGCCAATGTAGTCATGGTCGGCGCTCTCCTCCTCGCTTAGACCCTGCGCGCGCAGGGCCAGGAAGGCGCGAAACTGATCGAGCGGATGCAAGGGGACGCGCTGGAGGCCTTCAGCAAGCGGGTCCTCGACCTACTGGGTGTCGTCTCTGCTGACAATGCCGGGACTGCTGGCGGTTCTGGTCAGTCGCTTCTGTGCCACAAGCGTTCGAGAGCGCGATAGCGCGCCCACCGTTGGGAATGCGGCAGATGCCGGTCTCGTTGCCATCGCCGTCGAGTTCAGGCCGGACGTTGAGGCTGGTGAGCAATCCGCGATCGCGATGTCTTGCGCCAAGTCCTCGATCGACAGGCTCGCCCTGAGCTTGCGGACGGTCTGCTGGTTGAGCACCAGCTTGTCGAGGGGAATATTTCGGGCTGCACTGAGGGTGAACTTCTCGATCGCCTTACCCATGCCGTTTCTCCGTAGCGAGCCGGCCAGAAACTCTCTCCAGCCTCCCAACCCGCTACAAAACCCCTTCCCTCCTCTCCCTCTGTCACGCGCCGCTTCGAGCACCTTTCACCGCACAACCTGACCGACCCAGTTATTGAGCGGCACCGTTCTCTAATTCGCGCTCCATTCAGGCGTGGCTCGCCCGTTGTTGAAAAGGCTGAGTCCTGGCTTCTCTGCCTGTTGCGGAACGCCGCAGAGGGCAGATGTCGAGCTGGAGTTCAGGGCGTTCGCAAAGGACCGTTTCCTTCGGTAAAGAAGCCGCAGCCCCGAAGATGAACTTTGCGGGAACACGTTTTCGATCTGCCGCAAGAAAGACCTCGACCAGGACCCTGACTGGATGCTGTCGGACGCGTTCGGATGATGGTTGCGGGAAACGCATCGTGGGCAACCTGTCCCTGCACGCGACGTGCCTCTGTCGCAAGCGTCCGTGAAGATGGGTCAGCGACCGGCGCTGGGGGCGCGGTCTTCTAGCCTTCGGCAAGGTCTCGATCGCGGAGTTCCGTCATGGGCTCAGAGGCTTTCAAGCTTTTACGCCGATGCGCTCGACGTCCGTTTGACCAGTTCGGATGTGCGATCCCTCATTATCAGAACCCATAGTGTGAATACCCACCTTAGCGTGACGCTCGCCCTTTCTGACACATCGCGCCGCCTCTTACCGCTATTGACCCAGCGGGACGAGCTCGTGATGATGGCGGCCGAAGCACATCACGGCATGTCGAGGGTTGATGATGAAAGACGAGTGGCTGATGGAGGACCATCCGCGGTGACGCTGACAACGCAGATGATTTCGGATTTCGTGCGCGCCGCAAATACCGTCCAGGCCCTGACGCTTGCCGAGCGCAAACGGCTTCTTGAACGCGGCATGACGACGTCAGGAGCGCTGCGCGGCTTATTGCTGAAGACCGGCAAGCCTGCTCCGTCGGACGAGCCGACCGGGCGGGTCATCGAAGACATCGCCCAGCATATCGAGGAGATGTCGGACGAGACTGTGGCGAAGGCGCTTCTCGCCCTGGCAAGCCAGATCCGGACGTTGCGAATCCTGAACCAGGAGCGCGCCTGAGAGCAAGACGGCCCGCTCAAGCTTTATGGTCAAGCTTCCCTTGAACCAGCACCTGCTTCGAACGCGCCACGGATGGCCGTGGCAGGGGGGCGTCGGTGCAGTCGCGTTCAATGAGGGTGCGTCATTCCCCGGTCCCGGCATTACCACTCGGATCAGCAAGATGCGCCCTTGTGTCCGAAAGCGGAGCGGTGTCTTACCTCGGCTCGGGCGGGTAAATGACCGGGTTTCGAATAGCGGCCGGCTCGCTCGGCGAGCCCGCGACAAACATGAAGCGTATCGGAGCTTTCAGCATCGCGCCGTGCCTCCGGCGCGGGAAAGCGGGAATTCGCGACGCAGGTCGGGCGCGTCGGGGCAGCCGTAGGAGCTTCAGCATAGCGGTCCGCAGGAGAAGCGGGACCGACTGCCCGCGTCCGGCATGCTCCTTGACGGCCTTGTGCCGGCTTGCACCAGATGCAGGCCGCCACTTTTTGGCGTCACGACAGCTCCGCAAGAGTGTCGAGGAAGGCGCGCACTGCCGGGTTGGACCGGCGGCTTTCTGGCCACAGCGCTGTGATATTGTGCCGTTCCACCGCGTGGTCAGCCAGGACAGGGACAAGCGCCCCGCGGCTGACCCAGGCGCCGGCCATGAAGCTGGTTGCCATTCCGATGCCGGCACCGGCCGCGATCGCCGCAAGCACAGCTTCGCTCGCATCGACGATAATGCCGGAGGGCGGCAGGATCTCCACGTCCCTGCCCCCGACGAGAAATGGCCAACGGAACAACTGGCCGCTGTTCTGGTAGCGAAGGTTGACAGTTTCATGTTCTTCCAACTGGTCGGGACGGGTCGGTGGACTGCGCCCCGCCAGGTAGTGTGGCGAGGCATAGCAGCACAGCCTGTATGGCAGGAGCCGGCGTGAAAGCAGGCTGGAATCTGGAAGATCGCCGATGCGGACCGCCAGGTCGAAGCCGCCTTCGACGAGATCGACCGTATGATCGCTCAAACGCAAATCGATGGTCACCTTTGGATGGAGCCTGCGAAATTCAGGCAGGGCCGGTGCGATGATGTGCAAGCCGATCGGCAACGAGGCCGCGATCCGCAAGGTCCCGGTAGGCTCGGTTCGTGCTGCTCTTACCGCCTGCTCGATCTCGTCTGCGTCGTGCAAGAGCTTGAGCGCGCGCTCATGCAGGTCGCGCCCTTCGGCCGTCAGGGTGAGAGAACGGGTGGTGCGCATAAACAGCGAAATGCCGAACTGCTTTTCCAGCCGCTGGATGCTCTTGCTGACCGCCGAGGGTGAGACCGACAGGGAGCGGGCGGCGGCGGTGTAGCTTCCAAGCGATCCGGCGCGCGCGAAAGCGATTAATCCGGTCAGCCTGTCAATTCCGATTTGTTCCCTCATGGCATGATTAAAGCGAATAGCGCCGCCATTATCAACTCACAAAGATGCTCGTATTTTCTTCTGCGGAAACAAGCACCAGTGAGGCGATGATGACTAAAATGATGAAAGCCGTGCGCATCCACGAATTCGGTGGACCGGATGTCCTTCTCCATGAGGATGCGCCCCGACCGGCAATCTCAGCGGACGACGTACTCGTTCGCGTCCATGCCGCAAGCATCAACCCGCCGGATCTCTACCTGCGCGACGGCTATCGCGCCCTGCCGCCGCAATGGCGTCCCAGCCCGGCTTTTCCGCTGATCCTGGGCACGGACGTTTCCGGCGTGGTCGCGGCTGTCGGCGAAAACGTGTCGCAGTTCCACGCGGGCGACGCTGTCTACGCGATGGTCCGGTTCCCGCACGACTTGATGACCGGAAGCAGCGCCTACGCAGACTATGTTCGCGTTCCGGCATCGGACCTGGCGCTGAAACCATCCGGGATCGACCATATCCAGGCGGCTGCTGCGCCGATGTCGCTGCTGACAGCCTGGCAGTTTCTGGTCGAGCTTGGTCATGATGCGCCGAACCCTTTTCAGTCCTTCCCCCATGCCCCGGTGCCGCTCGCCGGCAAGACAGTGCTGGTGAACGGCGCCGGAGGCGGCGTCGGTCATCTCGCGGTGCAGCTCGCGAAATGGCAAGGGGCAAAGGTGATCGCCGTTGCTTCCGGCAAACATGAAGCGATGCTGACAGACCTCGGCGCGGACGGTTTCATCGACTACACGAAGGTGGCCGCCGAAAGGGTAGTGGCGAATGCGGATCTGGTGCTTGATGCCGTCGGCGGCGCGAAGATGGAACGCTTCCTTTCCAGCATCAAGCCGGGTGGCGCCCTCTTCCTCGTCAACCCGCTTGGCTTTTCCAGCCATGAGGAAGCTGACCGGCGCAAGATCACCGTCTCGACGACGCAGGTGCGCTCGAACGGCAAGCAACTGGCCGACGCTGGCCGTCTGCTTGATAGCTCCGTTCGGGTGGTGATCGACAGCACCTATGCCCTGGCCGAGGCACCGGCAGCCCACCGCCGTGCGTCTGCAGGAAGCATCCAGGGCAAGATCGTGCTGGTTGCCACGTGATCATCGCTTGACCAAACACCTGGCCGCCGCGGGCGGCCGGTCGGGTCTTCTTGATGGAGAAAGTTCTCATGCTGATCATTACGGGTTACGTGCATGTCGATCCAGCCGACCTGGCGCAATTCATGGCGGAACTGAATGTACTGGCATCCACCACTCGCGGGCGTCCCGGATGCATCAGCTATGATGCTGCCGTGGTCGGTTCGCGCACTGGGCGACTGCTAATATCGGAACGGTGGGTCGACCAGAATGCGTTGACCGCTCATCTGCTGGCAGCTGATACCATTGCGTTTATCGGCCGGTGGAGCGGCAGGATGCGGGGCGAACTGCAAAAATATGATGGGTGTAACGCACGCGACGTCATGGATTGCTGATGCCGTTCCGGTCCAAAGTCCTGTCTGCTTCACCGAGAGGCAGACGCACGCCACGCCGCCGTCCGCTTTACATCGATAGAACGTAAAGCCTCGCCGCAATTTTCCGATTGTCTCCGACAAGCATCATCTGGCGAGACATCTGCATTGTGGGGGCCGGCGCCTGAAGTTGCACTCAGTTTCGATGGGTATCGAATGGTACGCTCGCCATAGATCTACGAGGACAACACCGGCTTCTTCAAAATCTTGGGTATTGCGGGCTGCAACCGCGAGCGCCTCACAACTGACATGGTGGTTAAACTCACGGCTCGTCAAGCGGGTGGTGCCCATAGCTGCCTCCATGCAGAAACATACCCACATGAACATACCAGTAAGCGTCCGGACGTTTCTAACGCCATGGAATTCGGATGTAATGCTCTGCGGCAGGGATGAGATGTCGCAGCCGCGAACCGATTTATATGGGATACGCCGGCGCCTGTCGCTGCGCGTCGAAGAGCTCTACGAACGCAGGCAATAGCGTCTTGTCGTGATAGGACGTCTGCCTATCTCCCTGGAGACAGATCATCGGGAGGAGGTCATGGTGAATATCATAGACTGGCTTGACGACCGCGTTCAGGAGATTGTCGATCTGTCAGGCCACCACGCAGAAAAATCCGACTTCTGGGACCAGGCGAAAGCTCTGGTCGAAGCGGGCGTGGCCGAAGGTTTCAGCATAGCCGAGATAAAGGACGCCTGCGCGGGCGATGTCGAGCGCTATCTGCTTGATCATCAAAACGCCATGTCAGACGTATTGGCGCAGCAACGGGGCGACGGCAGTGCGGGGCGAGGTCATGGCTCGCACTGAACCAGATCGTCCGCGGCAGTGGGCTGTGGCTTGCGCGTGATCCTGACGTCGCATTTGTCAATCCGGCGCTGCTGTGACCGCTGACGATAGGGGAAACCTGGCGTCAAGTGGCCATACGTCTGATTGTAAGATCCGTATGATGGCGGCCATTGAGCGCGCAGAACATCGGTGCCGACGCCGTAAAACGCCAGCTCCGTCAATCTTGTCAGGAACAGACGGACCGCGACTGTGGAACCCAAATGGTCATCACGGACGCGAAATGGTTTGTCGGCAAAAGGTCGATTTCGCCGAATCGGCACCGAATAAGTCCGGAGTCCGTGCGAGGTTCATCATCGCCCACGGCTGTCAGGGCGCAGGCGCCGGACCGCCTCAGGCACCCCTAACGACGGTTCCAGGCATGAACATAGCGATGATCTCGCAGGAGCGGTGGCTTGAATACAAAGGTGGAAGGCAGGTTTAGACCCTGCTCCTTTGCAATCATCAGGCTCCTGCCCGCCCCAAGGCACGGATCGCTTCTGCCATGTTTACCGGCTTCATGATACACGGCACGGCGGCATACTCTTGCGGGAGCGCGGACGTCTCGTATCCGGTGACAAAGACGAACGGAATTCCGCTCCGCGCGAGCAGATCCGCGACGGGGTACACCAGCTCGCCACCAAGATTGACGTCCAGGATTGCTCCATCGATAGCGCCACTCTCCTGGATCAGAGCGGTTGCTTGCTCGACGGTCGGAACAGGCCCAATGACGACCGCACCTGTGCCCGAAAGCTCGCTGCTCATTTCCGTGGCAAGCATGTACTCGTCCTCAACGATGAGTATCCGGCTGGTTGGCACGCCAAGATCAATCATGGGGATCCTCCAAGCGGTTGGACACCGGAATTGATATGGTGCAGCGGATACCACCGGCGCCGAGACTGTAGGCCGTCCGCGCACCAAGTTGATAGGGCAGCGCCTTTTCGATCAATTCACGGCCTTGACCTGTCCCCCGCGGCACGCTGCCTGCCGCAGACATGTCTACACCGCTCTCCGCCCAATTGATGTGGAGCCACCGCCTTCCATGATCTTCGTCGGGATCGAGCGACCACGTGACTGACAATCTCCCGCTGGGCCGCCCGAGAGCACCATACTTGACCGCATTGGTGGCCAGCTCGTGGATGGCCATGGCGAGCGTCTGAACCGTCGAGGATCGAAGCCTTACTCCAGCTGGCCCTTCTACGGTTGTGCGCTCGGAACTTGCGCCGACTGCCGAAAGTTCCATATGGATCAGATCATCGAACGTGACGCGATCGACGTCGTCCTTCAGCCGGGATAGAAGACCTTGCACGCGCGCCAAGGCGTCAAGACGGTCGCGATAGCGGACACGGAAGTCAGCCAGATCGATGCTGGATCGGGCTGTATTCTCCGCCACCGAGCGGACGACGGCGATGAGATTTCGCGTCCGGTGCTGCAGTTCGGCGACAAGCACCTTCTGGCGTTCCTCCCAGGCGCGTCGCTCAGTGGTCTCGACCATTGCGCCGACCATGCGCAGCGGCCGGCGGGCGTCGTCGTAGAAGAACTTTCCGCGTCCGGACAGCCAGTGGACGGAACCGTCAGGATGAACGGTTCGAAACTCATGGGCGAATTCCTCCCGGCCCTCCATCGACCTTCGGATGGCTTCCTCCGCCGCAGACCTGTCATCCGGATGTATGCGCGACACCCACGCATCGTAGCTGGGCGTGATTTCACCTACCTCGTATCCTTCCATGCGGAAGTGCTCGTCCGACCAGTGAATGGCACCGGTTTGGACGTCCCAGTCCCAGAGGCCGAGCTTTCCGACCTCGACAGCGCTGCTGAGCCTCTCCTCGCTTTGGACGAGCCGCACTTCGGCAAGCTTGGATTGGGTGACGTCACGCCGGATACCGCCGATCCTCTGCACTCGCCCGTCCGAACTTCGGATCGGAAAGCTGGCGTCGCGCAGCCAGCGTATTTCGCCGTCCGGCCTCCGGATTCTGAAGTCGACGCTTCGTTCATCGCCTGCGCGAACCCGATCGAGATGATCGATGACGCGTTCGCGGTCGCTCTCAACAATCATCTCACGCCAGGTGTCGATGTTGTCGGCTGTGAGCGCCTTCTCGACGGCAATGCCGTACACCGTCTCGAAAGCCGGGCTTAGATACTCCCATTGCAGGGTATCAGCGTCGCGTATCCATATGACGTCCGACGACGCTTCACCGAACTGACGCAGACGAGCCTCGCTTTCCCGACGCCCGCCTTCCGCCCTCGCCCGATCTATGGCGACGCGGAGGCGTTCGCCGACCTCGCGGATGATGAATTGATCAAGACTACTCCAAGTTCTCGGCGATGCGCTCTGCACACCGAGAAAGTTCACGATCGAACCATCGTCGAAAATGACGAGATCGGCGAACGCCGCGACCTGTCTGTTCAGGAGGCTGTCCTTGCCCGCAGCGTTGATACCGGCTTCCGCGGCGACGTCATTGGACGTCACAAGGTTACCCGCCTTGTATCGGCCAAGGAATTCCGCACCCAAAGAAGTCAGGTGGTGACGGCCGAGGAGCGATCGGACACCGGCAGTATATTCGGCCGAAACGTTCATTTCGCTATCCTTAATGGCACCGTAGATAACGCGATGCGCGTTCAAGACGGCGCCGAGGCGCTGCGCCGCTTCAAGCGCGATTTCCTCGACCGTTGAAAGCGACCGAAGCGAATCCGACAGCTCCAGGAGGAACGCCTGTTGATCTTCATTGCGCTTTCGCTCTGTCTGATCCTGACCGATCTTGTAGTAGCCTTTAAGCGTATCACTCGCGTCGCGAAGAGCGATGGTCTGGCCCTCCAGAAAGACTTTCGAGCCGTCCTTGCGAAGATGCCAGCGGATGTCGGCGGAGTGCCCGCATTCGCGTGCGTTGGCGAGTTCGCGTTCGGGAACCCCGTTGGCCCGGTCGTCCTCCGTGAAGATCATGTCGGCACCCTGCCCCACGGCTTCTGCGGCTGTCCAACCAAGAATTTGCTCGGAGCCACCCAGCCAGTCGGTAATCTTATCATCGGCGTCGCTAACAATGAGGACGTATGCACGTGCGTTGTCCACAACGAGGCGAAGACGCTTGTCGGTGGCCCTGAGCTCTGCCACGGTCTGGAGACGGTCGATCACCGGTCCGAGCACCATCGCATATGTCTTCAGGAACTCGATGTCGGCTCTATCGAAGCTGCGGGGATGGCGGGCATCCACCTGCAGGATGCCGAAAGGCTTGCGGCCGGGGAGGATAATCGGAACGTTGACCAGCGCCACGACCCCGTGATCACGCAGAAATCTCGTGAACACGAAGCGACCTTCGTCAGAGATGTCGTTGGTGATCACCGGTTCAGATTTCTCGATGGCGTAGGCCTCCGAGGACCGATCGTTAAGGTCTACCCGTGCTCTCCCAATGACGCCGTCGTGCCACCCGACGCCGGCACGCACGATCGCAGTGTTGCTTCCTCGCTCGATCTCCATGATTTTTGCGAGATCTGCTCCAAGCGCCGCGGCGACGAGCCTGCATCCCTCGGTCAGTATCTCGTCGAGATCGTCGTGATCGAGCACAAAGTCTCCGAAGTCGGCAAGCGCCCGCTGGCGGTCATTGCGGTCCGAGTGATCGCCCATCGCGCGTCTCCTCCTTGCTTAGCGAACCTCCGTCCTGCCCCGAGGTCAAAGGCCGGCGGGCTGCTGACGGCCCGACTACGTCGTGGCAGAGGCCATGTGGAGGATTGAATTCCAACGCATGCATTTGTTCAGCTTGAACAGGTAGGGCACGGCTGCCTCGCGGCAATTGCAATAGGCCGCCTCAAAAAGTCCTGAAAATTTGCCACGGTATCCGGGGGCAACGGGCACCACCTTGGACGCCAGTTCGGTCGCAAGAGGCGCTGCCTCTACAGGAGCGCTTCTATTTAAGACGCGGGCAAGGTCTTCCCCATCGTCGTCGATCGAATTCGGGAATAATCCGGATACACTCGCCGACGAATTGAAGGTGATGCTAGGACACCCCCGCGGAAAGATAATCTGAGATATCATATTACTTTTCAAACGCAGTGCACGGTGCGTGTTCTGTGGATATTTACGGTTCGTGCACCGGCTGTTCGCTCGTATTTTGAAAAAGTATTGTTTAGCACAAGCTTGTTGCTGATGTTCTTATATCGTTCCACAGAAATCGATGGCATCGCGCTTGCGATGCGTTCGCTATCGTTTCTCGCCGCACCGATGATAAACTCTTGTCGTGCTGCTCGATCAGCATGACATCTGCCCGCTTTTCTCTTTTCTCAGGACCTCCCGGCAGCAGCACTGTTCCGGCTTGGCTAACTTGCACGCGGGTAATGGCGACGCAGGCCTCATTTAGGAGGAGGTCATCGTTTTTTCCCTGCAGTCCGGCGATGACCTCACCTAAGTTTGCGACGTGGCGATTGCAGCCCCGTTATCGCGTGGGGGTGCTCGTTTGACCTAACCCTCGCCGGGCAGTTCTCACGTATAAAAAAGCCACCGTGGCGGGCGATGCGACGGTGGCCTTTTTGGCTAATTGCAGTCAGCCTTGAACGTGCGTGCTGGGTCAAAGCGATGACGTTCACGGCACAAACGAGTTGGGCCTTGTCAGGTTCCATCAAGACGAAAAATTAGCGCCAGTGTTTCCACCCGCGCTAAATTGGAACATCCATTGGCAGTGCCACCCGACAGGATGCGGGATAAAAATGGCGGTCAGCCATACGCGCGACGAGAGAACCTGCGAGGGGCCTTGCTTTCGTAGAGGGATTGCCCGAGTAGGAGCTGTCTTGACGTCATCAGGCCGTCCAACTGTCGTGCTCGACCAGACTCCGAGCCACTTTAGACGCCGCTGAGGACGACCTGGGAGGATAAAACGGACGATGGCTCGCATTAAGCTCATCGCCGATATGGCTGAAGCGGAACTGGGGGTTATCGGCCGCGTTTCTTGCATCATAGTGAGCACAGAGTGGATCGGACGTGCACCAAAATTCCGGACGCGAGGTGCAGAAGCGCGATTTGATGGAGGCCTTCGAAGCTGCCTTGGGAAGAAGCAAAGCGTCGAAGACCTGGCAACTGCCACCGCAGCCTTGATTGCGCCGATCTAAGGCGGCCCAACTGACTAGGCTCGTTCTGCTGAGCAAACCGCGCGCTTTCTTTGATAGTCTCAAGAGGATGACACATGAGCAAGATCACCTATCATGTCGCAGAGCACGACGGAGGTTTCGCGTATCGACTAGGCGAGGTGTGGTCCGAGTCCTTTGCCGACCATGACGCGGCGCTTGCCGCGGCAAGATCTGCTGCAGAGCGACAGCACCTGGAAGGCCGCGACGCCGAGATTTCATATCAGCTTGCGGACGGACGCTGGCAGACCGAGCATGCATCTGGCGGAGACCGTCCGGAGACCGACGTCGTCGATGATGCAGCGGAGAAGTCGGCATGAGAACGCTGGTCGGTTCCTGCTCTTGTGGCGATGTGAAGGTTGCTGTGCGCGGCGAACCCCTGCGCACCGGCATCTGTCATTGCACCGACTGTCGTCAAGAAAGCGGATCGGCGTTCACGTTCTTCGGCGTCTGGCCCGCGAGCGGGTTCGAATTGAAAGGCGAAACACGTGAGTTTCGCGGTCGATCATTTTGCCCAAAATGCGGGTCGCGGCTGTTCTCGGCCAACGAACGGGAGGCCGAGGTCAAGCTCGGCGTTCTGTCCGACGCGCCGACGCCGCTAAGGCCTACATACGAACTTTGGGTAAAGCGCCGGGAACCCTGGCTAGCGCCGATCGCGGGGGCAGAGCAATATGACGAAGATCGACCATAACCGGTAGTGTGCGTAGGACAAGGATCGATCATCGTGGCTTCCAGTTGCTGGACAAGATCACTTGTTTTCGGAAGCGAGTTCGCCCGGCTTGAAGCTTCCCGGCTCGTTTGAACGGATTGCGTCCGAGGAAGTCTCGCTTCCGTCCGGCGGTACGACCCCGCCACCATGGTCCGAAGACCACGTCTGTGGTGTCCCGCTCGATTTCGACCGGTGGGCCTCTTCGGCCTCGCGCCAATGTCGCTCGTGCTGGCCTTCAGGGCGACCTTCGTCCTCCCACCGCTTGTATGCGTCCTTTCGAATGTCGTCGTCCATGATTGCCTCCTGTGGCTTATGATTGGCGGCCTGCTCCTGCGCCTTCAGGCGAGCCTTTTCGAACGTTCCCTCATCTCGTGGCGCCGTCGACGCTCTTCGGCCAGCGCTTCACGGCGGGTGAATTCGTACACTCGCTCGCAGCGAGCCGATTGGCCGCGTCGTGGCATTCCTGCTTTTGCTAATTCCGTCCGTCATGGTTGCGTTCTCCGGGAGAGTAACGCGCCAACGAGCGGATCGATCAGTCCGATCGCGTTCTGAGCTCGCCTTCTTGCCGAGTTGGATCGATTTTTCTACGGGAATCGCCGGTCCAACCAACAGACAGCTTCACGGCGTTTTTCTCTTCGCGTTGTAGCGCGCTTCGTGATCCTGTCCGCCGGCTACCTGGGCGCGGCCTCTCCGATGTCTTTCCATGGTCGTCCTCATTACCGCCCAAAAACGGCGTCGATTGAAATTCCCGTTTGTGGCCAGCAATCGTGCCCTAGCGCCGTTGGGCCCGTGGAAGCATCATCGCGTTGATTATCAGGTTAAGGAACGCTTCAGAAATATCTGCAGTGTAGGGGTAGCCCTCTGAAAACAAAACATATCTTTGCGTGAGAAGAAGTGAAATGGATCTTAGTTTCCGTCATCCCTTTCCTCAAGGTGTAGGACTGCTTTTTAGTTTGCATGGGCTTTCATCATCGGGCCTTACGGTTTGCATGCGACTTTCAACTGTTCTGACGGCTACCTCGCAACAGTGCCTGGAGCATGGGGCCTGGCTGGAAGGAGCGATGCCGCGCTCGAAGGGTGAGGCTGCGCAGGTATCCACCCGGCGAGTTTATCCGCTCTGCGCCTTCAAGAATGCACGCCGTGACGATTGCCGCCCCTTCGGCACCCATAGCGAGGACCGCATCCTGATAGGCCGAACGACTGATGCCAAGCATGGTGCGCACGATCTCTGTTGCAGCAGCGAGATCCTGCCAGTTTCGGACGGCTCCGTTCGGGCCGTAGGAGTTCACTTGCGGGCATGCCTTCAAGACAGCGCCGAGATTGACCGCTGACGTTGTATATTCTCCGCCTCCCATCTGAGTGACGAAGGTCTCCGGACCTGACTGCTGGATTTCTTCGTGGTGATTTGCGGCTTCAATTTCAAAAAGGGATTCTGGATCTGAATCCTGTATGTGGCGCTCACCCTGCGATTCATTGGCGCCTGTATTTTGTGCTTTTACATGAGTTTCCAATTGGTTGACGACACCGGAGCGAATATCTTCGAGCTGACGCAATGCAGTTTCGACCTCCAGGAGAGTGGCCTGGCGAGGCAATCCATCGACAACGCGGCGGAACGCCCCAAAAAGCGATGTCCAGTCACCGGGGACTTCCTCGAGCGTAGCTGCAGCAATCAGTTTGCCGATATCACGGCGGCAGATTGAAAGACGTTCCTTGGCAAGGCGAAGGTGTTCCCGCTCGAGGCGCAGACGTTCGGCGACAGCTTCGATCTCATCGGCGCGGGCAAGCAGCGGGGCCAGGTTGAACCCGAAGGCCTCATCGATTTCCCCACCCTTTCCCCGCCGGGCATAGCGCTTTCCATTGGGACTGTCCTTGCGGGCAATCAATCCGGCGTCAACGAGCATAGCCAGATGCCGGCGTAGGGTCGCTGGCGTCATGCCCCGGGCCCGGATTGAGAGCTGAACATTCGACGGAAACACAACGAGGGAGGCACTGCCGGACAGGTCATCATCAGGCAAAAACGTCAGCAAGGCATCAAGAACCGTCAGCGCCCGGTCGCTCACGCAGAGATCACGGCGTGCCTCGCAGACCGATCTGAAGAGCTTCCACTTGTTGCGCCGGTGGTCCTTTGGCAAGGTACCGGCCTTGTGCTGTGCCAACATCATGGCAAGCGTCATCGGCCGCCGCCCAACAGGCGTCGTCACATATGTCGTATCCATTTTTCTTTCACCTACGTTGAGGCAAAAGAAATCCGCTCACCAAAATGGCGCCAAGACTCTTGACTGTGATTCGGGGAAATGCGATTCTTGATTTGCTTAAGATCGAGAAGGGCTTCCACGACGGCGACGTTTGGGGGCCTTTTTCTTTTGCGCGTTACGCTCCTTGTTGCTGTTGGTATTCGGCGAAGAGCTGCGAAAGCCTCTCCTGCACAAATCGGTCGAATCCAGGTGCGGCCTTGTTGTTGAAGACAAAGGTGGCACTCTTTGCTGACGTCTTCAGGGTGACGGGCAGGCCTGGAATTTCTGCCTTGGTAGCGGCCGAAACAGTACGCTGCTCCTTGTTTTGTGCAATTTCGAGAGCTCTTTGGAACCGTTCCGGACTGCTCAAGGCACGCCAGTTGTCCGCGGACAACTCGGTCGCAATGGTCTCGCAATTGCTTGGGGTCAGTCTTTCTGCCAGCTCTGCCCAGCGTCGCCGGCCGACATCTGGAGCAGCGCCGATTGCCGTAAGGACGGCCATCGGAACCTGAGAAATGACCGACATCATCTTGGACAGCGCAGCCTTGTCGACGCCGAGAGACGCCATGATTACGTCGCGACCGAAGCCGCGTTCCTCCAGGCGTGCAGCAAACAATGCCCGCTCGATGAATGACAGGTTGGTGCGGGCGCTGTTTTCCTGTCCTTGGCTGACCACCAGCTGTTCGTCGGTCAGTTCGCGAATGACGGCACGGACCTTGATGCCGAGCATCCGCGTTGCCGCCAAACGACGATGACCATAGGCAACCTGGTATCTCGATCTGGCCCCGGGATGCGGCCTGAGCAGAACCGGAACCTGCTGCCCGTGTTCGCGAATCTGCTCGACGAGTTGTGCAAGTTCAACGGGATCGATTTCAAGTCGATCGGCAACGAATGAGGCGTCAACGAGAGCCGGATCAATCTCGACGATTGTCTGTCCCTGTGCCAGCTGCCTTTCAAGGTCGGTGGCGCGCTCCATCTTCTCGGTTATGTTTCCGAGGGTTTTTGTAATGCCCCCGACAGGTGAGCCTGAGCGGACCGTCGGAGCAAGGCCGGCCAATGGCCGGCTGTCACGATGAGGTGCCGGTTCGGGGCGTTCCCCGTTCGGGCTCGAAATCTCAAGCAGGTTCTTTCTCGACATTCACTTACCTCCTTCCCCAGGTCGACCGGATGTGGGCCTCGATTTCGCTATTGACGAGATTGAGGGAATCCAGTGCGCGATCGTAGGTCCCGCGGGTAAATTGCGCGCGGTCCACCTCATAGAGTGTCTGCTTCGTTACGCCGGCATCGGAGACAGCCGTCGATTTGAGCATCGCATTGTGAAGCATGCGATTGCCGAAGATCGCGCGCATGAAACCGGTCATCTGGCTCTGCGGTCCATCATTGGGCTCGAAGCGGGTCACGAGATACCGCATCCAGTCGTAGCTTGTGCGGCCCCCTGCCCTTTCGACCACGGACATCAACTCGCTGGTCATCGTCAGGAACTGCGACATCGACATGACGTCGAGCATCTGGGGGTGAACGGTGATCAATACCGATGTCGCCGCGCAAAGGGCAGACATCGTCAAAAATCCGAGTTGCGGCGGGCAATCGATAATCACCAGATCATAGTGGCTTTCGATGTCCGTCAGTGCTTCGCCGATACGGGCAAAGAACATCGTCTCGGCGTTGCCCGATGCCATAGCGCGCGGCGTCTCGTGCTCGAATTCCATCAGTTCGAGATTGCCCGGAATAAGATGGAGGTTCGGCGTATAGGTCGCGCGCACGATTTCGGCGATTGGCCGCGGATCCTCGTAGCGGATAGCGCCATGGAGGGTTTCCCCCTCGCCGACATCCAACTCAGGCTGATGACCAAACAGCGCCGACATCGACGCTTGCGGGTCGAGGTCGATCGCCAGAACACGGTAACCTCTCAGTGCCAGATATTGCGCCAGATGCGCGGCGGTGGTTGTCTTGCCCGATCCGCCCTTGAAGTTCATGACCGAAACGACCTGGAGTTTTTCGGAGGCCTTGCGGGCAGGAATATATTTGGTGTTGCCGTTGCGCTGGTCGAGCGCATGGCGAATACGATCCATGTCCTCGGCGCTGTAGAGGCGGCGGCCATTGGCCAGGGGATCGGGGCCGTGGCCCTCGGCTGCAATCTGGCGCAGGTAGCCCTCGCCGATGCCGATGAAGCTTGCCGCTTCGGCCGGCGAGAATGTCCGCAGGGTCTTGCGTGCCAGCGGCGAAAAGATCTTCGCCTGGTGCTGCTGAAGCTGGTATGAGAGTTCCTGCGCATCTGTTGCCAGAAGCGAGGGGAGGTGCTCTTGATCATCCTGAAGGGCGAGACTCGGCTGCATAGTGTTTTTCCAATCAACTGCGCAAATGTTCGAATAGGGTGGAAAACTGCGCAGTTAGAGTATGCTCCGATTCGTTACCAATTTACAAACGCTTAACCATGACCTGTGGAGAGCCGATTTGATGGGCCTTTCGGGCCAAGAAACGGTGTTCGCCACGCCCTGATTTGCGAGTTGTCCGCGGACAACTCGGCGGGTTGTCCGCGGCCCCCGTGAAGCGGAAACTCTGCGACAGGTCCGTTCCAGCCGGCGCCAGCGGCGATGCACCCCGTTCATCAATGTTGCGGTGGGCCGCGAGACCCCTGTCCAGTCGCCTTGCAGAAAGGGCCGGTCCCACACGGGCGGCGAACGCTGGTGCCAGGCATGGCGAGCATGCCAGTCAGGATCAACGATTTTGCCGCTGAGCTTGTAGTCAGTTCTGCCCGGCGGTCGGCAGGAACTTTTCAACTGCATTGGGTTGGTCCTGTCGTGGCCGATGTGTGGCGCTGAGTGCTGTGCGTCGCGACGTCGGCGCGGCGGTGCGGCTCTCACCCGCGGCCTTGTCCCACGAAATTGATAGGCGGCGACAGCACATCGCATCATTCGAACCTGGAGCCTTACAGCTTCAAACGGGCACCGCTCTCGCCGCTCCGTCAATGTTCCGGATTGTGGTGCGCAGTCCAATTTGAGATGCGTCCCAGAAGGGCTTCCAGTCAGACAGTATGACAATGGTTGGTGGCGGCGCCTTGCGTGGGGTAGCCACCTAAAGATGGTGAAGATAAGCCGCGCCAACGATCTCCATCACGCGCTGGATGCCGCAGCGGTCCGTGTCAATCGCCAGCAAGGGATTGGGAGCGACGCATCCCAGCGTCAGGCGATTGCGAACGCGCGACCTTAATGAGACGACGGTTCGCGTTGGGAGTTTTGTATCGAGGCGGATAGGTGATTGCGCGGCTTGTTTTCTACCAGCCGGCCAACCCGCCCCTGTGGCAAACCTCGGCTAGCGCTCTGAGCTTGCTGTAAGAAGGTCACGCTCGAAACGGTCCCGGCACCTTGCGAAGCCGACATGTCGGGAAGATTGCTCACTCGTTCCCACGCTTTCGAGCGCTGGTGGACCGTCAGCGCCGATGCCCACCCGCCAAGATGTAAAGCAGCACAACAGTTGTCCGCGGACAACTCCGGTGCCCCAATGCTTGCGCTCATCTTGCCGATGCGACACCCACAAAAGGCCGTACACATCGGCGCCACTCAGGATGCGATCTCTTCGCGCCGGCGCTTGTCAGGGTCCAGTTGCGATCGCCATGCGCGCCGAAGCTTCTTCCTGTCTCAGTCGCGTCGCCAGAGGCCGTTGACGATCGCGACGCAGCTTTTGCGACTTTCCTGCGTCGCGCCGGAAAACAAAGGGGACGTGAGACCGGCGAGGGGGCTCCCCTGGCATCGACGCGAGGATCGGTTCGCATCAGACCAGACCGATGCTCGCAGCTGGATAGCAGATCCAGAGCCTTCCGGCGGATGCCAATGCCCGCTCGGGGTTGACGAGCTGCGCTGGACGAACATTCAGGGGAGGGGATTTGCTGCGCGGGGCGTCCGGCCTTGGAATAAGCCGCGATAGGAGATCCTGCGGCGCATCAATCCGTGATGCGATCACGGCGTGCAGCGCGGGGGCTGAGGCAGGGTCCCGCGCGTAACGTCCCGCCACGGCCCGTAAGGGGTGCCTCGGCACGGGGGGCTGCGGCTTGATTCATGCTGCTCCGAAGCATCACGTCAATCTGCTGGTGCCCGGCAGGCCGCCCCGTCGCCCTTATCCCTGCCCGGTCGGTTCGAATGCCAAGGACATGCCGCTTGTCATTGACAATTCCGAGGTCACTTAACTCCTGGCGGCACTGCCTCACGGGTTGCCCGCGGGAAACATCTGTCGGACGCTCGATTTTCTGCTTGGAAGGCCTCCGCCTTGGTTCGTCGATGACACTAATATCTGCCTTCTTGATCGCAACGCCGGCCGGCACCGGCCCTGTTGCTTCCCCCTGTTGATCTGCGCGCAAAGCCAATTTGGGCTAGGACTTTGCCCGGGATCTCGAACCCATTCCTCCACAGGTCTTCATTGCAGACGCCCGCGGCGAGGTCGCCATAGTCGCGTTGCGTGCCGTCCGAAGACGTCGCCCATCTTTCGCGACCGGCACCGCAATTCTGCTGACGCCATTGGGTCGGGGGCTATCCTTGGCAACGCGTGGATCGGAAATTGCGAACATTGGCCCTATGTTAGAGGCGGTTCGGCTTGATAAATCCGTCGCCAACGGGTATGTTTGCCAGGTGCCAGACTGGTTGGCCACGTGCGCCGGATGCCATGCACAGTACTCTCCAGCGATCGACTTCCAGGGCCCGGAAATAGTGGCTTCGTAGGCTGTACGGGCAGCGGAAGAAAAGGCCGATATTGCTTCCGGCACGGAAAATAATGTCATTTCTTCAGATGGTTAACAGTAGAATAATCTAGGCAGCGCAGGATCGAAATCCAGCGGTCGTGCAGGCGTGAGCTGAGAACAGCAGATGGGGATTATGCGGAGCACATTGCACTTTCGCAAAAGACCCCGGACGGTAAATAGTGGCAAGCGAGTGATGCAAACTTCCCCTGTTCCGGCTGGTTTTTTCCACCCCCTCTCGGAGCTTGCCCGTGCGCTGACGATCGAGTGGACAGAGGCGAAGTAGGGCCGTCAGCCGAGACTTCAGTCACAGGGTGAGGAGGGGGCGCCCGCACATGCGGTTTTCGCGGGCTCCCTCCGGCGAGGGGCATGCCACTCGGCTGATAGTACTGTCGGCTGTCTTATCGTGGCGCCGCCGCGACAGGGCGAAACAACACGGCGCTGTCTGCGCATAAGGTCGAGCGATGCAGCAGGTCGATCGGCCTTCTGCCGGATCCGCCGTAGACAAACTCTTCGCTCGCCCACTCCACTGACCATCGTGTTCCCGAAGGCGCCGCCAAAAGCGGATCTGCACGGCTCATGACCGGGAGATCCCGGCCCAAGTTAACGATCAGCAGTCTCTCGTCCAACGGGTCCGGGGAAAAAAACCGCAACTGGAAAGCCGACTGAGCAAGAACGCTTCCATCAACGTCGCCGTTGCCGGCTATTGCTGGCGTCTGCTGACGCAGAGCAATGAGATCCCTGTGCAACGCTATGACATGCCCGCTCGCTTCGGTCTCCGACCAGTTGAGTTTCGAGCGTTCAAAAGTGCTCGGTTGAGCCGGATCGGGCATCCGTTCGACGAAGCTATCGTCCTGCAAGCTCGGAAACTGTTTGAGGAAGTCGATCCGCCCGTTGCGCACAAGGTTCGCGAGTTCGCCCGACTGATCGGCGAAGTAAAAGAACGGACTTGAGGAGCCGAACTCCTGGCCCTGAAACAGCATCGGCGTCTGCGGACCTAAAAGGAGCAGCGCCGTCATCGCCCGGACCCTTGCGGGTGACGCAAGCTTGTCCATACGGAGGCCCACGCCGGAATTGGCGATCTGGTCGTGGTTTTGCAGAAAATGGACAAAAGCGCTGGGACGCAGGTCGAAGCCCGGCTGCCCTCGCGGCGCGTCCTGCCAATCATATCGTTGACCCTGGAAGAGATAGCCGTACTTCGCAGCAGAAACGAATTCTTGTGCGCAGCCCAGATGGTCGTGGTAATAGGCTTCATTGCGTCCGGTCAGCGCGACGGTCGCGGAGTGGTGGAAATCGTCATTCCAAAGCGCATCGAGACCGTAACCGCCCTGTTCCAGGCTGCGCACCAGACGGGTCTGCTGAGGCTCGTTCTCCGCCACGAGGTATATCGACTTGCCTTCGCCGGCTCGGCGCGCCTCCCGGGCAATCACCTCCAATATATGCTCGTCGCCTTCATCGAAGAGCGCCTGTGTCGCATCCAATCGCAAACCATCGAAATGAAATTCATCGATCCAATAGGCAGCATTTTTCGCGAAATATTCGCGCGCACCGGCACTGTTGGGACCGTCGAAATTGATCGAGCTGCCCCACTCGTTGGCGTAGCGATCCGTGAAGTAGTCCGGCGAAAAATCCTTAAACCGGTCGCCGGCACCAAAATGGTTATAGACGACATCCAGAATAACCCCAATTCCGTGTTTGTGGGCCGTCTCGACGAAGAAGCGCAAGTCATCGGGCGATCCGTATAGGCGTGTCGGGGCATAGGCCAGAACGCCGTCATAGCCCCATCCGAACGATCCGCAAAATTCATTGACCGGCATCAGCTCCAGGCAGGTGATGCCGAGTTCTTTGAGGAAGGGAAGCTTCTCGGCCGCTGCCCGATAGCTTCCCTCAGCCGTGAACGTTCCAATATGCATTTCATAGAGCACCTGACCGCCTGGGCTGAGGCCCGTCCATTCGTGATCATGCCAGTCAAAGTCTCCCGGATCGACGACCATCGATGGACCGGTGGGCCCGTCGGGTTGAAACCGCGACGCCGGATCTGGGGCAAGTTGGTCACAGCTTCCCAGCTTGAAGCGGTAAAGGGCGCCCGGCCTGAGGTTATCGACTTCGATTTGGAAGTAACCGTCATGCTGACGACGCATGTCGAACGTCTGTCCCTCGTCAAGCACAATTGTCATGCTGTCCTGTGCCGGTGCCCATACGCGAAAGGACACGCACGCGCCGATCGGTTCAGCGCCGATCGGATATCGCCGGTTTTCCCCGATCTTTTCGTTACCTGCCAAGACGTCTTGATTGGCGCTCATGTTTCACCCTCCAACAATGGACCACGAGCATCAGACAGCCATGCGCGGGCGTTGGTCGTAACCATGTTGCCCGGTCATTGTTCCATTCGCCTAGGTTCGCATGACAAGAATGGCAAAAGCCTCATATGGCTGGAGTTCGACGACACCGGCTAACCGTGTGACGGGCGCATAATTGCTGATCAGGCATTGACCGGAGACGAGCAGCTCTTCCGGCAGTTCGACGGTTATGATGCGGGCGGAAAAACTGGCGACCACCACCATGAACTCGTCGCCGAGCCTGCGCGAATAGACGAATACATCAGGGTGATGGTCCAAGTAGGACTGGTAGCGCCCGTGTACGACGATGGGACTGTTTTTCCTAAGCGCGATCAGCTTGCGATAGTGGTTCCAGATGGAGTGTTCATCAGAAATAGCCTGTTCCGCGTTGATCACCGTGTAGTTCTCATTGATTTCAATCCAGGGGATGCCAGTGGTGAAGCCGGCATTGGCCTCAGGCGCCCACTGCATCGGCGTGCGGGCATTGTCCCGGCCATTTTCGTTGGCACCCTTGATGAAGTCTTCGGGCGAAAGGCCGGCTTCCAGGTGCAGACGGTGCATGTTGAGGGTTTCGATGTCCCGATACTGCTCGATCTTGGAAAACGGCACGTTGGTCATGCCGATTTCCTCGCCCTGGTAGATAAAGGGCGTTCCTTTCATCAGATGCAGAACCGTTGCCAGCATCTTGGCCGACTCGACCGGATAGCCTTTGACGTCTCCATACTTCGACACAGCCCGCGGCAGATCGTGATTGCCCCAGAAAAGGGAATTCCAACCGTCGTCGGCTAGCGCATATTGCCATTTGTTCAAAACGGATTTCAGCCTGATCAGATCGAACGGCCGCGAGCGCCACTTGCCGTAGACTTCATCCCATTGCTGCGTCACATGCTCGAACTGGAAAACCATCGAAAGTTCATTGCGGTTCCGGCCGGAGTAAAGAAGTGCGGAGCCGGGTGTTGCGCTCCATGCTTCGCCCACAGTCAATATATCGCGATCCGCAAAGGTCTGGCGGCGCATTTCCTGCAGATAGGTGTGCAAATGCGGTCCGTCTGTGATGACTTCGCGATCCACCTGCTTGCCGATATAATCGATGACGTCCATGCGGAAGCCCGCAATGCCGCGGTCAAGCCACCAGTTCATCATCTTGTAGATCTCGTTACGGACTTGCGGATTTTCCCAGTTCAGGTCGGGCTGCCGCCGTGAGAAGAGATGAAGATAGTATTCGCCGGTTGCGGGATCGAGTGTCCAGGCGGGGCCCCCAAAGGACGAGGTCAGGGAATTCGGGGCAGTCCCATCGGGGCGGGGCTTTCTCCAGATGTAGAAATCACGGAAGCGATTATCGACCGATTTTCTCGCTTCAACAAACCATGGGTGTTCATCAGAGGTGTGGTTGACGACCAGATCCAGTACGATGCCGATGCCGCGTCGCCGCGCCTCACTGACGAGACGGTCGAAATCTGCGAGCGTGCCATATTCCGGGGCGATGTCGGTGTAGTTGGAGATGTCATAGCCGTTGTCGTCCATCGGCGACGTGTAGATCGGGGAAAGCCATATGATCTCGATACCCAGTGTCTTGAGATATTCGAGCTTGGAAATGATGCCGCCGAGATCGCCGACGCCGTCACCATTGCTATCGGCAAAGCTGCGTGGATAAATCTGGTAGATTGTCTTGCGTTCCCACCACCTGTCGGTCCGTTTGCTGTCGTCGGCCATGGAAGATCCCCGCGGTGTCAGAGTGATTGCTGAACAAAGATCAGACGCGAAGAAGGTTCCGGCTATTCCGGCAAAACCTTGCCCACCGCTTTGCCGCCAGCATTCTTTATGCGCGATCGCATAAACGGGTCTATCTCAAGAACCGACGAAGGTCCCACCTTGCATCTGCGGTCAAAAAGGAACGTCTCTAACGATGCCGGGCGGCGATCTCACGGTTGGCCACGTCGGCATGGCCCAGCGATTTAGCTCCCCCTGTTTCTTCGAGCAGCAGGCGAAGCTCGCAAGCGCGAGTTGGAAAAACTCCCGAGGCGAGCTCCGGCCGCTGCGTCAAATATTCCACGAACTCGATAACGAGTGACCGAAGTGAAGCGTCGGCGATGGAGGTGAAGGCAGACAACAAGTCTTCTGAGGAATGAAAAGCGTCGGAGAACCGTGAAACTGATGCGTCACCGAGGGCGCCTACGAACATTGCATCGCCAAAAAGCCATTCGGGAGCCACCGCTAGGCACCTGGCGATCTGGAGGAGCCGTACCGGGCTCAGTTTGTTGCGTCCCGTCTCATACTTTTGAATTTGCTGATAGGTGATGCCAATGCAGTTGCCGAGCTGCGTCTGCGACAGACCTAGACGCCGTCGCTGCGCGCGCATCCGCGATCCAATGACCGCGTCAAATTCTTCCGGTTTGCTTTTCGTCAATTTCGCTCCGGTTGCTTCGGGTGGTTGACGGTACTTGGTAGGAGCGACTTGTAAAACCTCTCCGGCGAGGCGGCAACGACCATACCGTCAGCATCGGCAATTTCGATACGATGGCCATTAACCTTCTGGCCTCCGCGAATTTTCTCCGCCATCAGATCCCTAGCGCTCGCCCTTGCTTCTTCGAAGGCAAGTTCGACAGTTTCGAATTCGGTACCGTCTGGGTCGACCGCAGCTCATCGCCATTCGATGTTCAGAAAAACCGCAAGCCTGCGTCTTAATCGCATCAGGCCCACGGCGATGGGGGGCCTGGAACCTAATGGCTGTTCTTGTGGCTCTGCTGGCCCGGCTTGACGTGTTGCTCATGCGAGCCACCCTGCTTGTCAGCCGATTTGCCTTCGGAAGGCGATGACTTCGTCGTCGAAGCCTGCTTTGAACTCGACTTGCTCTGAGCAGCCCTTACGTGCTGTTCGTGCGATCCGCCTTGATTTGCCATGGTGTTCCGCAGGTCGATCGAGCACCGTACCTCAGCGCCACTTCGGGTTCTGAGATCGGTGTCTGGCCGCGCTGTCGGTGAAGTGCTCCTGCAGTCGATCGGTGGACCAACGAATTCAATGCCTTTCCGCTTGCAGAGCGCCGCAAGCTTCTGCTGGTCGTCCGGGGTGAATGGCACCTGCGGCGGAATTTCCGCTCGCTCAGTGGACACAGAGGCCGCACGGCGCGTCCCTGTCGTGCCGCTATTAGAGTGCAATGACGGACGAAGTTTGCTGGCTGCAGCACTTTCCGCAATGGGCATCGCATTGCAGTCAGCATTTGGTCGTTGGACCGGCGATCCGGACAGGGCAACTCGTTCCGGTCCTGAGCGACTGGGACATCGCGACGCTGGTCCATGCAGTCTATCCTGCCAATCGTCACATCGCCGTCAAGGTCAGGATGTTCGTGTCCTTCCTCGTCAATCATCTCTCCGGTGATCCGGACCTGCGACGAGAAAAAGCTAGGCCCGGCCAGCTCAAGTGCCGACCTCAATCTCGCTGCGGCTTTGCTAGAACCGCCCGCTGGCCGTCCACTCGTTAAACAGGACGGCCTCGACAAAAACCAACGCGCGATGGGATGAGGCTGAGTGGTCTATTTCCAATCGTCAAGAAGGTCGTTCGGGAAGCGGATCTGTGGCGGTTTTGTTGAGGCGCGTTTACACCTCTTGCTCCGGCGCTATCCGCGCTTCGTTTCAACATCGACGCGCAATCTTGCTTGGCTCGATGCCCCCTGGCGGAACTGGACCGCGATTGAACCGTTTCTCCGCAAGAGAGTGCGGGGGCGTCAAATTGACATTCAGCAATATAAGTTTTGGGAAGCCCTCACGTTCAGTGTGGCCGATCGCTTTCTTATGCTTCATGTCATCTTGCGGCGCCGCGGCAGCGGCGGAAGGAAACGGCACCGGGGCGTCCGAAGCCTTGTTTTTGGTTCAGATCATGATCCTCGTCGTGGTCGGCAGACTCCTGGGCGAGGTGATGGTGCGATTGGGGCAACCCTCGATCATGGGTCAGATCATCGGAGGAATTCTCCTTGGTCCTTCCATCTTCGCGGTGATTGCACCGGGCGCACACACGGCACTCTTTCCGGATGGTGAAGCGCAGAAGGCGATGGCTGATGCTGTTGCCCAGCTTGGCATCCTATTTTTGTTGCTGCTCGCGGGCATGGAAACCGACCTTGGCCTAGCCCTAAAGCTTCGTCGCGCGGCTGCAGGCGTCTCGCTCACAGGCATCGTTTTGCCGTTCGCATTGGGCTTTGCTCTTGGTGAGCTCGTGCCAGCTACGCTGCTCCCTGATCCTGACGCGCGTCTTGTCACCTCGCTGTTTCTCGGTACTGCCTTGTCTATCTCATCGGTGAAGATCGTTGCATCAGTTGTCCGAGAGATGGATTTCATGCGCCGCAACGTCGGCCAACTGATCGTGGCGTCTGCCATCATCGACGATACGGTTGGTTGGGTCATCATCGCAGTGACATTCAGTATCGCGCAAAGCGGGCACGTTGACCTCACAACATTGGCGAAGAGTGTGGTCGGTACCGTCGCTTTTATGGCTTTGAGCTTCACAGTCGGCCGACGCATCGTTTTTGAAATCATTCGCTGGACGAACGACAAATTCAAAAGCGATCTGCCGGTCTTAAGCGCCATTATTGCGATTATGGGCACAATGGCGATCATCACCAATGCCATAGGCGTTCACACCGTGCTCGGGGCGTTTGTCGCGGGCATTCTGGTAGGGCAATCTCCTATCCTCACCAAGCAGATCGAAGGTCAGTTACGGGGGTTGACGACGGCACTGTTCATGCCGGTCTTCTTCGGACTGACGGGCCTCAGCACGGATCTCAGCGTGCTTGGAGAGCCCTCGATCGCTCTCCTCGCTGCCGGCCTGATCGTCATCGCAAGTGTCGGGAAGTTTGCGGGTGCATTCGCGGGCGCTAAGGTCAGCGGCTTCACTAACGCGGAGGCAATTGCACTCGGATGTGGCATGAACGCACGCGGATCGACAGAGGTGATCGTCGCCTCGATTGGCCTTTCTGTTGGCGTGCTGGACGAGCGGTTGTTCTCGGTGATTGTTGCCATGGCGGTTGTCACAACGATGGCCATGCCACCGACATTACGCTGGGCGCTAAAGAGACTGCCGATGCGGGACGACGAGAGAAACCGGCTGGAGCTTGAATCTTTCGAAGACACCAGCTTCCTATCGGATTTCGAGCGCGTTCTGCTTGTCACCGATGAGTCATCCAGCAGCGATCTGGCTTCCCGGGTGGCAGGGCATTTCGCGGCGGTCAGGAATATGCCTGTCACCGTTCTGGCGGTCGATGCGCCAGATGCCGACGCCGCCAAGGCAGAGCAATCGTCGAAGGCTGGCGATCGCGCAAAACTCGTCAGCGATCGCGTTCGCCAAATCGCCGGCGGCGCTGTGGAAGCCGCCTCTGAAGAAGGAGCTGAGGTCAGATCCGACATCCACGTGTCGATCAGAGAGCGGGATGGCAAGTTGGAAGATGTCCTCGCTGACACGGCAGAGAAGGGCCATGACATGATGTTCGTCGGCATCGAGCCGACGACGTCAGAAGGTGGCGGCTACAGCGAGTATCTTTCGACCATGATTGAAGCATTCGAAGGTACGACCGCTCTCGTCGCATCAAGAGGAAGAGTTCCAGCGGAGGATACCGAGCTCAGAATTCTTGTTCCCGTCAGCGGAACAGAGCGCTCCATGAAGTCTGCCGAGTTCGCATGCGTCATAGCAAAGGCGAGTGGTGCCGCGATATCCGCTGTCTATTTCCAGGAGCCTGGGCAAGCGGCGTCGCCGTCCAGGGTAAGCGACACCGGCAATATTCACCACTCTGCTTTCCAGCGCATCGATCAGATTGCGGGCTTCTACGATGTCGATGTGGAGAAAGTGGTTTCGCATGGTTCCTCCCCTGAGCTGGCGATCCTTGCTCATGCGAGAAAGGGCCGGTTCAATCTAATTGTTCTAGGGGTAAGCAAGCGTGCAGGCTCAATTCTTTCTTACGGAACAATAGCAGACACTTTGCTGGAGACCGCCGATCGATCCTTTGTATTCATAGAGACATAAGGGAAGGGCGCTCCATTGGCGTTTTAGAAAAGCCAGCCGAGGTCATTCGATAGTTCTAAAAGTAAGAAGGGTCGCGGAAACCCGACGCTTCGACCGAAACTTGAGCCGATCTTAATGATTTCCTTCTCCGCAGGCCTGATCCCGTGGCGTGGCATCGCCCTTACCGGCATGGGTCCGAGGTGCGCCCTTGGCATTTGACCTATCCTTGCACTTCCTTATGTCGGTGCCGGTCGTGCTGTTTGTCATGTATCCGTTGGTTGCCACCGGCCTCATGGTCTTGGCGGCGGTTGCTGCCAATCGATCAAGAGGCCCAGGTTTGACCGGACGAAATTCGCAGCGTTCGGTCGCTCATTCACGCGAGCGCGTCTCCGCCGGGAGGTCCCAGTTCGGACGATACGGTTCGTTCCACATCCAAATGACGAAGCAGATGCCACAAACCAGCACGCTTCCGATGACCGCCGCCACAACAATGCGGGTATCTCTCTGCACGCTTGAGTCCCTAGAAATATCATGTCGTGATGTATTCGAGGGTCGAGTATCGGTCAAGTTCTAATATCCGCCAACTTTTCAGGTGTCCCCTTAACCGTTGCGTGGCACGTCGGCGCCCGGCAAACGAAGGTTTCAATAATCGATTTGGCCGTCAAGAGTCCACAAGTTCCCTCGGGCGGACCGCCATGCCGGAGTGTCCCTAGCGAGCCTTGTCAAGGCGGGCGCTTTGGAGACAATCGCCGCTCCTGAGGCTGCAATCACGAGGTCGAAAGTCGCCTAGCCGCTTGCTGCATGCCGCTCCAGCGCGTGGCTTGCCATACGCCCCAGCGTAAGCCCCTGAACCAATATCGAGAAGACGACCACGCAGTCTGTCGTTGAGAGGAGGAGCGGCTTCCATTCGGTGTCTGGAAGCGACAGCGCCAGCGCGATCGTTATACCCACGCGCCGGCTATCGCAGGCCAGCACCACGGTCGTACTACGCTGGAAGCTATACCGACGCTTGACTGTCGCAACGGCAGATGCAGTGGCGACGAAGCGCGCGCCGACGGCAACCGGGATCGCAAGGAGCGAGACCGGAAGCTAAGCCGGGTCGAAGGCGAAGCACGGCAACTTCGATGCCGATCAACAGGGAGAGGATTGAATTGAGTATCTGATCGACCAGCGTCCAGGGGCCGAAAAGATGGCGCTGGGTCACGTCACTCAGCGCATCCTTTGGACCGCGGTTCCCTACGAGAATGTCGGCGAACACAGCGGCGAGCCAGGAGACGAAAAGCACAGCGGTTCATTGCGTAACGACCACATGTGACACGCCTGCGAAGTTCACTTGAAAAAGGGGTTGAACCGCTGGCGCTCATTGATTTATATCACGACATGATATTGCTATGACCGGAGCGTGACGTCGAGGTGTCAGATCCAATCAAACCCCGGCATCTGCCGAATGACGAGATCCTGGCGGATCGCCTGGGCCTCTCCACCAAGGAGTTCAAGCGATATCGCCTGCAGAACCTCGTTTCAGTTTCCACAGCGGACGCGGTCGGGAGCGACGGGTTTGTGGTCACCTGCCAGCTCGGTAACAGGATCTGGGAAGGGGTTATCCTAGATGGGACCGTCATCTCTGAAGAGGTCCGGTTTCTGCGCGGAAAGCGCGCCGGCAACCCGCCACCGATGGTTCGCCGCGGATCCTGATTCGACGTAAAGAAAGGAAAACAATGAAGAAGCTCGCCGGCCTCTTTGTCGCAATCTCGATCCCTCTGTCCGCCCACGCTGCGGCCAGAATGGTCTCTCAGACCGGCGACTGGGGCGTCTACTCCTTCGAAAGAGATGGAAAGCTTGTTTGCTACGCGCTTTCGGTGCCCAAGGAAGCCAGACCCTCGGAGGTCGATCACGGGAAGAACTACTTCCTGGTCGCGCCAGCGGAAAACGGCGGCAGCAACGAGCCAGAGGCCGTCCTCGGCTACGCAGTGCAGCCCGGTTCGGTACGGGTTTCCGTTGGCGAGAAGACGTTCAAGATGTTCGTAAAGGACAATACCGCCTGGGTCGCTGACGCCGCGCAGGAACCCGGACTCATCAACGCGCTTCGCTCCGGCAGTCGCATGACCTTGCAGGCGACGTCTGCACGAGGAACGCGTACTAGCTACGATTATTCTCTGTCAGGCATCACGGCTGCTTTGGAGCGGGTCGCGAGATGCAGGTGAAGCCGGGCTTAACCAATTCGAAACGAACGTGTAAGCGGGCGCCGCGAGTTCGCCAGGGAGGCGCAACGGCGGTTTACCTTTGCCCGAAAGTAGCGGTCCAATTCGTGCTTCGAGCTTTCGAACTTATGCCAAGGCGCTCTGCGTCGTGTTGGCCGACACTGTGGCGTAACCTCAAAATCCTCACATCGTATCCGCATTGAAGATACTGTTCAGGGTCCACAGTCGCCAAAATGTCGGCGCCACTTTCAAAAGTGGCCCGCCCGAAATCATTTCGGACGGGCCACGCGCGGACCGGACATCTCATCACGTCCGACCTGAACTCTAGCTGTCGGTGACTGGCGCGTCTCCTCCCGATCGCGGCAGTTCCTTCATTTTTACGAGCTGGTCGGCGCAGGCGTCGGCCGCGTTCGTGACGGTTCCGTCGATCCCCGCGATCTTCGCCCACCCACCTTCGGTGATGAAGTCGTCGCGCTGCCATGAGGACTTTGCCTGCAGCGCTTTGAGATTGTGCTCGGCGTCGTTCGCGGTAACAAAGTTATGAACGCAAATGCTTGCGACCAGATCCGCCTTGGCGTTACGGACGGCAATCTCGGTCATGACGTTCGCCCTGCCTGATGTCGTCCAGCCGCCCCAGGTGAAGCCGAGCACCATCGTCAATGCCGAGGCGCCGACGATCGACCAACCCCAAAGGGTCTTGGAAGGCCGGTATCGCGACCAGCCACTGTCGCCATTTTCCATAGCTGTTCTCCTCCATTTTATATCATGTCATGATACAAAATTGAGAGCGGAGGTCAATCACGCAATGATCAAAAAACGGTGACGCCGGTCAAGCGAGCTCGGTCACCTGTCGCAGTCGCGAGAGGGATTCGGCCAACAGCGGTTCGTTTTCGAGCATACCGTCGACATGAACCCTCGCCAGACCCTCAAGCACCTTTTCGCCCTTGTTGGTCATGCCGATCAGCACACTCCGCTTGTCGTCCTCAGCGGGTATCCGCTCCGCAAGATCAGCCGAACATATGCGGTCAACGAGCTGTACCGCGCCATGGTGATGCATCAGCATCTGTTCTGCGAGATCGCGAAGCTTGATCTGGCGGCCAGGCGCCGTGCGGACGACGAGAAGAACCTGATACTGCTGGGAGGTCACGCCAGCCTCGGCGAGCGCCGCCTCGCTGAAGGACAGGAATCGGCGCATGGCAAGCCGGAAGCCAGCAAGTCCATCATAGACTTCGTCAGCCGGGCCGGAAATCCGGCGTCCCGATCGAGGCATTCATTAGTCCTTCCAAAATGTCATGATGTGATATAAACGTCGAACCACGCCAGGAGAATGGATCGCGTGTGCGAGATGCGGAGACGGTGCAAACCACCGGCGTCGACCGATCACTCGCGGACCATATTCTTCTGATGCTGGCAAAAAGACTGTGCCTATTTCGTGACGTCGAGAAAACATT
This sequence comes from Rhizobium sp. FG96, assembly GCF_057808655.1. Taxonomy (NCBI): domain Bacteria; kingdom Pseudomonadati; phylum Pseudomonadota; class Alphaproteobacteria; order Hyphomicrobiales; family Rhizobiaceae; genus Rhizobium; species Rhizobium sp. FG96. Next base: position 131,427 of record NZ_JBMDIL010000005.1, on the reverse strand, counting down.
CATCATGGTTGGCAAGAGCAGGTCAGGAACGCAGCCATTTGAGACCGATCGTTTCGGCGTCCGGATCGAAGGGGATGGTACCTGGACGGTGTTCGACATCTTCACCGGCTGGCCGGCAGATTATGTCGGACGGTTTCTCGATGGATTGGACAAGGGCGTCGCCGACAGCCTTTGCGCCGTCGTAAACGCCTTGGACAAGCGCCACCGCGTGACGCCGCGCCGCTGAAACGGCTCTTTCCAGATCGATTTCAGGCCGGAAATATCCGAGCGATTGCATTTCCATCTCCTAATGCTATCTGAACCTGTCTCGAGGAAGGGGATGCCATGAGCTCGCGCTTGATTTGGTCGATATCGGTTCTGGCGCGGCGGATCTGGTTCAGGGCGACCCTGTTCTCAATCGCGGCAGTTGCCACCGCCCTGCTGGCGATCGTCGTCACGCCCTACATCCCGGCGGACTTGTCGACGAAGATCGGCGCCGACTCCGTCGATAATATCCTGGGTATCATCGCTTCGAGCATGCTCACCGTCACGACCTTCTCGCTCAGCACAATGGTCTCGGCTTACTCTGCGGCAACGAGCAACGTAACGCCGCGTGCGACCCGTCTCGTCATGGAGGACAGCACGACACAAAACGTGCTGGCGACTTTCGTCGGCTCGTTTCTGTTCAGTCTTGTCGGCATCGTCGCCCTGACGACGGGCGCATATGGCGAGCAGGGGCGGCTGGTTCTCTTCGTCGTCACGATCGGCGTCATTGTGCTCATCGTGGTGACGCTTTTGAGATGGATCGACCACCTGTCCCGGCTAGGAAGGGTGACAGAGACGACACGCCGTGTGGAGGAGGCGACGCTCGACGCCGTAAAGGCCTGGCGGAAATCCCCGAACCTCGGGGGGAAAGCCCTCGACGCAGACAGTCTCGAGCCCAGGGCCGGTGACACACCGTTTTTCACGGACGAGATCGGCTACGTGCAGCATGTTGATGCAGCGGCGCTGGCGAAAATCGCCGACGAGATAGAGTGCGACGTGGTGATCTTGGCGTTACCTGGCAAGCTTGCCTCGCCCGCCCGGCCGCTTGGATGGCTGCGTGGAGCTTTGGGCGAGGATGTTTTGGATCGGGCCGCGGCCTGCTTTTCGATCGGCGACGTCCGATCCTTCGATCAGGACCCGCGGTTCGGAGCGTCGGTACTAACTGAGATCGCGTCGCGCGCCTTGTCTCCTGCTGTCAATGATCCGGGGACCGCCATCGACGTCATCTCCCGCGCGATGCGAATCCTTTACTCCTGGCACGAAGCAATCGGCGAGGCGCCGGAGGAGGCTGTCTATCGCCGGCTCAATGTCGCGACACTGACGGCAGCCGACTTGTTCGACGACCTGTTCACGCCGATCGCCCGCGACGGCGCCGGCCTTGTCGAAGTCGGACTTCGACTTCAGAAGACCCTCGCAGCTCTTTCTAAGCTCGGCCCGCAATTCCATTCAAACGCCGTGCGCCATTCGAAGGAGGCACTCGATCGAGCGGCCGCGGTGATACACATTGACGCCGACATGGAGAGGTTGCGGGCCGCTGCTGCACCCATCATTGCTGACGGTAAACATATTTGGGCGCCGGGCGCAGAGGATTGATGGGACACGACATCAAGGTTGCCGAGCGCCGTTCAATGATTTCGCTTCTACGCAATCGATCACGACGGCAGCGTCGTCCCCGGCGACGGCTCACTGACGGCGCCGTTTCGCAGACCGGTTCGTCGATCGGCACGGTCTACCTCGCTAAGGCGTCCAGGGAACAAGTTCTCCGAGCCTAGAGGGCCACAGTCCGAGATCGTCTTGCACCGCAACTGGCAACGCGTCCCTCTGCCGCACCAGCAAGGCGTGATGGATTGCGGCTTCGAGTGGTTCCGCTTCGCCTTGATGCGGTTGGCCTCTGATTGCGAGCTCGCCGGTTGTCCTTACGTCGTCGCCTGCGACGATGATAACATGCCCCGGATAAGACGATGCGGTTCCGCTATCCACCAGGTCGAATCTTCGCATTCATTCCCCCTTGTCACTGCTTTCGGCGCCTCTCGGAGCATCCGAAGCTATTTCGGACCACACCTCTTCAATGGTCTTGCCGGCCTTTCGGAGCGCCACGATCCTGGCAATTGTGGCATAGGCCACTGGATCGCTTCGGTTGACCGCCGTTTGCCTGCACCACTGGTCGAGAAGAAGGCTCACAGCCACAAGCTCACGGGCGTCCGTCCTTTGAGCGTGCGGTTGACGATGAAGGGCAGGGCTTACGAATCCAATGACCTTAAGACCTACCGCTGCGGCTGAAAATATCATGTTGTGATACTAATTCACTTTTGGACGTGAAGGAAATGACAATACCGCGAGCGGTGTCTGCTGCTGGGAAGGCGCAAGCATTGGTAGGGCTCGGTGGAGTGTCAGTCTCCGCCGGGCAGGTCGAGCCCCACCCATCTCAGGCGACTTTGCTCGTAGACGCTTAGTGTCGGAACCAGGGAGGACGGATCGTGGAAACATCCCAGGGCGAGCGCGACGAGATCCTCCCGAAAGTCCGTCATCCAAAAAACGTCGACCCGCAGTCAAGACAGAACTTGAACTCGATCGATCTCCCGCTGTCTTGCGCCCTCGTGTAACGTCGCGAGGCTCCTGAAGCCGCCACCTCTTCCCGGTCGAAGAAGACCGCTACCCCGAATGCACTGCCAGTGCGGCGCTTGCACTCCTGGCAGTGGCATGCGGAGATCTTTACGGGGGCCGCGTTAGCCCTGATGGTAAGCTGGCCGCAGGAGCAACTGGCTTCTCGCGTCACTGTCGCTTTGGTCTGATCCTCCATATGGCCTGCGTCTTTCCCAAATCCACAGCGAGCACTATGTCGAGGTCTGTCGCCGCCGTTGCTTGTCGAGTGCATTCATGACGATGCATAGGGACTTCGATCCGCCTTCGTCCATCAGTGTTGTTGTGCGTCCGTAGTACTCCGCGGCGAGCCCGGTGAACAGATCGAAGATTGTCCAGGAGCCGTCATGTTCGCGGCGAATAGAATACCGGTCAGTGAGATAGTCGCGCATGGTCGTCGGCCGAGTGTGTTAGGTTCGATTTGATCCCGGTTCCTTCTCCGCAGCGCGTCGCGCCCGGATTGCGGCGGCGATAAAGACCCGCGACAGACCGTGGTAAAGCGGTTCACGTGAAAGCAAGCGCGAGGTCACGTAACCGATCATCGACACCGCCATGATCGGGATGACGGCCTGGTGGTCGCCGGTCATCTCCAGGATAATGACGAAGGCCGTCATTGGCGCTTGTACGACGCCTGCGAAGTAACCCGCCATCCCGAGGATTGCTGCAAGGGCGATGCTGGTGCCGAGCAGGGAGCCGACGGTGCTGCCAAGACCGGCGCCGACGGCGAGCGACGGCGCGAAGATGCCGCCGGGTATGCCTGACAGCATCGATAGGAAGCTGGCTGCAAGTTTCTCGACACAGAAGAGCAGGGGCAAGGCATTGCCCTCGACCGCGCCACGCGCCTGCTCGTAGCCGGTGCCGAAGGTGGTGCCGCCGGATGCGATACCGATGACAGCGATTCCCAGTCCGCAGGCTCCCGCAAGTGCCAGCGTGCGCTTCAGCGGTCTCGGTTGCGCCCAGCGGCGGATCTTCTGGCCGAAATGCAAGGCAAAACCGCTAAATGCGGCACCAAGGGCGCCGCCACCCACACCGCAGATCAAAACCAGTCCCCAGTCACGAAGGTCGGTCGGCGCCGCCGAGGCCATACCGAAATAATTGTAGCTGCCCGAAAGCCCGAGTGCGGCCAGACCGGAGAGGATGACGGCGGTCAGCACCAGCCCGTTGGCTCGCGATTCATACGTACGGCTCATCTCTTCGATGGCAAAGACGATACCGGCGAGCGGCGTGTTGAAGGCAGCGGCGATACCTGCTGCCGAACCCGCCAGGATCAGCCCGCGTGCCTGCGCCATGCCGCCAAAGCGGGCGACGGCGAGCATGATCGAAGCGCCCACCTGTACCGTTGGCCCTTCGCGGCCGATCGAGGCGCCGCAGAACAATCCAAGCACTGTCAGTACGATCTTGCCGAAGGCAATCTTCAGCGACAGCAGCCGTGCCCTGTCTTCTGCGTGATGTAAGTGTCGCGCTGCAATTGCCTGCGGAATGCCGCTGCCGCCTGAATTCGGAAACAACGTCGACGCCAGATAGGCCGACAGGATGAAGCCCGCCGGCGTCAGCAACAGCGGCAGCAGGAAGCTTCCTTCAGCGACAGAGTTGAGAGATAGGAATGCGTTTTGCGCCAGATCCGCGAGCTTGGCGAAACCGACGCTTATTACACCGATCGCGAAGGCCCCGCACCAGAACACCAGTCTTGGCTTCCAGAGAGAAAACGAACCCCAAATCACGCGGGAGCGGCGAAGAAGCTTGGAAGGGCGGTAACGGCTTGGCATGGCGGACTCGGTACGTGACGCAGGCAAGAAATCTTCTAACGCCAAAGGCGCCCGGAGATCACCCCCCAAGAATTGAAAATGCGCCGGATCGGGGTTTGTTGCTCCGTGCCGAACCACCGAGCACGTTATACTCAGCGCCTTCGGAAGGGGATCGCCATCCCTCGGCCAGACGACGTTTCCACGATGCAGGCTCTGGTGAAAGACCATTGCCTGACGAAGGCAATCAATCCGGACAGCGAGGAAGGGCGGGACCTCGCGCGCGAGTTGCTGAAGTGCTTTCAGATCGGCGTGACCAATAAAAGCAGACCAATTGAACCGCTCGCGTCCCGCATCTGACGCCGATCGAAGCTTGTGATGTATACGCGTCTACGTCGGTTGCTTCCTATGGCCCGACGCCCTCAGGACGACGGCCCCGGCCACGCCCGATGCAAGCGAGCCCGCAAGGATCCCGATCTTCACGTGATCTTGAGACGACGCATCCGGGAAGGCCAGCAGTCCGATGAACAGGCTCATCGTGAAGCCGATGCCGCAAAGCAGAGACACGCCCGTCATCTGCGACCAGGTCGCCCGCGCCGGAAGCTGCGCCAACCCGGACTTGACCAGAAGCGCCACCGTTCCAAGCACGCCTGCAAGCTTCCCCAGGAAGAGGCCGGCGGCGACGCCGATGGTCACCGGCTCCGCAAGGACGTTTGCCGACGCGCCTGCGAAGGAGACGCCGGCATTGGCGAAGCCGAATATTGGCACGATGAAGAAAGCCACCGGCTTCTGGAGTGCGTGCTCCAGTTTATGGAGCGGTGAGTCCGCGTCCGAGGCTTCGGGCGCGCCGGGGGTGACCTTCAGCGGAATGGCAAGCGCCAGGACGACTCCCGCGAGCGTGGCGTGAATCCCTGACAGGAAGACGGCGATCCATAGGAGAACTCCCAGCGCCAGATAGGCCCAGATGTTCTTCACGCCGGACCGGTTCAGGATCACCAAGTTTCCGATCAAGACGGCTGCGACGGCAAGTGCAAGAACGTTGATGTCTGCCGTATAGAAAATGGCGATGACGATCACCGCGCCGAGGTCGTCGATGATCGCCAGCGCCGCCAGGAAGATCTTCAGCGAGGCGGGCACCCTATCCCCGAGAAGGGAAAGGACGCCGAGTGCGAAGGCGATGTCGGTCGCGGTTGGAATCGCCCATCCTCTCAAGGTCGACGTGTCTGAAAGATTGAAGGCGATGTAGATCAGTGCGGGCAGCACCATTCCGCCCGCTGCAGCGGCGCCTGGAAGAATTCGTCTGCTCCAGCTCGACAGTTGTCCGTCCAGCATTTCCCGCTTGATCTCAAGGCCTACCAGCAGGAAGAAGGCGCTCATGAGGGCGTCGTTGATCCAGTGCTGTAGACTGAGCGGGCCGAGGTAGACATGCAGGGCGTGGAAGTAGACGTCTGCGGCGGGAGAGTTTGCGACGACGATCGCCAGCACGGCCACCGCCATCAGGATCAGGCCGCCCGACGCCTCGCTATCGAGAAACTGACGCAGCGTGGACTTGATGCGGCCTTGGATCGTTTTCGACACGGGTTCGCTTCTCCGATGAAGGTTGATCTCAGTCTCCGTCAATAAGGGGAATCCCCGGCGCACGCAGCACACGCGTGTCTCATAAGTAAGGACTGGATATGGGTTTGCCTAGTGAAATCGACAGGCGCGCCCGTTCTGACAAAGGCTTGAACGGCACGTCAGGCGCCTTACTTGTCGATCAGCAGCCTGAACCGGGCCGTGCATTCCGTCTCTTCCCATAGGAGGTCGCTAATGCGTCCCTCTCAAACGATATTGCTTGCCGTCACAGCAGTCGCGATCGCCGGACTGCTATACTTGGCTTTCTCCGTCGGCCATACCGTCGCCCCGCCACCCGTCTAGGAAGCGAGATGGAATGAGGCTCAAAGCCGAACCACCCAGCGACGCCGGCGGCGCCGACCGCAATTTGCCCCAGTGCAAGGAGGACCAGAGCGCGATCACTTATAGACGCCACTTATTTCTGACATGCATGCGTCTTCCACTCAAAATTGCGTTTCCCTTCCTTAGCGTGAAGCGTTAGACGCCTGCAAAGCGCGTGTGGCGGCTTCCCCGGCGCCGGCCCCTGTGCGGGAATGCTTGAAGGACGTCTCCGGCGGTCGGCTGTTAGTGGGAGGTCTTTTCAGCTGCTGGAGGCTTATCTGTAAGTATGGTTCGCCGGGCGAGTGCACCCAAGGTGAGACCCTGGACGATGATGCTGAACAACACCACCGCATAGGTGGAGGAGAGAATGGCGAGCTTGGCCGGGCTCTCCGGAACAGACAGGGCCAGCGCAATGGAGATGCCACCACGGATGCCCGCCCAGGTGAGGAATGGCACGTTCCTGGTCGACATCATATCGCTCGACCAAGCAGCCATGGCGGGCGCGCCGACGGCGATCAACCGAGCAAACAGAACAAGGGGGATGGCGACGGCCGCTATCTCCAGGGATCGTGTGTCGAATTTCAGGACGAGTACTTCGAGCCCGATCAGCAGGAAGAGAACCGAGTTGAGGATCTCGTCGATCAGCGTCCACAACCCGAACAGATAGGTCTGGGTGCGATCACTCATGGCCTTGCGCGGTCCGTGGTAGCCAATCAGCAGGCCCGCAGCGACCACGGATAACGGTCCGCTGACGTGAAGGCGATCGGCGATCGCGTAAGTGGCTGTGACAAGGGCAAGCGAGATCAGGACCTCGACCGAATAGTCGTCGATCAGGCGCATAGCCCAGTAAGCAATACCCCCGGTAACGATGCCAAGCAGGAGACCGCCGCCGCCTTCCACGAGAAGGAGTTTGATAATCGACCCGGCGGTGATGGTGCTGTCATGACCCTGCGTCGCAAACAGCAGCATCACGGTGAACAGAACAATCCCGATACCGTCATTGAAGAGTGATTCGCCCTGCATTTCGACCTCAAGATTGGCAGGCACCTTGACGTTCTTGAGGGTTGCCAGAACCGCCACGGGATCCGTAGGGCTGATGAGGGCGCCGAATACCATCGACCAGGCCAGCGGCATCTCGAGTCCGAACAGTTTTGCGATGAGCCAGAAACCGACGCCAACAATAGCGGTGGACACGATCGTTCCGAACAGGGCGAGGATAGCCACAGGCGCAGCGCGGTCGCGCATCCTGCCCAGATCGACATGCAGCGAGCCGGCAAACAGCAGAAATGCGAGCATCCCGTTCATCACCACTTCGGTAAAGTCGATCCGAAGCAAGGCCTGGGTCAGCGGCTCGAAGAGGTGCCGCTTGGGATAAGCGGCGTCGACGGCGACAAGGATCAACGACGCCCCCACACTCATCACCAGAAGGCCGATCGTGTTCGGCAGCGGCAGGTACTTGTGGTTGATCCAGCCGAGGGCGGCCGATAGAGTCAAGAGAATGGCGGAGAGTTCAAAGATCGACACATCTACCCCGAGTGATCTGTGGTTTCTATCCGGAAGCGCGGATTGGCCGGAGACCGAACGCGCTTTTGCCGATCGAGAGCACGTTCGTCGCCGAGGATGGCACAACGTACAGCTTAAAGGCATTGGCGAACGGCAGACCGATGCCGCTCATTCCGGTTCTCCATCGGAATATACGTGGCATTCGTATTGAATTGATCGATTTTTCTGATAGGTGAGCGGTGTCCCTGCTGCAGTCATTGCGGAAATGCTTGGGCTGGTCCATCCGGTTTTGAACGAAACCGCGGTCCGGGCGAACTGGGGTTCTGCAGGCGGTCTTGGCGCGCCAAACCCTGAAGCGCTCTGCCGAGTCTCACGATGGAACTTCGATGCCCTAAGACAGGGTTTCGCATTGAAACGCGCACTACCCAATACCAAACGCGGCGTCACTCTCGGGTGTAGCGACCTCACGCCGTCGATGGAGGGCCGTCCGACCGCGGCCTGCGAGGAGCAGATCCAGTTCATCCCTCGAATTGCCGAAGCGCTCGATAAGCCGGCGGGCCTCGTGCCTGCTGACGCCGTACTGCCGGCGGAGCGACGCGATGTTGTGGATCGCTTCCGGCTCATTTTGACCGTCTGTGGTTTCGTCCTGGGGCTCGCTCATGTCAAAACTGCCTTTATTATCATCCAGACGGCCATCGCGACCATCATGAGGTTTTCGGTCAGGGATATGAATCCCAAGGGAACGTTGCTGTCGCCACCAAGGCACGCGCACTTCAACTCGCGCTTCTCGACGTAGACCGCCTTGAATACTGAACAGGCGCCGATCGTACCGATGGCCAGTGCGACCGGCGAGGCGATCAGGGCCAACATCCCGCCTGCGATCATCAGCACGCCCGCGAAGGCTTCGGCGAATGGATAGATATAGGCGTAGCGAACCCAGCGCCGAGCCAGGAGATCGTAGCCGAGGAACATGTTCGTGAAACTCTCCAGGTCGCGCAGCTTTAGGATCGCCAGCTCGCACATGCTGAAGGCGGCAAACCACTCGACCGTGCGAAGCGATGCCAGAGTCCCGGCAGCACAGCCAGCTGCAATCGCCATCGATGCGGTCATCGCAAATACTGCCACGACCGGCACGTAGGAAGTGGCGTCCGGATCCTTTAGAGGATCGCCAAAGAAATTGCGAAGGTCGTCGTACCCACCGACGGGTCTGCCGTCGATGAAAATCTGCGGTGTGGTGCCAACGTCCTGGTCAGCCTTGAAGCGATCCGTTTCTTCACGGGTCCTGAGCCAGTGGTCCTCGACCCGATATCCTTCGCGTTGCAGCAGGTCGAGCGACTTGAGACCGAACGGACAGATGTGGTCCTTCATGACCATGCGGTAGATGACGGCCTTCTTGACCGGCGTCGCCATGAGCATCACGATGCTCCCGCACCGCGGGTTGACGTACGGTGGATCAGAAGGTCCGCGTCTTCGTAGGCCCACCGCGCGAACGCGTCCAACGTTTCCGACCGGGTAAAGGAAACGCCGAAGACGCTCACGCTGTAGTCGACGACGCCGCAGTCGATCCTCGCGACATATCTGCGATTGCGGCCGCCACGCGCGACGTAAGAATGGTTCGGCCTGATGAGGGTAGGCTGCATCTGCGTACTCCCTTTATCAAAAGATAATGGAGAGGCGCCCTTGCGGTTCCGCGATCCGCAAAATTTATATCACGTCATGATGAAGGTGCTTCAAAGATAGAACAGGACATAAACAGATCCGCCATAGATGCTCGCGCACATGATGGCTGCTCCGGCGAGAAAAAGCTTCACGTCCATCCCGTCAACCTCAGTTGACCGCCTGCTGGGTCTGCATTTGCGACACGACTTGGGGCGCTTCTGCGGGGATCGACGCGACAGCGAACATGACGGCGACATAGGCTGCGAATACCGTTGAAATGAAAGCCGTCTTCGTCATCGTATCATCCTTTATATCATGTGATGACATTCTTTAACGCTTCGACCATATTGTCAATCCTGAATACAGGCTGAACAAAACTGGGAGGAGGGGGCGATGACGGCCGAGAAAATATTGATTGTGGAGGACGACGCCATCCTGGCCGCCGATCTTCGCGACATAGTGACAAGCTTCGGCTACGAGACGTCCGGCGTCGCCGATAGTTTCGAGACCGCTCAAGCGCTCGCTCCGTTCAGCGATATCGCGCTTGTCGATGTCAAACTTCGAGACGGTGCAACGGGTCCCAGGGTTGGACATTATCTGGCAAGCGAGTTCGGGTTGGCAGTCGTGATGGTGACTGGCAATCCCGAGGCCATTCAAACCGGACTTCTGGGCGTCGTGGGCGTGATATCCAAGCCAGTTCATCCGCCGATGATAGGCAAGGTCCTGACCTATCTGCAGGACATCCGAAAAGGCGGCCGTGGCATTCCCCCGGGGGGATTACGACTATTAGACTGAGCTGGCAAGGGCAGGGGTATAGCGATGAAAGACATGCGCGCCGAACTCGGCCTTTGGGTCGGTCGGATCGAAACCATACTCATCGATCGGGGAGTGCTCGATGAAAAAGGACAGCTTGCCGTCGGGATAGGGCGTTCTTTCCCGCAGGAGGTAGAGGAGATTCTCGACGGCTTCATAGAGAATCCAATCGAGTTGATTGGTTTCCTGAGGATTTCGCGCGATGCGCGCGATGGAATGCCGCTGTCGCCGGCAGTCCTGACGGCGGCACATCTCATGGCGAAGGAGGTCTTGAACGTGTTGCAGCGCTCGGAATTCGATCGATAGACAGGAGCCCGGCTCGTTCAAAAAGTCATTGCCACGATCCATACGAGGACACCTATCCCGAGGATCGCGCCAATGCCGACCGTGCCATAGTTGGGTTCGTGATCCATGCCTCGTCCAGCTCACTGGCCAAGCGTGCCTGAGCGATCAAACCATACGCCGAGGAGAGTAACGAAAGACACGATCGCCAGAAAACCGGCTCACGGCGAGCAGCAGGACGCTCGGTATCTTCTTGATATCCGGCTCCGGCGGCGGCGGCCCAGGATTGAACTCCCTGATAACGGCGACGACGAAACAGAAAGCGCTGAAGACGACCAGAATCGTCCCCGTCGTGACAATGAGGATTTCCGGAACGACGTCCGCCAAGAGTGCTTTCGCTCCTATCCCGCTGGCAAGCGCCGTTAAGCCCGTTCGCATCCAGGCAGCATAGGTGCGTTCGGCGGCATAGATCGTGCGGTCGGCGGCAAGCACTGTGCGCCGGTCTGGTCCGGCCTCATCGCTGCGCTGGCTCATGCTGCCAAGCCTCCTGTCCCCCGCCGGGCGCCCATCATGGCTCGGCCTCTATCCTGACGGGTATCGATTTAGAGGCCGGCGTCTTCGAAAGCTCGTCGTGATGATCGATCGCATTAAGAACGTTGCACTCCGGATAGTAGGAACAGATCGTCCCCTTCGGCAGGGCGTGCTGTGTTACGACTAGACCGCCGAGCTCTCGCCGCCTGCCGTCCTCGAAGTCGCTGACGAGCCGCACTGTCTGTCCGGGCGCGAGGCCGGCTTCGGCGATGTCTTCGGCGCACATGAGGACGACATCGCGCGTGCCCTCGATCCCGCGGAATCGGTCGGAATATCCATAGATCGTCGTGTTGAACTGGTCGTTCGATCGCATCGTCAACAGTCGGTAACGGCCAGGTCTGTCGGGGAAGGACAGCGAGTTCAGTTGATCGGGCGTTGTGAAGACCGCCTTCTTTTCCGGGGTCTTCCAGATGCGGTCGTGCGCCGCGTTGCCACGATAGAAGCCGCCGGGTTCGTTGAGCCGCTCGTTGTACTTCGCGAAATCTTCCGGGTAGGTCTTCTCGATGAGGTCCCGCACGAGGGAGTAGTCGCCGGTCCAGTCGTCCCATGTCACTTTGGGATTTACGGGAAGGGTCGCCTTGGCGATCCCGGCAATGATGGCGAGTTCACTCTTCAGGTGCTCCGAGGCCGGGCTGCGCTTGCCGATCGAGCCGTGGATGTGGGAGAAGCTGTCCTCGATGGAAATATATTGGTTTCCGGTCGCCTGATCGTCTACCTCCGAGCGCGAGAGACATGGCAGGATATAGGCCGCCTTTGCCGGAAAGAGATGGCTTCGATTGAGCTTGGTCGAGACCATCACGGTCAGTTCCTGCTTCGCCCATGCGACTTCCATGTCCCTCTGGTCGGGGACGGCCCGAAGCAGATTGCCGCCGAGCGATACGAAGCCCTTGACGTGACCGCTCATCAAGCCCTTCACCGCGTCGACCATATGGGTGCCATCCTCCGTCGGCGGATCGAAATCGAAAAGTTCCTTCAGCTTGTCCATCGGAACCAGCTTGGTCTTTTCTGCGATGCCGACCGTACGCTGGCCTTGGACGTTAGAGTGGCCGCGCACGGGACAGACGCCTGCGCCTTCGCGCCCGATGTTGCCCCGCAGCATCAGCAGGTTGGCCAGCATCGCGATGTTGAGCGCGCCCTTCGAATGCTGTGTGAGGCCCATGCCGTATACGCCGATGACCCTCTCGGCCTCGACATATATTTGACCGGCCCGGCGGATGTCGGGCTCGGTTAGACCGCTCTCGCGCTCGATGTCGGACCAGGATGCCGTCCGGACACAGTCGACGAACCGGTCGAAGCCCGTCGTATGCTGCTCGATGAACTCGACGTCGAGGATGCGTTTAAGACCGAGCGTCTTGGCGTCGTCGTCGGCCTCGACCACCACCTTGCAGAGGCCAAGGATTGCCGCGACATCGCCGCCGCTTTGCACCTGCAGATATAGATCGGAAATTACCGTCTCTTCGCCTGTCAGCATTTGGCGCGGGCTCTGCGGATTGACGAAACTGACAAGGCCCTGCTCGATCACCGGATTGAAGGTGACGATCTTCGCCCCACGCTGCTTCGCCTCCTGGAGAGGGTGCAGGAAGCGTGGGCTGTTGCTTCCAGGATTCTGCCCGAAGAAGAACAGGCAGTCGGTCTTTTCCAGATCGTCCCAGACCACGGTACCCACCGGCGAGCCGATCACCTTGGTCAGGCCGACCGACGTCGTCTCGTGACACATGTTGGAGCTTTGCGGGAGGTTGTTGTTGCCGTAGAGACGTGCGAGCAGAGCATAGAGATAGGAGGCTTCGAGACCGGCATGGCCGGAGGAATAGAAGACGACCTCCTTTGGTTCTAGGCGCTTCAGCACGGCGCCGATGCCGGAAAACGCCTCTTCCCAACTGACTTCGACATAGCGATCCGTGTCGGCGTCGTAGCGCATCGGATGCGTAAGGCGTCCGGCCATTTCGAGGTCGTGATCTTTCCAGTCGCGAAGTTCCAGGACCGTGTGGTCGTTCCAAAAGTCGGGCTTGCACCGTGCCGAGGTCGATTCCCACAACGTCGCCTTCGCCCCGTTCTCGCAGAACCCAAAGGGATGGTAGTTTGCCGGCTTCGGCCAGGCGCAGGAAACGCACATGAAGCCGCCAGGCTTGTTCTGCTGCTTCAGGGTTTCGAGGACCGCCGGATTGGAAAGGGTCTCGCCGTAAATGCGCGCGATCGATTTCACCGATCCCCAGCCGCCGGCCGGTCCTTCGGATGCAGGGTCAGTCAGATGCTCGTTCATGAAAACCTCCACGCCGTAGGAAATGCAAACGCGCGGGCGATGCATCGGTTTCCAGGTGGCGAACTTTTAATGCGGGACGCTATCGATGTATGCTTCGATTGTTTGAGCGCCCGTGCAAAGGCGGAAGGCCCGCCCATAATGACGTCAAGGCTGATGCGCCGACGAGCGACCACGCCCAGAGGGTTTTTGAGGGGCGATAGGGTGCCGACCAGCGTTCTGCGTCCGCGATAGCTGTTATCCTGGTTTTATATCATGTCATGATACAAGAACGAAGTTGGAGATCAATCACGACGTGATAAAAAACTTTGACGGCGTCAGGCGAGCTCGGTGACCTGTCGCAGGCGGGAGAGGGATTCCGCCAGCAGCGGCTCGTTTTCGAGCATGCCATCGACGTGGATGCGGGCAAGTGCTTCAAGGACCTCCCGCCCTTTCGAGGTCAGGCTAATCATGACGCTGCGCTTATCGTCCTCCGCCGGGATACGCTCCGCCAAGCCAGCGGAACACATGCGGTCGACGAGCTGGACGGCGCCATGGTGATGCATCAGCAACTGCTCGGCGAGATCTCGAAGCCTGATCTGACGATGAGGGGTGGACCGCACCACGAGGAGGGCCTGATATTGTGGAGACGTGACGCCCGCTTCCGCAAGCGCGGCCTCGCTGAACGCCAGGAAGCGCCGCATTGCGAGCCGGAAGCCGGCCAGACCTTCATAGACTTGATCGCTCAGGGCCGCTGATTTTGAACGGGACATCGAAAAGACCTTATATGTGTCATGGTATGATATAATCGGCATGGCCACGCTGAGATAACGGTTCGCGGGCCGGTGGAGTCTGTGCGGGAGACGCTGCAAAGCAGCGGCATCGAGTCGATGCTCGCGAACCATAATCTCACCAAATACGCGTGACGACTGTGCCAAATTCGTGACGCCCCTGCATTTTGTGCGTGGGGTGGCTCGTCCTGCGATGCCAACGGAAATCAGTGCTCGTGACGGGTCTACTGCCGTTTGCTTGTGACCAAAAGCGCTGCAGCACTAAGCGGCCGTACCGAGCACAAGCAAAGCAGTCATGGCACCCTCTGGTCGGGCGGCGAGATCCGCCCTGATGACCTTTTCTACCGCAGCGACCGTTTCGAACAGAAGGCCCGGGGATCGCTCCTCGATCTCGCTGCGAAGCGGCGTGCCCTCGCAGAATGCCGCCGCGATCGTGCCGGCGTCCGGTGCTGTCGATGTCAGCTCGACGCGATCGCAGGAGACGGCCGAGAATCCTGCCGCCGACATCTGCGCTCGGATGACATCCTGATCGTAGTATGAATACGGCAGCCGGCGCAGGAACGACGGTGGGTCTGCAGGAAACAGCCTCGCCAGTGCCTCGTCCACGGCCCTGGCGAAGTCGTTGTCGTGAAGCCAGTCCCAGGTGCAAAACAGGAACCTGCCGTTCTTGCGCAGAACCCGCGCAGCTTCGCGAAACGCTGCCACCTTGTTCTGATAAAACATGACGCCGAACTGCGAGACGACCAGATCGAACATTTGCGGCCCGAAGGGCAGCTTACCAGCGTCGGCCTCCAACCAGTGGACCTCCAGCCCCTCGGTCGCCCTGCGCCCCTCAGCTGCCATGGCCGGGCTGATATCAGTCGCCACGATTTCAGCGGTTGGCATGCGAGAGCGAAGCGCGCGTGTCAGGACGCCGGTGCCGGCTGCGACTTCGAGGATGTTTGCTGGACGGGATCGGGCGGCATACTCGACCATGTGCACGGCATAGGGATCGAAGAGGATCGGAGAGAGTAACGTTTCGTAGCTGGAAACGAGGCGATCGTTGAACGTCGGATTCAACCAGCCGGAGGTCTGCTGCGTCTCGATCATACCAAACCTCCGCGATCAGTGGAACGTGGGCACTGCGACACGAGAAGCGCTGATTCCGTCGAGAACCGCAATCAGTTTCTCGAACTCGATTAAGATGCCGAGGAGCTCTGCTGTGTCCATTGCTGCAATCTCGTCCAGAGACGTCTTGACGGACGCAATGAGGGTGTCGATCCAGAAGCGTTTGTCCGGCCGCACGCCCTCAAGCGCCGTCGTGCGGTAGGCTTCAAGCTGTCCGAGTATTCGCTCGATCAGGCCCAGGCGGCTCTGACGATCAAGCTGTGGCAGAACAAGGCACGCATCACGGATATCGGTCGCCAGCGTCATTCGGGTCCTCCCCAGGGCAGATCAACAGCTAACACAACCGTCGCGTTTGATCATCCGGACTTTGGTCCGGGATCGCAGCTTGGTCCGCATCCGTACAAAGCGCGGCCGATCAGGTCCCCGAGCCGCAATCGTCTATCAGTCAGAAGCACCGTCCGGCATTACAGGCTTCCGAAAGTGCCCGCGACAACTGGGTCTGACTGAACGGCTTCGACAATCGGACGACATCGCTCAGAAGCTCGGCCCCCTCGGGAAGCTCGGCGTAGCCTGTCGCTAGAATCAATGGAAGGCTCGGATACTGCTGCCTTACGCGCCTGCAGAGCTCTGCGCCGGTCATGTGGGGCATGGCATGGTCCGTGATCACGACAGCAGGGAGCTCACCACTATCCAATATCGTCATGGCCTCCGCCCCGGAGGACGCCTGCATGGTTTCCATGCCGAGATCCTCAAGTAAGAGGACTGTGTTCATGAGCACCAGCGCGTCATCATCGACCACCAGGACCGTCATGGCGGTTGGCGCGGGATCAAACACGGTCTCGGGGGTAGAAGCGGCCAATGTCGACGGCTCCCCTGACACCGGAAGCCAAAGCTCGGCTGTCGTGCCGACACCCGGTTTAGACTTCAGCACCAGTTGTCCGCCGCACTGTGCCATGAGCCCCTGGACCATCGCGAGACCCAATCCTGTGCCCTTGCCGACGCCTTTCGTCGTGAAGAATGGTTGGCTGGCATTTGCGAGTGTCTCTGCATCCATCCCCTCTCCCTGATCGGCAATCGAAAGGCAGACGTAGTCGCCTGTCGCGAGCGAGTTAGCACTGCCTGTTGTCACATACCGCCGCTCCGCCGTGATGGCGATTTCGCCACCATCCGGCATTGCATCGCGCGCATTCACGACGAGGTTGAGGAGCGCACTCTCCAACTGATTGGCGTCGGTAAGCACGGGGGGAAGATCAGCTGGAAACGCGGTGTTGATGACAACCTCCGGGCCGATCGTTCGACGCATCAGGTCTGCCATCCCGCCGACAAGGTCGGGAACGCGTAGCGAGTCGATCTTCAGCTCTTGCCGCCGTGCGAACGCCAGAAGCCGTTGCGTCAACGTTGCGCCGCGCTGGGCGCCCTGAATGGCATTTTCGATGAGGTCTAGGACGTCCGGCCTGACGGCTCGCTTCCTGGCAATCTCGAGGCTGCCCAGGATCGCCGTCAGGAGATTGTTGAAGTCGTGGGCCAAGCCGCCTGTCAGCTGCCCGACCGCCTCCAATTTGTGAGCCTGAACCATGGCCTCCTGAGCCGCGCGCTTTTCGCTGATATCGCGCGTGATCTTGGCGAAGCCGATCAGGTTCCCGTCAGCGTTTCGGATCGGATCGACGATGACGTTCGCCCAAAACTTGGATCCATCCTTGCGCAGCCGCCATCCCTCACGCTCGAAGCGACCGTCGGCTTCAGCGATCCTGAGCGCCTCTTCCGGGAAACCCTTTGCGCGGTCTTCCTCGGTATAGAAGGTCGAGAAGTGGCGACCGATGATCTCGGCCTCGGAATATCCTTTCAGCCGCTCCGCTCCCGGGTTCCAACTCGTGATGTTGCCTGCCGGGTCCAGCATGTAGATTGCATAATCGGTGATTGCTTCGATCAGCAGGCGGTAGCGCTGCTCAATGCTGGGGTTTGGTCCCTGTGTCATTCGACTGCAATCTTCCCGGTAAAAAATCGTGAACTGCAAACCCGTGGTTACCCCACGCTATCTAGTGCGTCTATCAAAATGCGCCACGGACCTTGGTCGAATTGATGCATTTTAATCATTGGAAAGAGACTTCATTTGCCATTGGTTGGCAGGACGCTGGACAAACAGGGAGCAAACACCAGCTTGTAGCTACACGTATCCAAAAAGGGCAAAGATGCCCGTCCAATCCAATAATGACTTAGTTAACACCTGCGACGAAAAGTGATGACGGACCTTCTTGATAAGCTGGAACGCCTCAGGGCTCCCGCACTACTGGTTGGCGCGGACGACCTGATTATCTTCGCGACCGCAAGTGCGCAGGATATTCTTCTCGACGTCGATGTGACGGACATGCCGGCAGCAAGCTTCCTGTGTGACTGGGATCGCTGCCGCGAGCTGCGCGCCAATCCGGAAACGAAGACCGTGGAAGTGTTTCTCCGGAGTGGACAGTACCGGTCGATGTCGGCTGCCGTCTTCAATACGAAGTTTCGCAGGAGACCGGTGTCGGGGGTCGTGCTGTTTCCAGATAGCCAGAACGCCTCGTGCACTCCGTTCCGGAGGCGCTCTTAGCCGCCCAATACGTGTTTGGTCGCACAGCCGACCTGGCGGGCAAGTCCGCCAGATCATCATCATCCGACATCAGCTCGCCCACGAGACGTTTCCGTTCGTCTTCGCGAAGACCCGCCATTCATGGTCGAACGTGAACCTGCCGCACATGCCCTTACGCTCTCCCGCTTCTGAGGCCCGCCAGATCGCGTTCCAGATCACGATTTGCGAGCTCCGAAAGCATGAGGTTGTCCGCCAGCTCCACGAGTGCGGCCCAAACTTCTTCCGGTGTCCAACCCGCGTCAACGCCCGCCAAAGCAACCGCGGCCACGACGTCGTCCTGGCTTCCTGACACCGCAGGAAACGGTCGGGATGCCCGTCGGCGGGAGGGGAAGGGATACGGTCCATGGCGGTGAACTGTCTTGCCCAATCTCGGCGTCAAGGGACCCGTCTTGCGAACGTCGCCGGCATCTTCGTGAGACGATCGCTTTTCCGTCAACTCTCCTGGCGCGTCCAGACCTTGCAGATGGCTGTTTCCGTTTGCCGGTACGTCTTGAAGCCCATGCGCTCGTAGTAAGCCTGGGCGACAGCGTTCGCGTTGCCTATGAAAGCTTCGATTTTCGTCAGTCCCGTACTGATCGCAGCCTGCTCACTCGCCGCAAATAGTCTGGTTCCGACGCCGCCTCGTGCGGCATCCGGTGAAACGTGCGTACCAATGATACCCCAGCCGGCCGGCGTGCCGTACGGATTGCCATCGACGGCGCGGATCAGGGACTGGAACCCGAGGATGATACCGTCGTCGTCTTCGGCAAGAGTGCAGCATATGCTCAGCGGATTGTCGACATAGTGCTCCCGAACGTAGTCGATCTCTGCCGGCATCGTTCGCTTGCCGGCCTCGACCAGATTTTCGAGAAGTTCGCTCATCGCGTCCACGTCGCTGCTGGTCGCTTCCCTGACTTTCATCGACACGCTCCAGCGCTAAGTCAGGCGCCGCGGACGCCCTCGGCCCGTGACTTGCCGGTCCGGCGATCCTGGCCCACCTCGTAGGAAACCCTCTGGCCATCCCGCAGAAGCGTCGAACCCTGCACTGCGCTCACGTGAACGAACACGTCCTGACCGCCTTCGTCCGGTGTGATGAAGCCAAAGCCCTTTTCCTGGTTGAAAAACTTGACCGTGCCGTAAGCCACTAGCGATCCCCCTGATGTCGCGCAGGCATTTCATAGCCTCTCAACAAGTGGGCCGCAACAGGGGTACAGTCGCAACAAGGAGGCGGCCAAGCGATGAACCGGAAGAAAGGCAAAAGCGCGCCCAGGCAAGCAAGGGCACCGACGAGGAGGACAAAGCGAAGCGTCGGAGCGCAGGAAGAACGGCTGCCCGTGCCGAGCGACGATCTCTCACCCCTCGCTCGGCCTATGGCGACAACCGCTTTCGGCCTTGTCGTCGTCACCGAGGTCACCGGCGAACTCGTCGATCCGGAAGAGATCGCCGAATATCAGCCGTGGTGACTTATGGTCACCTCAGGCTCGATGGCCTGGTTTGCAGGGCATCTCCGAGTTCCAGCTGCACATAATCCGCCCCGGCTAAGCGGCGGTTGACTTCTTCCATATATCCATTATTCTGGATATATGGAAAGCAGAAGCGCAATAGCGGCCCTTGCGGCCTTGGCCCAGAACACCCGCCTGGAGACGTTCCGTCTGCTCGTGCGGCACGAACCGGAGGGAATTCCGGCAGGTGAGCTCGCACGGCTCCTCGATGTCCCGCAGAACACAATGTCGGCGCATCTTGCGACGCTTTCCCGTGCAGGGTTGGTGAGGAGCGAGCGCCAGAGCCGATCAATCATCTACCGGGCCGACCTGAACGGCTTGCGCGACCTGACACTATTCCTGCTGAAGGATTGTTGCGGCGGATCGACGGAGCTTTGCGCTCCTTTGATCGCAGAACTGACGCCGTGCTGCGCGCCGGGGGCGACCCCATGCTGAGCGTGATCGCATTGCACGAAGTGGCCGGTAGCGACGCTCGTCTTCGCGAAGCGCTCCGTGCGGCGGATCTCCCAACCGATGACATTGAAGACGATGGCCGCGCATTCTTTGAAGCAGCCTCAGGCGACGGCCAAACGATCGGATATGCCGGCCTCGAACGCTGCGCCGGCGATTGTCTGCTGCGGTCTGTTGTCGTTCTGCCGGCACATCGGGGTCATGGGGTCGGCCGAGCCATCGTCGAGGCAACGCTGCGCGACGTCGATGGCAATGTCTTCCTCGCGACCACTAGCGCCGCCCCGTTCTTCTCCGCCATCGGGTTTTCCGAAGTTCCTCGGGCCGAAGCCGGCTGCGGTGATGGCGACCCGCCAACTATCATCCATTTGCCCATCGTCGGCGACCATCATGAAGCTCAACAGGCCTCCGATGACCACGGACCACGACCATGACTGACAAGACCGATAACGTGCTGTTCCTCTGCACGGGCAATTCCGCTCGCTCTATTCTCGCCGAGTCCATCCTTAACAAGGAGGGTGGCGGCAGGTCTAAAGCCTATTCCGCCGGCAGCCAGCCGAAGGGCGAGGTCAATCCACACGCGCTGAAGGAGTTGGAAACGCTCGGCTACTCATCGACGGGTATCTCGTCGAAGAGTTGGGACGTGTTCGCCGAGACAGGTAGCCCGGAGATTGATTTCATCTTCACCATCTGCGACAGCGCAGCCGGCGAAGCGTACCCGGTATGGATTGGCCATCCGATGACCGCCCATTGGGGCGTCGACGATCCCGCGGCCGTCGTCGGAACTGAAGTTGAGATCCGGCGTGCCTTCGCCCAAGCTGCCCGGTTTCTGAAGAATCGGATCACCGCCTTCCTCAACCTAGCCGTCGCCTCGATCGACCGCCTGCCCCTCGAGCAGCACGTTCGCCAGATCGGTTCATTGGAAGGCGCATCGGTCAAATCCCCGAAGGCCGAGTAAGATGTCGACATTTGGACGATACCTGACTGTTTGGGTCTTCCTCTGCATCGCCGTCGGCGTTGCTCTTGGTCACCTGATGCCCGGCGTCTTCCAGGTCATCGGGGGCGCCGAGATTGCCAAGCTCAACATCCCGGTCGCGGTCCTTATTTGGCTGATGATCATCCCTATGCTGCTGAAGGTCGATTTCCGGTCGTTGGCGCGGGTCGGCTCCTACTGGCGCGGGATCGGCGTCACGCTGATCATCAACTGGGCGATCAAGCCATTCTCCATGGCTTTGCTGGGATGGCTTTTCGTCGGCTGGCTATTCCGACCCTATCTGCCGGCCGACCGGATCGACTCTTATATCGCAGGCCTGATCATCCTTGCCGCAGCACCTTGCACGGCCATGGTCTTCGTCTGGTCGAACCTGACGCGGGGTGAGCCGCTGTTCACCCTCTCGCAAGTGGCCTTGAACGACGCGATCATGGTCGTCGCCTTCGCGCCGATCGTCGGCGTGCTGCTCGGTCTCTCAGCCATCACCGTGCCGTGGGCGACGCTTGCCCTGTCGGTCGCGCTCTACATCGTGGTTCCCGTCATCATCGCCCAGGTGCTGCGGAACTACTTGACAGCCGACGGCGCAACAGGCGCGCTCGATCGCTTGCTTGCGAATCTGCATCCGCTATCGCTCGTGGCGCTGCTCGCCACGCTCGTGCTTCTTTTCGCCTTCCAGGGCGAGCAGATCATCGCTCAGCCGGCCATCATAGCGTTGTTGGCCGTGCCGATCCTGATCCAGGTCTATCTTAACTCCGGACTGGCCTACCTCTTGAACCGCATGGCAGGCGAGCGTCACTGCGTCGCGGGGCCGTCAGCGCTCATCGGTGCCAGCAACTTCTTCGAACTTGCGGTTGCCGCCGCCATTAGCCTCTTCGGGTTTCAGTCGGGCGCGGCACTCGCCACCGTCGTCGGTGTCCTGATCGAGGTGCCCGTAATGCTATCGGTCGTCTGGATCGTGAACCGCTCGAAGGGTTGGTACGAGGCATCGCCCGCCGTTTCCCGCAACACCACCATCGAAAGGCCCTGACCATGGACGCCACCATCTATCACAATCCGGCCTGCGGCACGTCTCGCAACACGCTGGCGCTGATCCGTGCCGCCGGGATCGAACCCACCGTCATCGAGTACCTGCAGA
This sequence comes from Rhizobium sp. FG96, assembly GCF_057808655.1. Lineage (NCBI taxonomy): Bacteria > Pseudomonadati > Pseudomonadota > Alphaproteobacteria > Hyphomicrobiales > Rhizobiaceae > Rhizobium > Rhizobium sp. FG96. Next base: position 109,427 of record NZ_JBMDIL010000005.1, on the reverse strand, counting down.
ACCCGCCCTCGCGCGAGCAGCTCTCGAAGATGATCGCAGATGCCGGCCTGACGGTCCGCGAAGCGATCCGTGAGAAGGACACGCCCTATGCGGAACTCGGCCTCAACCATCCGGGCCGAACGGATGAGCAGTTGCTGGACGCGATGATTGCCACCCCGATCCTGATCAACCGGCCACTCGTCGTCACGCCGCTGGGCACCCGGCTGGCTCGCCCGTCGGAGATCGTGCTCGACATCCTGCCTGCCGACGCCTTCAAAGGACCGTTCACGAAGGAAGACGGCGAACAGGTCCTCGACCGGGAAGGAAAGCCCATTGTCTGAGACATTTCCCGCTTTGCAGGACGACCATCTTCAGCCCATCGCACCGGAATCTCTGCAGCCGGCATTCTCGACTCACAAGCCGAGAATCCTGATCCTGTATGGATCGCTACGGGAAGTGTCCTATAGCCGCCTCCTTGCATTCGAAGTCCGTCGGCTGCTTGAACGCCTCGGATGCGAGGTTCGGATATTCGATCCGGCGGGATTGCCGCTCCCGGACGAGGCACCCGTCAGCCATCCCAAGGTTCAGGAACTGCGCGACCTTTCCCTATGGTCGGAAGGCCAGGTGTGGATCAGCCCGGAGCGCCACGGCGCGATGACCGGCATCATGAAGGCGCAGATCGACTGGATCCCGCTGTCGCTCGGCTCCGTCCGTCCGACGCAGGGCAAGACGCTGGCGGTGATGGAGGTCTCCGGCGGTAGCCAGTCCTTCAACGCTGTGAACCAGTTGCGCATCCTCGGCCGCTGGATGCGGATGATCACCATTCCCAATCAGAGCAGCGTTGCGAAGGCGTTTCAGGAATTCGACACCGATGGCCGGATGAAACCATCTTCCTACTATGACCGCGTCGTCGATGTCTGCGAGGAACTGGTGAAGTTCACGCTCATGACCCGCGATGCCTCGTCCTACCTCACCGACCGATATAGCGAGCGGAAGGAAGAAGCAGCCGAGCTGGAGAAGCGGGTTTCGCTCAAGTCGATCTGACGCATCAAGCCGTCGCGGTGGCAGGCTGCTGGCAGGACGCTGCCACCGCGACGAATGCCGCGATGCTGATCGCCCCGAGACATGCGTGTGCGACGAGGGCGCCGCTCAGCCCGAGATTCTCCATGGCCGCCGCGAACACGAAGGGCGCGCCGGCGCCGACCGCCAGACGGGCGGCCGCCATCTTACCTGTGATCGCACCATATCCGTCCGATCCGAAGAGATAGAGCGGCAGGCTCCCCTGCGCGATGCTGTTGATGCCGGAACCGAGCCCGAGGCAAATGGCGAAGGCGACCGCACCTGGCAGCCAGTTGCCTGTCATCAGCAGGACCAGGACGCCGAAGACAATCAGCACGGCCGAGAGGACGGCAAGCCCTGGCGGCGACAGGTTCTTCCCAAACACCATGTTGATCAGGCGGCTCAGCACCTGCGCCTGCCCGAACAGCGAACCAATCACGACGGCGGTCGCACCCAGCCCGATCGATCCCAGCATCGGCACCATATGGGCAAGGATCGCGGCAAGCGTGAAGCCGAGGAGCGCGAACGCAAATGAGACCATGACCATGGCGCGGCGGCGTGCATGCGGCGGGATTGCGCCGATGACCGTCTCGCGCTGCCGGATGGATGTTTCGCCTGCCTTCTTTCCGAGGCTTCGGATCCAGAAGTGCAGCAGCATACAGAGAAACAGGTTCAACGCTGCAAAGACGAGGTAGATCTCCCGCCAGGACAGATAGGCGGTGAGCGTGGCCGATATCGGCCGGAAGATCGTCGAGGCAAAGCCGCCGATTAGCGTCAGATAGGTGATGCTGCGTAAGGCTGTGCGGGGATCGCTTTCGACCAGTGCTGCGAATGCCGCTTGATACTGGACCATGCCGGACGAAACCTCGAGTAGGATGATAGCGACGGCGAAGATCGCGACCGAGGGCGACCAGGCGCATAGGGCGAGCGTGACTGCGGCAAGGGCCGAGCCGTTCGTCATGATCGTCGCGGCGCCGATCTTGTCTGCTTGCCGATATAGGTGGCCGACAGGCCACCGATGAACAGTGACACGGAGAAGACGCAAAAAACTTCCGCCAGCGACAAGCCGAGATTGGCCGCCATGCCGGACGCCAGGATGCTGAAGCTGTAATGGGTGCCGTAACCGATGAACTGCGTCACGCCCAGAGCCGAGACGAGCCCGGCCGGAATTTTCGAGCTACGCAACGACGTCATCCTTGCCGGCCGGGATGCAGCAGTCATAGAACCGAGGTACACAGCGATGCTCAAGACAGATAACTCTGCGCTCGCCGGTAAGCGAGCACTCGTGACGGCGGCCGCTCGCGGCATCGGTGCCGCCGTGGCGTTATAGCTTGCCGAAGATGGCGCCGACGTTGCCGTAACTTTCGAGAAGTCCTCCGAATACGCCAGTGCCGTTATCGCGGAGATCCACGCGATGGGCCGCAAGGCTGTTGCCATTCAAGCAGACCCCGCGCTTGCCGAATCTGCGACGGCTGCCGTCGAGCAAGCAGTCGAGGAATTTGGCGGGCTCGACATTCTGGTCAACAACGCCGGAGTCCTATTCGCAGGCTATTTCTCGACGCAGCCGCTGCGAGAGATTGACCTCGTCGGCGGTCTCGCAACGAGCTACAAGTCGACCGACCGGGCGTGCGGATTCCATTGCGACGGACGCTAAGCGCTCATCCAGATGGCTTGTGCGAGCCAGCGTATCACTGCGCTGAGCCACAACGCCTAGCAGCCAATATCAAGCGCGCCTCCGACAGCCTAGGAGTTGCCGATGTTTCTCTAAGGCAATGGCTCCGCCATCTCGTTCAACTGCCGCTGCAGGCGTCCTCTGGCATCGTTGACGGTCTGGCAGGTTATCTCGTCAACTGGCCATTTTGGCGCGGAGAGCAACGGCCGGCTGGTCAACGTCAGATCCCCGCAAGGATTGATCACTGACTGATCTCACACCGTCTCCGTTTCGGCGATCGCGTCCGTCGCGCGCTTTGGGGTGGGCGTGACGAGATCGGCTCAGGTTGCAATCCCGAGAGAGCACAGGTTGGAGCGTTCCCAACGGCCTACATGGTCGATAGCGCTTCTGGGAGTAATGACTTTGTCGGACAGGAGACAGACAGGTTTGCCAGGCCATTAATCCCCTCGTCGCCCCACGAGGGCTTTAATCGGGATTAAAATCATGAAGCTGAAACTCATCGCTGCACTTGCAATGTCTGCTGCAACTCCGGCCGTCGCCTTCGCCAGCCCGAGCTGCACAACGGAACCGAAGTCCAAATGGATGTCCGAGGACGCCATGAAGGCCAAGATCGATGCGCTTGGTTACAAGGTCAAGACGTTTGAGATCACCGGCAGCTGCTACGAGATCTACGGCAAGGACAAGGACGGCAAGCGCGCCGAAGTCTACTTCAACCCGGTGTCCGGCGAGATCGTTCAGAAGGGTGATTAGCCCATGACCACAACTGAGAAGAGAGCGGAGGGCGGATCGCCCTCCAATACCGCACCGCGGATGATCAAGGTCTGGGACCCGATTGTTCGCATTTTCCACTGGACGATCGTCGCCGCCTGTACCCTCAACCTCTTTGTCCTTGAAGAGGGCAAATATTGGCATCGCGTGACCGGATATGTCGTTGCCGCCGCAATTTTCATCCGGATCATATGGGGCTTTGTCGGCACAAAGCACGCTCGCTTCCGTGACTTCCTGCCAACCCCGGCCAAGGTCAGGAAACAGGTCCGCGGGATCATGACGCGCAGCGAGGACCGATATATCGGTCACAACCCGCTCGCTTCCACCATGATGCTTGTGCTGATCGGTTTGCTCGCAGCCACGGCCCTGACCGGCTGGATGACGACGCTTGATGCCTTCTGGGGAGAAAAATGGCTGGAGCAATTGCATGGGACCATTGCCAACAGCATTATGGTGCTTGTTTTCATTCATGCCGGCGCCGCCATCATCGAAAGTTGGAGACACCGGGAGAATTTGGTCTGGTCGATGGTAACGGGTCGCAAGAAACTATGAGGATCCTGCTGATCGAGGATAGCGCCCGGCTTCGCGATCTCGTCAGCGAAGCCGTCAGGGATGCCGGTTGGAAGATCGACGCCTTTGCAACCGCCGAACTTGGTCGCGCAGCTCTGGCCGATCACACGTATGATCTGTTGCTACTCGACCTCGGCCTTCCGGATGAAGACGGCCTGGATGTCCTGAAATCCCTGCGTGAGGAAAAGCTGCAAACTCCGGTGCTTGTCCTGACAGCCCGCGGTGCCATCGATGAGCGTATCGCCGGGCTTGACGCGGGCGCTGACGACTATCTCGCCAAGCCGTTCCACAACGGCGAACTCGTCGCCCGAATTCGGGCCCTCATGCGACGGGCGCCTGTGACGTCCATGCCAGTTCTGGAATACGGCGCTCTGCGGATAGACGTCGCCTCGCGTCGGGTCATGTGTTCGGGGGCGGAAATCACTCTGGCCCCCTCGGAAAAGGGCTTGCTTGAGCTCTTGATGCGAAATGGCGGTAAAGTCGTCGCGAAATCGAAGATCGAGCATGCCTTTTCGGAATTTGGAGACGAAAAAAGCAGCAATGCCGTCGAGCTCGCCGTCTCGCGGCTACGCAAGAAGGTGGAGGGACATAAGACGGGGACCTTGATCGAAACGGTCAGGGGGGTCGGATACATGATGCGCGAGGTGCCTGATTGAGCCGAAACCGCCCGACGCTCGGCACCATAGTGGCCAAGAGAATCGCGTTCTTTGCGGTTCTCGCAATGCTTGTTCAGCTTGCCGTCGTCATCTCCGACTACTACTGGAACACTGGTGAACTGTCTCGCCTCTACGTCGAACAGGAAACCCAACGACTGTCTGAGGGGATTTTCGTCGATCGCGACACCGTTCGCTACCAGCTTCCGCAGACGATCCGGGATCGATATCGACAGGACGGGGCTGGCTATTTGGCAAGGATCCGCAGCGCCAACGGCACACTCCTATTCGAGTCCTGCGATCCGGCCTGCGAAGATCGATTTCTTCCCGTCGATATCGACAGGCCGGATTTCTGGTTACGGTCGCTGAAGTCTGGCAAGCCTCTCACATTGGTCGGGGGGCGGGCATTTTTTATCGCAGGCCAGCGGTTTCTGATCGATGTCGCCACGCTTGGTGATCCACAAGAGGTTGTTTCCGACGTCTTGTGGAACGAGATCATCGAGCACCTTGTCGTGCCAATGAGTATTTTGCTCATTCTCGTGCTTGGGGCCACATTGCTTTCCGTACGACAGGCTCTCGGACCGGTCCGCGCCGCCGCCGAGGCAGCAGACCAGATCGATCCGATGGATGCGCGCTCTCATTTGAAGTTCGACGAGATGCCGCGCGAGGTTGCTCATCTTGCCATTGCCGTTAACAGGGCGTTCGAAAGGGTGGCGGAGCTCATGACGTCGCAAAAGACGCTGACCTCGGGGATCGCGCATGAAATCCGCACGCCGCTAGCAGCAATGAAGCTGGAACTTGGGCATATCGATCATCCGCGCGCGAGGCTGGTCGAGGCCGACCTCGATGATCTCGTGCGCTTCGTGTCCCAGCTAACGTCGCTCGCCCGCCTTGAAAGCTTCGATCACGGCGCTTTTGAAACTGTTGACCTGATCGAGGTGTCAACATCTGCCGTCGAGCAGGTAGCACCCTGGGTATACGAGAACCTGCACTCCGTAGAGCTTATAAAAGACGTCGACAGCGCGCTGGTCAGGGGAGTTCCGTCTCTCTTGCGCGATGCGGTCCGTAATCTGATTGAAAACGCCGTTCGTCATACGCCGGAGCGAACCCATATCGTCGTCCGCGTCGGGTCCCATCTTATAGAGGTTGAAGATCGGCGGATGGCAGCTGTCGACCAAACTGTCAGGGAAGCAGAGACCGACAGCCTTGGGATAGGGTTGAAAATTATCGGCCGAATTGCCGAGATCCATCGCGGCAAGCTAAGGCGCTCGACATCGGCAAGTGGGTCGACCTTCACCTTAACCTTCCGACCATGAGGACCAGGTTGACCCGGGATACAGATGCAGCATGTCGCGTGGGTTGCTTCACTCAAGGCCTGCGAGGAAGCTGGCGGCTTGTCGCCTGGTCTCGTCACGGCTCTCATCACTCATTCTCGACCATGTTGCGTAAGGCTGTACCAAGCGGTGGTTGGAGCTCAGCTTGTCGCGGTTGCGATCGAGGAAGTCCCAGTACAGAGCGTTGAACGGACAAGCCTTGCTTCCCACGCGCTGCTTTGGATCGAAGCGGCAACAGCCGCAATAGTCCGACATCCGGTTGATGTAATTGCCGCTGGCCGCATAGGGTTTGGTGCCGAGGAAGCCACCATCGGCAAACTGGCTCATTCCAATGACGTTCGGAAGCTCGACCCATTCATAGGCATCTGCGTAGACCTCGAGATACCACTGGTGAACTTGCTTGGGATCGATGCCAGCCAGCAGGGCAAAGTTCCCGGTGATCATCAGTCTTTGAATGTGATGGGCATAGGCGTGGTCGATCGTTTCCGTGATCACCGTTGAGAGGCAATTCATATCCGTGTCGCCGGACCAGTAAAACGAGGGCAGCGCGCGGGTGTTGCCGAAATAATTGCTCTCGGCATAGTCAGGCCCGGCGAACCAGTAGATGCCCCTCATATATTCACGCCAGCCAATGATCTGGCGGACGAAACCCTCGACCGCGTTGAGCGGTGCACGACCCTCATGATAGGCCCGTTCAGCCGAAAGGCAGACCTCGAGCGGTTCGAGGAGCCCGACGTTGATGTAAAATGACAGAAGCGAGTGGTTAAGCCAGGGCTCACCCTGCAGCATCGCATCCTGGGTTTCGCCAAACTCTGGCAGAAAATCCTCGATAAATCCGTCGAGCACCTTCAAGGCGTCGGAGCGGGTAACTGCAAAGCCAAAGCCCTCAAGCTTGCCGAAGTGGCCAGGAAACAATTGTCCGACCGAGTTCAGCACCTCGGTAGTGATGGCATCCGGCTCAAACTCCAGGTGTCTTGGTCTGAGGAGACCCGGCTCTGCCGGCTTGCGGTTTTCGGAATCGAAGTTCCATCGTCCGCCAAGTGGCTTGTCGCCTTGCATCAGTAGCCCGGTTTTTCGTCGCATTTCCCGATAGAAAAACTCCATCGTCAGCGACTTGCGGCCCTGCGCCCACTGCCGGAACTCCCGGTGCGAGCAGATAAAGCGGTGATCGCGCCGAAGTTCGACCTCAAGGCCCAGGGTATCCGACCAGCTCCTAATTTCCTTGAGGACGCGCCATTCGCCAGGTTCCGTGATGCATATGGCGGAAGGGCGGAGTTCGGCACTCGCACGCTGGACCTCGCCGGTGAAAGAGCCGGTGTTGGTCGGCTCGTCGATCGTGGTGTAGCGAACTTTGTAACCGGCTCCTCTCAACTCATCAGCAAAATGGCGCATGGCCGAAAAGATGAAGGCGATCTTCTTTTTGTGATGACCGACATAGGTTGCCTCGGCCATAACTTCACACATGAGTACGCTGTCATGGTCTTTGTCGGCGCCATCCAGCGACGAGATACTCCGCGACAACTGGTCTCCAAGGATGACAATCAGCCTCGACACAAAAACTCCCCTATCTGTCTCTGCATATCAGTTGTCCGCCGCTCGACGCGGTTATGTCAGAGTGCCTTGCCGATCAAGGCGCCAACGAGACCGGTGACGACCATGGCCATGGCTCCCCAGAACGCTACCCTGATCGTTGGCTTGATGATACCGGCGCCGCCCGCCCTGGCACTGACAGTGCCGAGCGCTGCGAGGAATATCAGAGATATGACCGGGATTGCGAGTTGAATTGAATGAGGCGGCGCCAAAATTGCGGTGAGGACGGGAACGATTGCGCCGGCTGAGAACGTCAAGGCCGAGGTCAAGGCGGCTTGAACGGGCTGTGCCGTAGACGTCTCAGTGATACCGAGCTCGTCTCGTGCGTGCGCATGCAGGGCGTCATGAGCGGTCAACTGTCGGGCGACCTGAAGCGCCAATTCCTTGGAGACGCCACGCGCTTCGTAAATCTCGGCGAGTTCAACCAGTTCGTGTTCAGGCTGATCGTCGAGCTCACGCCGTTCGCGCGCGAGATCGGCAGCCTCGGTATCAGCCTGGGAGCTGACGGAAACATATTCGCCCGCCGCCATAGCCATAGCGCCAGCGGCGAGCGAGGCGAAGCCGGCAACAAGCACCTGTGAGGTTGAAGTGGATGCCGATGCTACGCCGACCATCAAGCTGGCGGTTGAAATGATGCCGTCATTTGCGCCGAGAACCGCTGCCCGCAGCCAGCCTATCCGCTCGATCGAATGCTTTTCGATATGCCTGTGCATGGCCCACCGTCGCTAAAGGCGGTTGAAACTGCTTCAAATGTTATCTCGGAAGGTCACGCAAAATCCAGTCGCGGACCCGCATAGCTCCGATGCGCGGCTGCCTTGGTCGTGGGAAGATGCTGCGAAGGAAGTCGCGATCCTTGCCGCGCGGCTCATTCTTGGCCAATGCCCTTGCGCCTGCATTCCTTCCTGGTGACCGAGAGACCGGCGCGGACGCATTCCTCACGATATATTGCAGATCTCCGGAAAGATGCCTTCTGAGGTATAGTTTTGCAGATCGCAATCGTGATAAGCGTTGGCGCCCCTCATCACCCGCCGAAGGCTGTCATAGAGATGAAGCGACTTACCCCTGAGCAGTTCTCGAAATGCTCGACGATACAAGCAAGCTCAGACGTCTTCCTGAAACATCGACCAGTCTGGCATCGCTGGAGGAACTTGGTCTCATAGGGCCAGATCTGACCCTCACGGATGCCGGGAAGGCAATCGTGTCGCGCCGGACGAAAGATCGTTTCACGCGCAGCGTCCACTGATCGAGTTTCTTTATCGCAGGTCGCGGCTTGCAAAGCCTCGTTTGAAGAACGCCGGTTCCGCTTTGCATGTTCAGATTGTCAGCTTCGCGTCAGTCGCGAACTCGCCACAGGCGTGCTGAAAGGCACCCTGGCAAGCTGCTTTGCCTTTCCTGGGTTGTGACGTTAACGGGGCCTAAAAGATTCGGTGCGAAAAATCGCAAGCGTGGGAGAGAAGGGTGAGCTTCGCGTGAGGGGCGGGCCGACGACTTTTCTAGCGATGTTATTGAAAGTCATATTTTCGGGAGTTCGAAGTGCTGAGAGTTATGTCATGTATCGCTTACGAGCATAATCTCGCCTATGTTTTAGCCGCGGCCGTTCTTTGCATGTTGATGTGTACGGTCACCGCCAGACTTTTCGATCAGGCCGTTCGTTCTCCCGCCACGTCACGTCTCTCCGGCGCTATTGTCGCGGGCATCTCCGGAGGTCTGTCCATTTGGACGACGCATTTCGTGGCAATGCTAGGGTTCAAAATGCCGACAGAGTTGGCATTTGATCCCTACCTGACTGTCGGGTCGCTCCTTCTTGCGGCACTGTTTTCAGTCGCCGCCTTTACTATCGCGATCAACCTGTCGAGACCCGCGATACCGTGCGTTTCGGGCCTCTGTCTTGCCGGCGCAATCCTTTCCATGCATTTCGTTGGGATGACGGGGCTAAGGAACGCCGACGCGCTTTTCTGGGACCGCCGTATGCTCGTCGCGGCAGCGGCATTGGCGTTTGGCTTCGGGGTCGCGACGATGGTTACCCTGATCCGTCTGCGTTCAAGGATAGGCCTCGGTCTTGGCCTTGTCCTTATGACACTGGCCATCTGCAGTGCTCACTTCACGGCAATGACTGCGGTCACGATCGAACCCGGGCCGTTGCAGGCTGCTGCGAACGGTACGCTATCCAATAGCATGCTGGCGGTTCTGGTGGTCGGCGCCGCGATCATTTTTGCGGGAGCAGTCGTTATTGTAACTGACGCACGCGCGCAACGCGAGCTTCTCGAAGCGTATCGTTTCGCTGCGCACCACGATGCTCTGACAGGCTTGCCAAACCGAGCCCATCTCTATGACGAGCTGACGAGGCTTTTGGATGTGGCGACGTGCCGGCCTGGGCGTCTTGCACTGGCGGTCGTTGATCTCGACCATTTCAAAGAGGTCAACGACGTCAGGGGACATCAAGCCGGTGACGAACTGTTGCAAGATGTCGCTCGGAGCCTGTCGGCTTCGCTTGGACCAAACGAATTCGCGGTTCGCATGGGCGGGGATGAATTCGTCGTGGTCAGGCACAACATCGCAGCGGATCAAGACGTCGAGGAATTTTCGATGCGGGTGCTGCGCGCGATCGTCAGAAGCGACGGCTCGCAGCCTTCGCTTTTGTCTGTCGGTGCAAGCGTTGGCGTGTCGGTTTACCCCACGGATGCTTCGGATGTCGAGGAGCTGATAGCACGGCAGGTTCTGCTATGTACCGCGCAAAGCGCTCCGGCGGCAGCCGATTCTGCAGATACGAATTCTCCATGGACGAAAAGCGACGCGACAGGACGGCGCTTGCTGCGGATCTAAGGGTTGCCTTGGACAGGGACGAATTTGTTTTGCATTTTCAGCCCCAGGTGAACGCAGCTTCCGGAGACATACTGGGTCTGGAAGCGCTCCTGCGCTGGAACCATCCGCAAAGGGGCTTGATCCCGCCTTCGGAGTTTATCCCTATCGCAGAGGAAACCGGGCTGATCGTCCCGATCGGAAGATGGGTTTTGGTCTGTGCCTGCAGTCAGGCGGCATCATGGCCGCTTCCGGTCAGAGTCGCCGTTAACATCGCCTCGGCGCAGCTTGGAGAACCAGGATTTCGGTCGATGCTGGCAGAGATATTGCAAGGCTCGGGGTTGCCTGCGCAGCGGCTAGAGCTTGAGATAACAGAGGCGAGCGTCATCGAGGACCGGGAGCGCGCGCTTGCGGTGATCACTGAGCTGAAGGAACTGGGGGTTCAGATCGCCATGGATGATTTCGGCACGGGATATTCGTCATTGTCTACCTTGCAGATCTTTCCCTTCGACAAGGTCAAGATCGATCGCTCCTTTATAAAGGACATCAATGCGAACACCGTCTCCCAGGCCATCGTCAAGGCAACCCTTCTGCTGGCCGACTGCCTCGACATGAAAGTGATCGCCGAAGGCGTAGAGCGTCCCGAGCAGGCCGCATTTCTGCGCGGCCTCGGTTGCCATGAGCTACAGGGCTATCTTTACGGTCGACCGGTGCCGCATACAGACGTTGCTTTTTCGTTGACGCCGCCTGAACGCACCAACGTGGCAGGGGGTCCACCCCGCTGGCAGATAAGGGCCGACAAGACGCCAAAGGTCGAGGGCGGAGCAATGGTTCCGTCGGGGCGTCGCTCCCCTCTCTGCAATCTCTTATGGATTTGAGCAGCGCATGGCGCTTGTCTTGGCGAAAGGTCATTACCCTCCCGCCGTCGCCAAATCAGATCGTTGCGCGGCTCTAATAAAGCCGCAGTCCACGAGGTTCGTAAGATCACGCACAAGGACCTTTTTATCACGTATTTTCCCGGCTGCGAGGGTTAGGACCCTCTTGCGACCTTAGAGGCCTCGGCCCCACCCGTAGTAGGAGGGGCGGACTTTCAGTAGGCTCGGCTTTTCCCTGATCAATCTGTTGACCGCCTTCGAGAGAGCAAGCCTGCGCAGCGTGGAATGGCTGATTACACCGTGGCCGTGGAAGTCGATCAAAAGTGCTCGCACCGAAATGCGCTCTTCATCCGAGCCGATCCACCCATCCTCGATCAGCTCCTGCAGCACGTTGAGGCATACGGCTGGAGCCTCGTCCGTTGCTGTTTCCTCGGGCTTCATCGGCTTTCTTCCGCAACGCTTTTCATGCAACCTGCGCAAGGCCGGCGTCTTCATTCGGGCCCTCGACCGGCTCCCAGTTGCAGCCGGCACGATAGCGCCAGGCCAGCCGTCCTTCCTCGTTGAGGACAATGAGGTGCATCCATCCGTTGTCGAAGAGCGATTGGACAGATGGGTGCCGGCGCAGAACCACTGCTATCTCTTCCTTGGGCGCCTCCAGCGCCACAGTGAGCCGTTTCGGGTCGTGCATCAAATTCGCACCGTCGTGAACTGATTGCCAGGGCAGCCCCGTCCGCAAGTTTCCGCCGTTTCCCTCCAGAACGCCGATGCCGCCCACCGCGTTGTGCAGCAATTTGTTTCCAGACCCGAACAGCGACGGGGCAACCGCGGAGCCAAAATATTGCAACCCGATCCAACTGGCCACGACGACCGGGGCAGTCAGGATCAGCTCCAGGATTTTGAAGTCGACATCACGGTGCCATTCGTAGTCATGCAGGAAGACCCGTCCGCCGAGAGAACGTCCCCGCGTCCTGGTGCGCGGCGCCGCTATGAAGGCCGAGCAGCCGGCAAGCCCGGCTTCCGGCCGCATCTGGGCCCATTGACGGCCACGTGTGCCGATCGTGTCTGCTGACGATCCGCGCAGGCGACCCGTCCGCTCTGCGCGCGCGAGGTCACCGGCTTGCTGGAGCCACGTTCCTACGGTGGTCAGCGCGGATCTTTCGATGCCTTCTGGAAGGTCGCTTTCAAAAAGCGTCACATCGTCCGACGCAGTGTCATGGAGCGCGCCGACGAAGACAGTGTCGGTCGGAACGTCGATCCCCCTCGCAGCCAGGCCGTTTCTGACATCGACTTCGTTCAGCATCATCGCCAGCAGCCGCGCGCTGACATCGCCTGCATGGCCACCACATGCCCCGCATTGCAGAGCGCTGGCAAAGGGATTGTTGACGACCTTTGAACCGTGTCCGACCAGCAGAACGATGGGCGCGAAATCGGTGATGAGGCCCATCCCGCGCAAAGCACCCTCCGCGACGTCCGTCTTTCTTTCCGCAGTCATTTGATCGGAGAGTTGCAGCGGGTAGACCTTGTTGCCCGCCTTGCCTGTTGCCAAGGTCGATAGAATGAGGGGCAGGGCAGCCAGGGGACCGGCCGCTTCGACAAAGGCAAAGGAGGAGACTGCGGCGACCTTGAATCGGCTCCAAGCACGCTTGGCACGGGCGGTTATCTGCGCACCCCGATCCTTGCTGGCACTGGAAGCTTCGCACGCGAAGACCGAAGGCTCAACCAGCACCGGTAGCCGATTTTCCGAGGTGACAGTGCCCCGGCGCCGGAAACTGGCGCCCACACCGAAAAAGCCGGCAAAACCGCGCGTCTGGATACCAGCGTCGGCGCTTTCGAGCGCTCGCCTGAACGTTTCCGAGCGTACGTCGATGCAGAAGGCTGCCTGAAGGCTCGGTCGTCCCGTCCGCTGGCGACTGTCGCACCTCTCTTCAAGCAAGCTCTTGAGTTCGCGCTGGTAGGCGCGTTCTGTGGCTGTTTGTAGCACCGCATCGATCAGGTCTTCAACGCCTGGCGATATCGGTTGACGATGAGCAGCGAGCGCTTCGGACCAACGCGTCCTGACGTCGGCGGGACTAATCTTGTAGAGCGCCTCTTCGAACACCAGGCGGACGGTGAGTAGCTCGAATAGTGTTGTGTCGCGATTTCCATCTCGTTCAGCGAGCCAGTTCAGGTGCCGGGCGTGCTGGGCCCAGCCGCCCATGCTCACCAGGAGCTGATGAAAATATGTTCCCGGTTCGCCAATCCCGAGCCCTCGGCACGCATTTGAAAATGCGGCATCTGCGGTTGCGGCAGCGTGAGCGACGTGAGACGCAAAACCGCTCAGCCCCGACAACTCCGGCGTCAGGTCATGCATCGCGAAGTGACGCCAGCTTGCAAACAGCCCCTGATCTTGCGGGGCCGCCCATAGAGCTTGCCCGGCGTCGAAATAGCCGCTGGCAAAGCTCGATATGCGATCGCCAATCAATCCCTCCCAGTCCCTCCCGTCAAAGGCCGCGGCGATGCTGGCAAGCGACGGAAGGGGTGCGGAGCTGACAGGCTCGTTCGAAACACCTTGTTTTATCTGCGCAAGATCCAGTTTTGCAAACGATTCACGTGAGGCGATCGCGCCGACAATATCATCATCACGGATGGTCCCATCGCGTAGCTTTTGGACGTAATAGAAACGCGGCGGGGCAAGTCGGATGCCGGCAAGCCTTTGGAACAGCGCCGAGACATTTTCCAGGCTCTCGTTTGCCTGGCCCAGGAAAGGGTTGACGGCAACAGTGGCTTCGAGCGGCCAGGCGGGAGGGATCGCCCGGACTGCAGCTTCTGCGACGAGAAGAAGATCGTGGTTGTGAGCTGTTTGCAGTTGCATGGTCAGTCCTTGGTGATTGTTTGGGCGGCGGAAATCGCGCCGGTGGAGCGCAGGAGTTTGTCGACGATCGGCTGCACGTAAAAGCCGTTTGAGACGTGGACGCGCAAGCCAGCGCAAGCGGGATGATGGGCCCATTTTGGCAGCAGCGCCTGCATAACGGCGACCGCGCCGAACGATAGGAGTGCGAGGACGATCAACGTCCATTCAAGGGGACCGGCCGGCGGAGGGGCAGGAAGGGCGCCCGCTGTCAGCCGCTCCAGTAAATGCTGCAGGGCAAAGTAGGCGACGGCGGTGCAGAGTGAGAACATGGTGGTGCGCAAGGTCAGCGATCTCGGCGCGGTCTCCGCCATTCCCTGTGCGACAAGGTAGGCGATGCCAAAAATGAGGATCGTGCCAAGGGCAATCGCCTGCGGCGGTTTTTCGGTGATGCCGAAGGCGATGCCGATGAACAGGTAAACCCCTATCGCAATGGCGAAAGACTTTCCGACCGCCAACATGCTTGGTGAGGAAACGGGTCCGGGTCGACGCGTTGCAAGAACCTGTTCAACAGCCGAGCCTGACGCCAGAAAAGCGTGAGCCTTATAGAGCGAGTGGGCAATGATATGGAGAAGCGCGAGCGGGAAGAGAGCGAGGCCACACTGCAGAATCATGAAACCCATCTGCGCGACGGTCGACCAGGCCAGTGACGTCTTGATTGCCGGCTGCGTCAGCATGACAACACTGCCGAACAGTGCCGTAAAGCCTCCAAGAATGATCAGGGCTGCAAGGACGGCTGGTGCCTGGACCATGATGTCGGCGAACCGAATGAGCAGAAAACCGCCGCCGTTGACAACGCCCGCATGCAGCAGTGCCGAGACCGGGGTCGGGGTCTCCATGACTTGGGTGAGCCACCCGTGTGTGGGAAACTGTGCCGAGCGCAGGAGCGCTGCAACGGCCAGCAGCCCTGCCGCCCAGTGGATCACGCTGGTTGATTGGGAGACCTGGAGCGATGAGAGCTGAAGGCCGCCATCCGTCCACCAAAGCAAGACAAGCGCCGCGACCATGGCAAGGTCGCTCCCACGGGCAAACAGGAAGGCCTGATGCGCAGCTTTTCTAGCCTGGGGTCTATCAGGATAGAACAAAAGAAGTTTGTTTAGTGCAATGGACGAGCCCACCCATCCTACCAGCAGTCCGGCAAAGGATTCTGATTGGACGGCAAGAAGAACCGCAGCGATCGTTGTCGCCATCCACCCCATGAAGCGCGCCTGCCCATTCTCCGTATCCAGCGCTATCTGAGAATAGCGCACGACCGTCCATGATATGAATGAGACGAGAAGAAGCATTGCCACACTGACGACGTCGATGCGTGAGGCCAGAATATCGAAATGGCCGCCGGCACCGGTGGAGGTGCCGGCACCAAGGCCCAGGAGGATAGCGACACAAAATGCCGACACCAGAAGCGCAGCGATCGCGGCATTCTCAACGATAGTCGCTGCGGTGCGAGGTTTCGCTCGCGGACTAAACGCATAGGCAGCGGCCAGCAGGAATATTGTCGGACAAGCGAGTGGCGTGAGGTAAATCAAAGTCGGCTCCTGTTATGCTCAAGGAGGACCTATCCCACGCCGTGGCTCGTTAAAAATACATTGATTGCGTAATTTCGTTCTTTTAAATAGAACGATGGCAGACCTCAACTATCATCATCTCCGCTACTTCTGGGCCGTTGCACATGAGGCAAACCTCACCCGCGCCGCCTCGCTCCTCAATGTTTCCCAGTCGGCCCTGTCTCTCCAGATCAAGCTTCTGGAGGAGCGATTGGGCCACGCTTTGTTCGAGCGGCGGGGGCGTCAGCTCCACCTCACCGAGGCGGGACGTATCGCACTCGATCATGCAGATACCATCTTTGCGGCAGGCGACGAACTGATCGCCACGCTTCGGGAAAGTGGAGCAACCAGACGCACTGTTCGCATCGGGGCATTGGCGACATTGTCGCGCAATTTTCAGATGGAGTTCCTTCAACCGATCCTGGGTCGTCCGGATGTAGACCTGGTTCTTCGATCTGGCAGCTCGCGCGAGCTGATAGAGGCGTTGCAGACACTGAGCCTCGACATCGTCTTGTTGAACAAGTCTCCCGCGGCTGATCCGATCTCCGGCTTGATCGCCCAGCACGTATACGAGCAACCCGTCAGCCTTGTCGGAAAGCCGTTTCACGCCCGAACCGGCGCATCGGTAAAGGAGCTTCTGGCTGCATATCCATTGATCCTCCCAACACCGGAGAGTGGCGTTCGCTTCCAGTTCGACGCCATCGTCTCCGGCCTGGGCGTCCAGCCGCAAATTGCCGCCGAGGTCGACGATATGGCAATGATGCGTTTGCTGGCGCGGGCAGGGGCCGGACTTGCGGTTCTTCCCCCGATCGTCGTCAAGGGCGAGCTTCAGACCGGTGAGTTGATCCAGTTTGACGTCCTGCCGAGCATCATCGAAACATTCTATGCGGTTACCGTGCGAAGGCGGTTTCCAAACCCGCTGGCAGCGCTGTTGCTAAAGCGAGATCATGATTGACGCCGGGTTACTCGACCCCTTTTCACATACCGCTCATCCGCTGCAGACCGTCCAGTATCGCCCTCCGTTCGCTGAACCTTTCGCAGCCTGACGTCCTGCCGTGACACGGTGGGGTGGGGCAAACGGTCTGCTTTCGATCGGTTTGCAATCCATTCTAGCCTCCGGTCAAGACTTCGGCCAGCAGGCACCAAACGTTGCATTCCTTTCGTGAGCCAGAACTGGACTGAGAAGATGACCTTCTTTCCGGCGTTTTGAAGCTGGTCAGCATCGCAGCGATGAGACAAAACCTTCGCGATACTTCGCTGGCGTCGTTTCGAAGCGGGTCTCGAAGGCATCGTAAAAGCGGGAGAGCGACCCAAAGCCGCTTTCGAACGCAACAGAAGCGATCGGTAGCTCGGAGGAGATCAGAAGGGACTGCGCTGTGTCCAGCCGATGTCGTGTAACAGCCTGATGCATTGTCATGCCGACTGTCTTCTTGAAGACCGTCATGGCGTAGTTTGGATGAAGCCCCGCCGCGGCCCCGACAGCGGCGATGTCGATTGGGCCAAGGGCGTGTTCGGCGATATATCTCAGCATCACCTCGACTTTCGGCAGCCTGTCGGCGTCCATATCACGAGACGATACGAGAGCGGAGCCCTGTTCCCGCAGATCACGCCAGCCATCCCGTCCGATCCGTCGGATGCGCGCCACGAGCTCATCCCTGACGATCTGCTCGACTTCCTGATCGCCCGACAGCAGCTCCTCGCGCCAGCGCAGGAACATGTCCCTGTCAAAGCTTCTGACGCTGATTGCTTCGATCAGCGCGCCCCTGAAGACGGCGTCTCGAAATGGTGCCAGGCCGTGCAAGTTCACAAGAACGCTCATCGGGACGTATAGGCAAACGAAGTTCGTCGGGTCGGTCACCTCAGTGACTTGATGGGGGACCATTCCCCAGAAGAGACAAAGCTGGCCTTCCGAGATCTGAAGGAGTCGTCCATCCAACCAGTAGGTCATACGCCCTTCAAGGACGAGGTTGATCTCGACCTGGCTGTGCATGTGAGGACCGCTCATGCGGCGCACGTCAAGGCGCTCGCCCGCACAGAAGCGATGATCTCCGAATACGACCAGCGGGTGTCTCGTCGCGCCGGAATGCACCGGAATGGATTCGTCCTCGAACATGCCTTCTCCTGTAAAACGCGGACATCTTAGTATCCAGGAAGCGTATGCTTCAAGAGCGGTAGCAGAATTCTGCGCGATGTGATGTGGCTATGGCAAGGGCCGGAGGTACTCGGACGGCCCGCTGTATATCGGTCAGGGAGGAAGAAATGACCTTTAAGAACTATATTTATGCATTCGCGATGAGCACGGCTTTCATGGCGTCCGGCGCCTGGGCCGGCGAGCTCGTTCTCAATTCGGATCAGTCGGATCCCGCCCCGAAAAAGGCAATGGAGGAGCTGATTGCCGATTTCCAGGCCAAAAACCCCGACATCAAGGTCAAGTGGAACAACTTCGACCACGAAGGCTACAAGTCGGCGATCAGGAACTTCCTGACTGCCGATGCGCCTGATGTCGTGGCCTGGTATGCAGGTAACCGCATGGAACCGTTCGTGAAGGCCGGGCTGTTCGATGACGTGACGGACGTCTGGAAATCAAACGGCTTCGACGACCAGTTGAAGTCCGCCGCGGCGTCCATGACCATCGACGGCAAGAAGTGGGGCGTGCCTTATACCTATTACCAATGGGGCATCTACTACCGCGCCGACATCTTCAAGGACAAGGGCATCGAGCCGCCGAAGAGCTGGGATGAATTGATTGCTGCCTGCGCGAAATTGAAAGCCGATGGCATTACCCCATTCGCAATCGGGACCAAGGCGCTCTGGCCGACGGGCGGCTGGTTCGACTACCTCGATCTGCGCGTCAACGGCTACGAATTTCACATGGACCTGACCTCTGGGAAGGTCGCCTACACGGATCCAAAGGTGAAGGCGGTCTTTGACAAGTGGGCGGAGCTTGTAAAGCCGGGCTACTTCATCGAGAACCACGCAGCACTTGACTGGCAGGACGCGATCCCCCAGTTCGTTCAGGGCAAGGCCGCCATGTATCTCATGGGGAATTTTGCGGTCGCGCCGATGAAGGACGGCGGATTGAAGGAAGACCAAATCGGCTTCCTGCAATTCCCGCAGATCACTGCCGGTCTTCCGGTTTCCGAAGAGGCGCCCACCGACACCTTCCACATTCCGGCCGCAGCCAAAAACAAGAAGGACGCCAGGACGTTCCTCGCGTATCTGGGCTCTCCGGAGGCTCAGGCGAAGATGAATGCCACGCTCGGACAGCTTCCGGTCAATAACAAGGCTCCAAAGCCTGAGGACAAGTTCCTGGAAGCAGGCTTCACGATGCTTTCGAGCGCGCACGCACTTGCTCAGTTCTACGATCGTGATGCGCCGGCGGACATGGCAAAAGCCGGCATGGAAGGCTTCCAGCAGTTCATGGTGAAGCCGGACAAGCTCGACGCGATCCTTGAGCGGCTCGATAAGGTTCGCGCCCGCGCCTACAAGTGAAGCAAAGCCTTCTGAACCTACGCTGCCGGATGACTCTCCCCATTCCGGCAGCGCCTTTCGTTGAGGAAATAACAATGGTCGTCCGAAAAGCGACCCCAGCCGGCATGTGGTCAAAAAACCAGCGCCACTGGGCTCCAGTTTTGTTTCTTGCGCCAGGCGCGCTGATGTTTCTTGTCTATGTGATCGCACCTGTAGCGCAGTCGGTGTGGATCAGCTTTCACGACTGGGATGGCCTTGGCGCCATGACATGGATCGGCCTTGGCAACTATGTCGAACTTCTCGGTGACGATGCCTTCTACACTTCGCTCGAGAACAATCTTATCTGGCTGATCCTCTATCTCCTCGCCGTGCCTGCCGGGCTCGCAGCGGCGCTGTTCCTGAACCAGACGGTTGCGGGTATTCGCATCTACAAGTCGCTCTTCTTCTTTCCTTTCGTGATCAGCCAAGTCGTCGTTGGACTTATATTCACCTGGTTCTACGCGCCGAACTTCGGCCTGTTCTCCGCCCTGATACATTCGCTGACGGGCACCGAGGTCGCCATTCTCGCCGACGAGCGTTTCGTGACCTACGGCATCATCGCGGCCGGTCTCTGGCCGCAGATCGCCTATTGCATGATCCTCTACCTAACCGGCCTCAACAACATCAACCCCGAGCAGGTCGAGGCAGGGCGCATGGACAGTGCAAAGGGCTGGAGCCTGTTCTGGCACATCGTTCTGCCCCAGCTTCGGCCGGCGACCTTCATTGCCGTTGTCGTCACCGTTATTGGCGCGCTACGTTCGTTCGATCTCGTTTCGGTGATGACTGCCGGAGGACCGTACGGGTCCAGCCGTGTGCTTTCCTACTACATGTACGAGGAAGCTTTGTCGGAATACGGCTTCCGAATGGGCTACGGTGCGGCGATCGCCGTCGTCCTGTTCGTGATCATGATGGTCTTCATCACCTTCTTCCTCGTTCGCATGATCCGGCAGGAAAGGAACGCGTGATGTTTCCGACACCAGTTCAAAAAGCGTCGCCCTGGATTTCATGGGCCTATCAGATCCTCTTGCCGATACTGCTGGTCATTTGGCTTCTTCCTCTTATCGGGGTCGCACTCACCTCGATCCGCCCATCCGGTGATCTCGCTGCTGGCAACTATTTCGGCATGCCTTCCGGCTTCGCCGGCGTCGAGAACTACACCTCAGTCTTCCGGGATTCTCCGATCGGCTGGTATATCCTTAATTCGTTCAAAATCACCGTTCCAACCGTGATTGGCGCAGTCGGACTGTCGTGCCTATGTGGGTTCGCGCTTGCGGTCTATCGCTTCCGCGGAAGCCTCTTCCTGTTCTTCGTCTTCGTTGCCGGCAACTTTATTCCGTTCCAGATCCTCATGGTTCCAGTCCGCGATCTTACTCTTAAGATGGGTCTTTATGACACCGTGACCGGCCTGGTCCTTTTCCACGTCGCTTTCCAGACGGGTTTCTGCACTTTGTTCATGAGAAACTTCATCAAGGGTCTGCCCTTCGCGCTCATCGAGGCGGCGAGAGTTGAAGGCGTCTCCGAATGGAAGATATTCCGGCACATCGTTCTTCCCCTGATGCGACCGGCCATCGCAGCGCTCTCGGTTCTTATCTTCACCTTCGTCTGGAACGACTATTTCTGGGCAACTGTCCTCGTGCAGGGTCAGGCAGCCATGCCGGTCACGGCCGGACTGAACTCTCTGAACGGTCAGTGGGTCGCTGCCTGGCACCTGGTTTCTGCCGGTTCGATCGTGGCGGCGATGCCCCCGGTCCTGATGTTCTTTTTCATGCAACGGCACTTCATCGCCGGGCTTACTCTTGGAGCAACCAAAGGATGACTGAGATCGTCACAATGACGAGCGGCCCGCTTTCCCTCGTAATTGGTCTACCCACAGCAGGGATGCCGGAAATCATTTCCTTTGGGTTGAAAGCTGCGACGGGCCGGATTTGGCGCGACGATATGCGGTCGAGCCGGGTCAACGGCATGGATGAGGCCGGGCCTTCGGCGGTCCTTCTACCGACAGGAGGCCTCGGTTATTTCGGTTGGCCTGCCATTTCAGGCCATCGTGACGGACGAGACTTCGTTCTACAGTTCCGGGATTGGAAGGCCAGGCACGACGGATCGACGACTACTCTGCACGCCGTAGATCCGGTGGCGGCGATCGAGATCGCAATCAACATCTGTATGAGTAACTCTGGTGTCCTGTCCATGTCGACCTTCCTCACGAACCGCGGCGCAGAATACACGGTGGATCGCTGCATGGCCGCGAGCTTTCTTCTTCCGCAGGGGGAGGCTACGCTGAATTACTTCACGGGCATGTGGGGACGCGAGTTCCAATCGAGGTCGTGTCGCGTCGATCACTCGCTCTGGCTACAGGAAAACAGACGCGGGCGAACGTCCCACGACAAGCCTCCACTTATCTCGGTAGAGGTAGGAACGCAAAACCTCTTGTTCCATCTTGGATGGAGTGGCAATCACGTGATCGCCGTGGATGTTCTCGACGACGGCCGGCGTCTTGTCCACCTTGGCGAGCTTTTCGAGCCGGGCGAGATCAGGCTTAAGAGGGGCGCGACCTATAGCAGCCCAGTCGCGTACGCTTGCAGCGACGACGCCTGCTTCCATGCGTTCGTCCGTGATGAGCTATTGCTCTGGCCCAAGGGGATAATGAAGCCTCGTCCGGTCATGTTGAACACTTGGGAGGGGAACTACTTCGATCACCGTCTGGATTCGCTCAAAGCGCAGGCAGACGCTGCGGCGGCACTCGGGATTGAGCGTTTCGTGCTCGACGACGGCTGGTTTGGCAAGCGGGACGACGACACGACAAGCCTCGGCGACTGGACTGTCGACAGCCGCAAGTATCCCGATGGCCTGACGCCGCTTGTCGATCATGTCATTGGACTGGGGATGGAATTCGGCATCTGGTTCGAACCTGAAATGGTGAGTCCTCAATCCGACCTGTTCAGGGCTCATCCCGAATGGGTTCTTCAGGTTGACGGTCGCCCATTGCTCCTCTCCAGGAACCAGTTGGTTCTCGACCTCAGTAGGCCGGAGGTCGGCGAATACCTTTACGGGGCGATTTCGGCTTTGCTTTCGAAGCACGCCATATCATACGTGAAATGGGACATGAATCGCGACTTGACCCATGTGGGCGGCCGCGACGGCACGGCGCGAACCTCTGCGCAGACGCAAGCGGTGTATACTCTGATGCACCGCATTAGGTCGGCTTTCCCGCATGTGGAGATCGAATCCTGCGCTTCGGGAGGCGGACGGATAGACTTCGGCGTCCTTCGTTACACGCACCGGGTCTGGACATCGGACTGCACTGACGCGCTAGAGCGGTTGGAGATTCAACGCGGTGCGTCGTCTTTGCTACCGCCCGAGATCCTGGGGGCGCATATCGCAGCCTCGCCGAACCACCAGACGGCTCGTCGTTTGTCGCTTTCCTTCAGAGCGATCGTCGCGCTCGCCTACCATCTGGGCGTCGAATTGGATCCGGTCGCTCTCTCCGAGGACGACAGGGTCGAATTGTCGCGCTGGATCAAACTGCACAAGGACTTGCGGCCGCTGCTTCATGCTCCGGACGCACAGTTCCGGATGGCGCCTGAAGATGGCCGCTACGTCTGGGGGGCAGCGGACAACGACCGCATGGCAGTGTTCGTCGCGCAGGGGCCGCAGATGGTCGCAGAGCAGCCTCCGCCGCTGAGGGTGCCGGCGCCTCAACATGACGACCGCTCGTGGAGGGTCAAGGCGATCCACCCTGCAGAACCCGATTTCATCCGAGTGTCGGACATGCAGCGTCGTTTATTGAGGGGCGAGCTTTCGTTCTCGATCCCGGACCTCACCGAGCTGGGACTGCCGCTGCCAATGCTGAGACCGGAGAGCGGCTTGATCCTTGAACTTGAACCCGTAGCAGGAGTGCATTGAATGGGTGCTGTGACGCTGGAAGGCGTGACCAAAAGCTTTGGCTCAGCCGCAGTGATCAAAGGTGTCGACCTTGATATAGCGGACGGAGAGTTTTGCGTTTTTGTCGGACCGTCCGGTTGCGGGAAATCCACGCTCCTGCGCATGATCGCCGGTCTTGAAGACATTTCGTCGGGCAAGCTCGCGATCGACGGCAAGGACATGACACGGGTCGGTACGGTGCAGCGCGGCGTCGCGATGGTCTTTCAGTCCTATGCGCTCTATCCTCACATGACCGTCGCAGAAAATATCGGATTCGGCTTGAAGATGACCGGCCATCCGAAGGCGATGATCACCGAGCGGATACGGCAGGCCGCTGTAATGCTGCAGCTTGAGGCTCTACTCGATCGAAAGCCCTCGCAACTTTCGGGAGGCCAGCGCCAGCGCGTCGCCATTGGTCGTGCGATCGTCCGTAATCCGGAAGTTTTTCTGTTTGACGAACCCCTGTCGAATCTCGACGCCTCGCTGCGTGTTCAGATGCGCACCGAAATCAGCAAGCTGCATCAGGACTTGAAATCCACCATGATCTACGTGACGCACGATCAGGTGGAGGCCATGACGATGGCCGATAAAATCGTTGTGCTTCAGGCTGGCCTGGTCGAGCAAGTCGGGACACCTATGGAACTCTATCACCGTCCCAAGAACATGTTTGTGGCGGGCTTTATCGGCTCCCCGAAAATGAACTTTCTCAAGGCGGTAGCATCGGCGATAGATGGCGGCATACGAGTGACGCTGCCTGGCGGAGCGTCGATCGATGTCGCGGGAAGCGGTGCGGTGCGCTCGGGTCAAGAAGTTACTTTGGGCATCAGGCCGGAACATCTGGAAAGCCAGGAAGGCGACGTGCTGCTCGACGGAACGGTAAGGCTCGCCGAACGGCTGGGATCGGAGACGATGCTTCACATAACGCTTACAGAAAACAGCGGGATAACCGCCAAGGCTGATGGCCTTTCTACAGCACGACCGGGCGACAAAATCGCCGTTGCCATTCCCGCCCGGGCTTGTCACGTCTTCGACGCTAATGGTGTCGCAGTTATCAATGGGGATCTGACGCGCTGATGCTTGGTGTTTGCTATTATCCGGAACACTGGCATGAAAGCCGGTGGAAAGCTGATGCCGAGCGTATGCGGCAGATCGGCATATCATTCGTCAGGATCGGTGAGTTTGCCTGGTCAAGACTGGAGCCCAGGCGTGGCGATTTCCAGTTTAATTGGCTTGATCGTGCGATAGACGTCCTGCATGCCGCAGACCTCAAAATCGTCCTGGGCACACCGACTGCGACGCCGCCTAAATGGCTTATGGACGACCATCCGTCCATAGCACCTGTCGACGAGCATGGTCGAACCCGCGGCTTCGGCTCGCGGCGACACTACACGTTTTCATCAGACGTCTGGTGGGCGCAATCGCGTCGCATCGTAGAGGCCGTCAGCAAACGGTACGGTGAACATCCAGGCGTCGTCGGCTGGCAGACAGACAATGAATACGGCTGCCACGATACGACCCTTTCCTGGGGGGCAGAGGACCTCATTGCCTTCAAGCGCTGGCTGCGATTGCGCTACCAATCGACGGATCAGTTGAACGAGGCCTGGGGCTCGGTATTCTGGTCCATGGAGGTCAACTCATTCGAAGAGGTCTGTCTCCCAAACATGACCGTAACCGAGGCGAACCCGGCGGCAAGGCTCGACTTCTGGCGATTCCATTCCGATCAGGTTGCCGCCTATGACAAAATGCAGTGCGAAATCATTCGACGTAACTCGCCTGGCCGCTGGATCACGCACAACTTCATGGGCTTCGTAAACGACTTCGATCACTGGCAGGTTGCGGAAAATCTCGATCTGGCGTCCTGGGATAGCTATCCCATCGGCTTCGTGGAGAAGTTTCCCTTCAACGAGACGGAGAGAGACCGTTGGGCTGAGACCTCTCATCCTGACATTGCCGCGTTTCATCATGATCTTTATCGGGGCGTGGGCAAAGGCCGCTTCTGGGTCATGGAGCAGCAACCGGGTCCCGTCAACTGGGCGCCCTGGAACCCGGTGCCCAAGCCAGGCATGGTCCGCCTCTGGACGTGGGAAGCGCTAGCCCACGGCGCTGAAGTCGTCAGCTACTTTCGCTGGCGGCAGGCGCCTTTCGCTCAAGAGCAGATGCATGCCGGCCTCAATCTGGCTGGGCTCGACGAACTCTCTGTCGGCGGAGAAGAGGCAAAAATCGTAGGGCGCGAGCTGCAAGAGATCGGCGCTCTGCCGCAAACAGGGCAGGCTTCCGTCGCTCTCGTCTATGACTATGAGACATACTGGGCCACCATGATCCAGCCGCAGGGCAAAGATTTCAGGTACGACGAACTTGCCTTCCGCTGGTACGAGGGCGTTCGGCGTCTGGGGCTTGACGTCGATTTCGTGAGGCCAGGCGCCTCTCTCGAGGGCTATGCCGTTGTACTCGTACCATGCCTCATGCACGTATCTGACGAGGCATACCGGGCGCTTTTGCGAGCGACGGGCAAGGTGTTATACGGCCCCCGTACAGGTTCGCGCGACCGCAATTTCAAAATTCCTCAAAACCTCGCGCCCGGTCCGCTCGCCGATCTGACCGGGGTCCGGGTCACGCAAGTCGGCTCGATGCGCCCCGGTCTCTCCCGCTCCATCGATGGGCGGGTTTCCGGGCTTGGAACCAGGTGGGAGGAGCATCTTCAGACAGGGGCCAATGTGCTCGCACGCTTCGATGATGGAAGGCCTGCGCTGACGCAGAACAACAATCACTTCTACCTTTCTGTTTGGGCCAGCGAAAATCTTCTGCGATCGACACTCACGCAATTGTGCGACGAGGCTGGATTGAAGCCTCAGGCCCTACCTGAGCATGTGCGCATGCGGCGCATCGGAAATATCCAATTTGCATTCAATTACGGGCCGCAGCCACACCTTTTGGATCATGAATTTGAGTTTATCATTGGCGCAAGTAAGATCGAGGGTGGCGACCTGGCGGCGTGGCGGACACCAGATGATACATCGCAGACCGCATCGCAATCGAGGCCGTGACAGCACTGTTCAGTTTTTCCTCTCACTGAGGCTCAGGCCTCAAGCAGCCCGAGCGCTCGCGCAGCATTCTTCCCATGCCGTGCGAGCGCCTCGAAGTGGCTTTTTCGGCCGCTGCCATCACGGAAGTAGAACCCGATGGTCCGCGTCTCCTGCCAGTCTACGAATGGGAGCAGCAGAACGTCTTCAGATTGACGAAACTCTGATCGAGCGTAGAGCTCGGGAAAGAGCGAGCAGCCCATGCCGATCGACATCATGTGCCGAATAGCGTCAAGGCTCGTTCCCTCATAGTCGTCGACGATTTGGGCGCCGGAGGCGTCAGCAAGATGTCTGACATTTTCGAAAAGCCTGTTACCGCTGCCCAGAGCGAGCAATGTCTCTCCTCGAAGGTCCGCCACCCGGGCGACCCGCGCCCCCGCAAGCCGATGCTCCCGGGGTATTCCCAGATAAAGCTTTTCCCGCCCGATCGGAATGAATGTCAGCGTGTTGTCGGTCAGAGCCGGTCCTATCCCGCAATCGAGGATACCCTCGACCACCGCGCTCTCGATCGCTGCCGGGCGATCCTCCGTGATGTATATCCTGAGCTCCGGAAATTCCGCATGGATCGTGGGAAGAAAGGTCGGCAAAAAATAAGGACCAAAGCTCGGGGAGGTTCCAAGCTTGATCAGACCCCCGAGGGTTTTGGCGCTTTGGCCAACGGCGTCAAGGAGATCGTTGATTGCGGCGAGGGTGATACGGGCGCCATGCACGAATTGTTCACCGGTTTTCGTCGTGATTACGCCGCTGGATGTCCGCTCGAATAGCTGGATCCCCAGGCCGTCTTCCACCGCGCTCACCTGTACCGAGAGCGTCGGCTGGGAAACATGACACCGACGCGCAGCCGCACCGAAATGCCGAGCTTCAGCTACCGCAATCACATATTCCAACTGGCGAAAGGACGGACGAAAAGGCATTGCGCGATAGAAGCATGCTATCGCAATGATTACAACAATCAATTGGCGCTATCATGAACTGCTCTCCACCTCTGTCCTGAAAAAAGTGTCAGGAGGCGAAGATGAACGATAACGTTACATTCCACGACAACAGCCCGTCGCGCCGGGAGGCTCAGCGCAAGCTCATCTCAACTGGGATCCAGCGTTCGAACGGGAAGAGGTCGCGCGTGCGCAAGCGTGACCGTGTCGACTATATCGAGCGGCGCAACCGAGATGGACATTCAGTGACCGTTCCGGTCGTCCGCCGCCGCAGCATGTCCCGAGTTCTTCTGCTCGAGGATATGTAACGGACCGGCGACCTGGTCAGAAACGCGTTAGCGCTGGGCGTGAACCGAGTTGAGACGGCTCGCTAAACCAAGTCGCCAAACAGACGTGCCTTATCCGGCACATCCCCACGAGCCCTGCAGTCCGGGCCCCTCTGGCGAGAGAAGCCGGTCCTCTCGCGATGTCGGATGTCGTATTCAGTATCGAACGACCGGTCGGAGAGAAATGTGGATTACGGCTTCCTTCTTGTCGATTGGCTCGGCAAGCCACTTTGGATGTGGCTGACGTTCCTATCTATTGTCTTGGCGCTTCTCGTATTCGACTTGGGCGTTCTGCATCGCCACGACCGGGAGATTTCGGTACGCGAAAGCTTTATCCTGTCGTCGATGTATATCGGGCTGGGACTCACTTTTGGAGGGTGGGTCTGGTGGCAGCTCGGCGCCGAACCGGGGATCAATTATCTGACTGGCTTCGTCGTCGAAAAGACGCTGGCGCTCGACAACGTGTTCGTTATCGCCTTGATTTTTTCATTTTTCGCCGTCCCCCGGATCTATCAGCATCGAGTGCTCTTCTGGGGCGTCCTCGGCGTTATAGTCCTTCGCGCGATCATGATCGGCCTCGGTGCGACGCTTGTATCGCAATTTTCCTGGCTACTCTATGCATTCGCGGCTTTTTTGATCGTCACTGGCGTCAAGATGCTGTGGGTGGGCGATAGTCTACCCGAGATGGGCGACAACCGGTGGTCAAGCTCCTTCGTCGCCGCTTTAACGTCACAGATGAGCACCATGGCCAAAACTTCTTTGTCAGAAAGCCCGATCCGAAAACGGGCAGGCTGGTCTGGTTCATGACGCCACTATTCATGGCGCTCGTCATGGTGGAACTGGCCGACATAATTTTTGCGGTCGACTCGGTGCCGGCGATCTTCGCGATCACGACAGATCCGTTTATCGTCTACACGTCGAATATATTTGCCATTCTCGGCCTTCGCGCCCTGTACTTCGCGCTGGCTGCCATGATCCATCGGTTCAAGTACCTCAAGCCGGCTCTTGCGATCGTGTTGATATTCATCGGGTCGAAGGTCTTCGTGGCCGATCTGCTCGGTCTGGAAAAATTTCCCGCAGCAGTATCGCTTGGGATCACGTTCCTGATCATCGGAACAGGCATCGTCTGGAGCTTGCTGCGGACGAAGACCGCGCACAGGACATAGCCGAACCCGACGGAGCAGCTATAGTTTTGTATACGCGCCGGGAGGTGTCCGGCGCGGTCGTCCGCAAATCGCCTGGGCTGACGCAGGACGAATACGTCTGGCACTGCCCACGGGGCGTCGAGGTCCTCTCCGGCTGTAGTCTGCTATATCGACAGAAGAGACAACGCTTTCGCAAGGGGCCTGGTGGCCCACGCCTTTATTCTGCTGGAAGAATGAGAATCAAGCTGGCGGTCGCCCCTCAGTCAGCATGGCACCGCCATCTGCACTTGCACTTGCGGCGCCAGGACCGTTGCTATTCCGGTCCCGCCAACGTTTGATCGGAGAAGCGTGCTTGCTGACCGCATCATGTGATTGCCGGATAGACGTTGCGAGGGTCGATTAAAAAACTCAACCTTGCCAGTCCGGACTGCCGGCCAAGGACGGAAGAGTTTTTGCAGTCCCAATATGAGGTTTCGGGACGGGGCAGATCGTTCTTACCATCGATAGCTGCTATTCCAGCTTCAGAAGGCCCGACACAGTAAAAATATCCTTATCGCCGCGGCCGCAAAGGTTGACGATTATGATCTCGTCGCGCTCCATGCGCGGCGCGATCTTCATCACCTCTGCAATTGCGTGCGAAGGCTCCAGGGCCGGAATGATCCCCTCGATCGTAGACAGGAATTGAAAGGCATTCAAAGCCTCAGCGTCTGTCGCGGAGCTGTAGAAAACGCGCCCTGTGTCTTTCAGCCACGAGTGCTCTGGGCCGACCCCGGGGTAGTCCAGCCCAGCGGAGATCGAGTGTCCTTCATTTATTTGACCCTCTTCGTCCTGCAAGAGGTAAGTGCGGTTGCCATGCAAAACTCCAGGACTTCCCCGTGTCAGTGAGGCGCAGTGTTGCGACGTGTCCAAACCTTTTCCGGCGGGCTCGACGCCAAGCATCGCCACATCGCGGTCGGCTAGGAAGGGATGGAACAAGCCGATGGCATTGGAGCCACCACCGACAGCGGCCACCAATAGATCGGGAAGCCGTTTTTCAAGTTCTACGATCTGCTCGCGTGCCTCCCGCCCGATGACGGATTGCAAGGTTCGGACCATCTCTGGATAGGGATGGGGACCGGCGGCTGTGCCGATGAGATAGTAGGTGTCATCGATGTTTGAGACCCAGTCGCGGAGCGCCTCGTTCATAGCGTCCTTCAGGGTCCCGTTTCCAGAGCGGACCGGGCGTACATCGGCTCCCAGCAGCTTCATCCGAAACACATTGGGAGCCTGCCGTTCGACATCAGTTTCGCCCATGTAGATCACGCATTCGAGACCGAACCGCGCGGCCATCGTCGCAGTGGCCACGCCATGCTGGCCTGCACCGGTCTCCGCAATGATCCTGGTCTTGCCCATGCGTTGGGCAACCAGGATCTGGCCGAGACAGTTGTTGATTTTGTGCGAACCGGTGTGGTTCAACTCGTCTCGCTTCAGATAGATACGAGGCCCTCCCAGTCGGCCTGTCAGTCTTTCCGCATAGTAGAGTGGGCTCGGTCTTCCAGCATAATGTCGAGACAACATGTCGAGCTGTTGCCAGAATGATGCATCTGTTTTCGCTTTCTGCCACTCTTCGCTCAGGGCGATCAGGAGGGGCATCAGCGTTTCGGGCACAAAGCGTCCCCCGAATCTTCCAAAAAATCCGTCATCATCCGGTAGCGCGTTGTGTGTGAGCATTTGCATCATGATCTCCTTGATGCTCTTACGCCACTGGCTGCATTTGGATGGTGCCGACTGACTGTTTTATGCTTTAGATCTCAGCCATTCATCGGATTGTAGCGGTCAAGCATCACCTCGAGTGGCACTTTGGCCTGCAGGGTTACCGCCAGCAGAACCGTGCCGCTTATCTTGCGCTGTACGAACAGCTTGTCTGGTGGCGGCACGCGCCACGTATTTCGATCTGCAATGATCGGTTCCGCCTTTTCCCGAATGGCTTTGACGAAGGCTCGATCTGAAAAATCGAACTGGTAACGGTCGTGTCTTGCCAATTGCCGAAGGACGATATCGATTATTTCATTGAGCGCGGCGCTGTGGTTCGCAATCTGCGCAGAAGAAACAAACTCCATGGTCAACAGGGCCTGTCGGATTTTGGTGCGATCGCGAGCAAGGCCGGCACCAAGCAAAGCCTGGTATTGCTCGGCGGTATCAGGTGCAAGCTGCCGCGTTGCGCCAAAGTCGAGTAGGACAATCTTGCCTGTATTGGCCTGAAACCGATAGTTGGCGAAATTGGGATCAGTCTGCATGAGTTTGAACTCGAACAGTTCCTTAAGAACAAGATCAAGAAGCGCAGTTACAGCGAGATTGCGGTGTTGCTGCGGGGCATCGGTCAAGGTCTCGATCTTTGAACCGGCCATGTAGTCCATCGGCAAGACAGTCTCATGAAGCAGGTCATCGACCGGAGCCGGTACCAGAAATCGTGGGTCGTCTTCGAGCAGCGCCCTGTAGTGTTTCATCTGCTCCGCCTCGCGCAAATAATTGGCCTCCTCCCGCAGCTGACGTTTTGCCTCCGCGAGCAGGGGGCCGAGATCCAGATTTGCCGGAACAAGGCCGGACATGCGCAGGATCGCAGCAACGTTATCAATATCGGAATCGATACTCTTAGCGACGCCGGGATACTGAACCTTGACAGCGAGCTCGCGACCTGTCGCAAGCCGGGCGCGGTGAACCTGACCGATCGAGGCAGCCGCGATCGGGGCCATATCGAAGCGAGCAAACCTGGATCGCCAGTTGCTTCCCCAGGCATTCCTGAGCACGCCCTCGAGTTGACGCAGCGGCATCGTGTGAGCATTTTCACGAAGTTGAGCAAGGATTGCGGTAAGTCCCCGGGGCAGGATGTCGCCGGGGTCAAGCGACAACATCTGGCCTAGCTTCATTGCTGCACCTCGCAGTCGCGATAGTTGCTCTGCTGCACGCAAGGCGTTTGATGGTGTCAGAACAAGGTCTGAAAGATGCGGCCGTTCACCCCGCGCCAGACGCCCCAGCCCCTCTCCCACAGCTCCGGCGGCAACGCCGCCGGCGAGCTTTCCCAAAGCAGCAAGTCGGCTAAGACGGCTTTGAGGTACCGGGCGAGTTCGGTCGGTCATTGGACGATCCTTTGCAAGGCGACGTTCGAAACATGAGCCGGTTGGAGGCCACAGGTTTCGCAACGCGGCCCGCATGCCGGTGGTGAGGCCGGTGAGGTGCAGGAGTGCCATAAAACCGTCAAATGCACCGGCATCCTGATCACGATTTCCAGCTGCGCTACCGCTTGGAGCAGGGCTAGTCGCTGCGCATGCTGCAATGTTACGTGCGCCCCAAGACCCCCTCTATCGCTGGCGCGCCAGCTGCATGAAGCGCGCCTGATCTGACGCAAACATTTGGAACTGGCCGGTGAAGAACGTGGTTATGGTCCTGGCGCCGTTTTTCTGGATCCCGCGCATTGCCATGCACATGTGCTCAGCTTCAAGCATCACGGCGACACCTTTGGGTCTTAAGCTCTCGTCCAGGGCTTGCGCAATCTGAGCCGTCATCGTCTCCTGCGTCTGAAGCCTGCGGGCGTAGAGATCGACCAGCCTTGCAATTTTTGACAGTCCAAGAACTCCATGATCGGGAATATAAGCAACATGGGCAACCCCATGAAACGGGACCATATGGTGCTCGCAGTGCGAATGAAACTCTATATCCCTGACGAGGACCATGTCACTGTACCCACCGACCTCTGAGAATGTCTTGGCCAGAATGTCTTCAGGTTCAACATCGTACCCCGAGAAGAGCTCGCGATAAGCCTTTGCCACGCGTCTTGGTGTTTCCATTAGCCCTTCGCGTGACGGATCATCGCCAGCCCAACGGATCAACGTACGCACGGCCGCTTCTACTTCCAATTGGGTCGGCCGTTCCGGATCTGGCGTAAGCTCGCTTTTGGTCACCACCGCGTCCATTTCACTTTCTCCTCAATCTGTCAGGCTGGTGTTACGCTGACCAAGCACAGGTGGATCAAACAGGCGTTGAGCTGAACAGTGGTTTCTGATCTGTTTCGGCGCAGAACCGTACAGTGAACCGTCATTGATCACGGCGAACGAATATGGTCGCGATGCAACGCGTTGGTATTATTGGTGCGGGAATGGCCGGTCTTGCTGCTGCCCGATCGCTGTCGAAGTCCGCGAACGTAACGGTTTTCGAAAAGGAAAGAGGCGTCGGCGGCCGGATGGCGACACGTCGGGTCGATAACAGCTCGTTCGACTATGGCGCACAGTATTTCACAGTGCGTGATGCAAGTTTTTCCAGGCAGGTGAAGGCAGCTTGTGAGGCCGGCCTGGTCGCTGTTTGGACCTGCGCTCCCATGACCTTACCGGACAATGGTTTACCGAAGACGGCTGCCTTGGACCCCACACGGTACGTCGCTATTCCAGAGATGGACGCTCTCGCAAAATCAATGTCGGTCGGTCTTGATCTCCGGCTGCATACGTCTGCGGGCAAAATTACAGGCAAACCCGGTAGCTGGTATGTCAACGCTGGTCATGCCTCGCATGGGCCATTTGATTGGGTGGTCGTAGCAGCGCCTGCCCGACAGGCGGCCATGCTGATGCCTGAGCTGTTCTCGCACCATCGAACATTGACGGGGGTCACAATGAGTGGCTGTTTCACGTTGATGATGAGAATGCTGGACGATGCCAGATTGCCATTCAAGGCTGCCTGGCTGTCGGATCCTGTCATCGGCTGGATCGCTCGTAATCACACTAAGCCAGGTCGCGCATCGTCCCCGACCCTGGTCGTCAACGCAACGGCGTCATGGGCGGACGCCAACATCGATGTATCGCTCGATATCGTGCGCCGGACGATGGTTGAGGCTTTAAAGCGTCATATGCCCCTGAAGCCGGCCGAAACTCGAACAGTTGTCATTCACCGCTGGCGCGATGCCGACGTCATAGAGGCTGCCGGCCAGCCTTTTCTCCTCGATGAAGGCAATCAGCTTGGCGCTTGTGGCGACTGGTGTATTGGAGGTCGTGTCGAGGCAGCATTCATGAGCGGCTCGAAGCTTGCGGATGCCATCCTCGCAGCGATTGGAGAACAGGAATGAAAGCGACGGTACGCGGCGTTTCGACGGTCCTCACCTATCTGGGTGCGCTGCCATTCTGGTTGCTCGTACTGCCAGTAATCCTTCAAGTCGGCGCGGCCTCGCAACTTTTTGCTGCTTACGGGTCCATTATTGCAGCGTTCATGGCCGGAGCGTTGTGGGGCGGCGCGCAGGCTTCGGCGTCTGGTCTCGGTATCATTGTGCTGAGTAACGTGTTGGCGTTGGCTTCCTTTGCAAGCGTTTTGATCGGATCACCCGCGCTCGGTCTTTCGATCCAGATGGCGCTCTACCTCGTGCTTCTCGCTTGCGATTTCTCGCTTTTGTCTGATCGTGCAGATCTCCGCTGGTATCTACGGCTGCGCTCAAGAGTCACGGCACTCGTTGTTCTGTCCTATGTTGTCGTGCTGATACACGCGGGTTTCAACATATCGAGGTGATCGCATCGCTTTATGTGGCGACCGGGACGCGTCTTGAAAAAAATCAAACCGAAATCGTGAGGATGCGTAGACAGGCGACCGGGCAAGAGACCGGCAACGAGAGGAGACCATCATGAACAGGCTTTTGGTAACTTCGGCTGTCGCACTATCAATCGGTTTGGCGGGAGTTATGGGTGCTAACGCTGCCAATCCTAAAGTCGGCGGTGCGGCGATGTATGAAGACAAGAATATCGTCCAGAACGCTTCCAATTCGAAAGACCACACGACCCTGGTCGCTGCGGTCAAAGCGGCCGGGCTGGTAAAGACGCTGGAAGGGAAGGGGCCCTTCACGGTGTTCGCGCCGACCAACGAAGCTTTCGACGCCCTTCCGAAGGGTACTGTCGAGACGCTGTTGAAGCCCGAAAACAAGGAAAAGCTGGCAAAGGTCCTCACTTGTCATGTGGTTGCTGCCGAAGCAATGGCAAGCACGGTCGCGAAGATGATCAAGGACGATGGCGGCGAGCATGACATCAAGACGGTCGGAGGTTGTGTGATCAAGGCCAAGGAAAACATGGGAAAGATCACCCTCACCGATGAGACCGGTGGCACTGCGACCGTGACCATCGCAGACGTGAAACAGTCAAATGGCGTCATCCACGTTATTGATAAAGTTCTGCTTCCGAAATCCTGATGTGAATTGCCGGGCTGCGTGTCGCAGCCCGGCTACCGTCCCTGTCGATGTCCGCGACGGTCTGCAAACGGCCGCCTTATGCCCGAGGAGAAGGGATTGCTCATGGGAGATGGCGACGATCGCAACCGGACCAATCATTGGATAATGTACGGCCTGCCGGCCGCCACCGTTGTCGCAATTTTGGTGTTCCTGGGAGGGACAGTGTTTCTGGGAGCCGATGACGAGACGTCAGTTTCGAGCGACGGGTTGTGGCAGCTGGCATCGCTCTCCTTGATGCCGATTGTCGTTTTTACCTTCTGGCTACTCGGCCGACACCGGCTTTGAGCGCCAAACTCGAAGGCGGCTTACGATCTCGGCTACACCCGGCAAAAGTTCGATCGCATACTCAAGAACACGGTCGGGCTTCATCGTCGATAGCAGGGAAGGTCTAAAGGTTCTTCCTATGCCCAAGCCTCGAAATACGCGCCACTAACAGTCGTGCTGTCTCTCGTGACCTTGGCGACTGACATGCGCACTACAAGGCGCCTTTGATCGAGCAAGCTGCACGGCAAAGCCGACTTAAGGGGATCGACCATCAGACCGCAATCACTAGGACGTTAAGCGCGGCTGCCTGATAACCCTGAGGAACAAAGCTTTCATTGCATCCGCGATGCCGTCGGTCGGTGTCACTTCGAAATAGAGGCCAGGGGACGCACATTCCGCCATTTTAGCAGGAATCTGGCTCTGGAACGGCGAGATCCAGGTATTGTACCAACTGTTCTTCGGAAGCGGTAAATAGGTCGTGTAGAGGACAGCAATCTTGACGCCGCGCGCTTTTAAAGGAGCGCAGAAACTCGTGTCGATCGGCTCCTGGCAGCGACCGCCGGTGGTTTTCTTGGTACAAGTGGATGGCTTGTAGCTGTCGCCGACGCCGTCCGCCACGAAGAACAGGATCTTCTGCGGGTCAGCGGACGTGTTGCCGCTGCCCGGCGTGGTGATGATGGTGTTCATCTGCGTCAGAGCACTGTCAAAGCTTGTTGTCTGATCACTGTTGTATCCCTGACTTGGAATGGTCATGAGATCGACGGCATCTGTGTATGATCGAACTTGATCCAGATCGTAGGTGGGATCTGAAATGGTGGTGAGCTTCGCATCCTCGGCCTTGGTGCCAAAGGTGTAAACTCCCATTCTGAACTGGTTGCTCGTGACGCGCGTGCTCTTTGCCGTCGTCGTTAACTGCTGGGTCGCCTGGCGGACCGTGTCGATACGCATGGTCACTCCGAGCGACTTTGCCAGATTGTAGTAGCTCTTGTTGCCGCTTGCGATATCGTGGCAGGCAAAGGCGCAACTGTCGGATGTGTTGGCTTGCATCTTGGTGACATCAGCTGCCGTAGCGCCGACACCCATTGAAGGTGTGTTGTCGATGAGGATATAGAAATCCATGAAGGACGCGGTTTGATATTCGGCGCTGGCGGTACCCGACACCTCAATACTGGTTTTACCAAATATCGCCATGAAGGTCGTCGGGATTGATGTCTTGAAGGCGATGTTGGAGGTGACCTTGTTCAAGTTGCGCGTTACTGTCACTGACAGGTCGATCGGTAGCGACGCGGCTTCTCCCGACATCTGTCCCGTGAACAGTTTGCGCGCTTCACTCTCGCCGACAGATATGGAGCCGTCAGCCGGCATTGCCATGGCCTGAGTAACGGCCGAAGACTTTTCCGCGACTGCCCCGACCGCTGCAGCGTCGGCAGCGTCAAAGAGTTGGGTGCGAATCTCCAGCGCGTGCGAAAAATCGATAGCCATGCCGGCGGCCCCGACCAGGGGCGTAATCAGGATTGCCGTCAATAACCCGAAATTTCCCGAACGGCATGCGAAGATGCGCCTAACTGTCTTTATCATGCACAAAGGTACCAAAGAGGACATGTGCGACTTCTAGCACCCTGCCTTTAAGGTCCCGCTAACCGGCTTGGTAAAGCAATTTCAAATGCTTACATCTCATACGCGAAAGCCGGAGGCGTCGCAGCCCGCGATGGTCGTGTGGCCGCCGTTACGCGGCAGACCCACAAGCACATGTCGACACGATATCATGCGCGCCAAAGCGTTCTGGAACGAAAGGCCGGTTAGCTCCCACGAGGCAGTCGGTGCAGTCCGGCCGACAGGGCCCGACCCCTGCGCCAAACAGATCCGCTCGCGCCAATCTCAGGCCGGATTTCAGCCTCATTTCGAGAGAACATAAGCCGATCTGACAGGGAGCAGCAAGGACGTTCCATTGCGTATACTGGTGGTCGAGGACGACGACATTCTTGGGTCGGCCCTGAAAAAGGCACTTGAGAAGCATGCTTATGGCGTGGACTGGTTCCGTGATGCCGAAACGGCGCTCCATGTCCTCAAATACAATGACTACGGCGCGCTGGTCCTGGATGTTAACTTGCCGAAGGCAAGTGGCTTTGATGTGCTGCGGGCTCTTCGCCAGAGTGGCAATGGCATCCCCGTTCTCATGCTGACCGCGCTCGACAGTGTGCGCGACCGGGTTGCCGGCCTGGACGAGGGAGCCGACGATTATCTGACGAAGCCGTTTGATCTGGATGAGCTTTTGGCGCGCATCCGCGCGCTGTTGCGCCGCAGGCAGGGGCGCAACGAAACGGTCATCCGTTGCGCAAACGTCGAGATTGACCCGGCCGCGATGGTTGCGCGTCGCGATGGGGTTCAACTTCACCTGCCCGCAAAGGAGTTCCATCTTCTGCGCCTGTTGATGGAGCGCAGCGGCCGCTACGTCACGAAAAGCGACATCGAATATGCCCTCTACGATTCTGAGGTGTCCGTGGAGAGCAACACGATCGAAGTGACGGTCTATAATTTGCGCAAGAAACTTGGCCCTGATTTCATACAGTCGATCCGTGGTGTCGGCTACATGGTCGAGCGCCGGCAGTGACCCTTACCCAACGGCTCTTTGCCCGTATCCTGCCGACCCTGATCGTCGCGATCGCTGTCGTCGGCTTTTTTGCCTATCGCAGCGCGACACGAGAAATAGACAACATCTACGACGCCCAGTTGATCAACGACGCGAACGTCCTGTGGTCCCTGATGCAGCATCCGCTCACCCGGCCCGATAACCGGCCAACGATCCAGGTACCCGACCTGGATTTCAATATGGATAATCAGCTGGCTCTGAACGAGGACGCTGACGATTATGCGGACGCGCACTCGTTCCGTGCCTGGAAGGGCGATACGCTCGCCTTTGCCAGCAGCAATGCCTTTCCAGCCGGGCTCAGCCGCTTCAAGGCCGGGTTTTCAGAGACCGTTAATAACGGCGCACGATGGCGGATCTATTCCCTGCCGATCCCTGATACAGATATTTCCATCGAGGTTGCGGAAGAAATCAATCTTCGCGAGGGCCTGGTCGAGAACATTCTTCTCAACCTGGCTTTCCCGCTTGTCGTGCTGATCCCTGTGATCGCCGTCATCATCTGGATGGCGATCACCAACGGGCTCAGCAATATGAAGGAGCTGGTATCGCAAATCCGGACGCGTACGCCCGATGACCTGTCGGTGATCGCAACGACCGGTCTGCCGAGGGACCTTGCGCCGCTTGTCCATTCGCTTAACAACCTCCTGCGCCGGCTTGGCCGGTCGCTGACGATGGAACGGCGCTTTTCCGATCTTGCAGCCCATCAGCTGCGCACGCCACAGGCCGGCATCAAGCTTTTGCTGCAGCTCTTCGACCGGGCCGATTCAGAGGATGAGCGGCGAGCGCTTTTGAAGGATCTGGTGGTCAGCAACGAGCGTGCCATGCACTTGATTGAACAGCTCCTGCGCCTGGCGCGGGTCAGTCACCAGCCGCTGCAGCTCGGCTCCGTGTCGCTGCGTGACATCGCTTCCGCCTCGCTTGCCGATTTTGCCGTACTGCTGAATGCACGCCACTTCGATGTCAGCCTTAGAGGTGCGCCGGAGGCCTTGGTCCAGACAGACAGGGCCCTCCTTCGGATCATGATCGATAACCTCCTCGACAACGCGATCAAGTATTCGGGCGATGCCGGAAAGATCGAGGTGCGGATCGAGCCCGGCGAGCGCGGCTGGCGGCTTTCCATCATGGACAGCGGTCCTGGCATTCCGCCAGACCAAAGAGAGGCGGCGTTTCAACGCTTCAACCGCCTCGATACGGGCGCCGGCGATGGCGCCGGACTGGGATTGCCTATCGTTGCCGATATCGCCAATCGGCTGGAGATCGCCCTCAGCCTCGGGACCTCGGAATGGGGACGGGGCCTAAGGGTCGATCTGGACATTGTCGGCGCGTGAGGCGCCGAATTCAGTTTCATTTCATCTTCGCCTCATCTTGCTTTCAGTTCGCCGCTCTAGACGTGTCCTCAGACGTTTGACGGAGCACGCGATGCAGGTGTTTTGCGATTTTGACGGAACGATATCGAAGGAGGACGTGACCGACCTCGTGCTCCAGCGCTATGCGCGCCCGGAATGGCGCGCGATCGAGGATCAATGGGTCAGCGGCAAGATCACGTCGGCGATATGCATGCAGCGCCAGATCAGGCTGATCGAGGCAACGCGCGCCGAGCTGAACGCCTTTCTCGACACTGTCGAGATCGACAGCGATTTTATTGCCTTCAAGCGGTTCTGCGACAACGCCGGGCTCGGCTTGAGCGTGGTTAGCGACGGCGTTGACTATTTCATCCGTCGCGTCCTTCGCCGCCATCAGATCACCTCCATACCCGTGATTGCAAACAGGCTCCGAGAGGGCGACGAGCTTTCGAAATCGGCATACGATCTCGATTTTCCCGCGATCAGCAGCGGCTGCAACGCTGGCTCCGGCGTCTGCAAATGCGCGGTCGTCAGCCCCTCGGTCGATTACATCTATGTTGGCGATGGACGCAGCGACTTTTGTGTCTCGAACGAGGCACCGGTTGTCTTCGCCAAGTCAAACTTGGCTGACCATTGCCGCTCCCGGGGCATCGAATTCTTCCCTTACGACAGTTTCGCCGATGTTCAGCGGTCTCTCGCAAGCATTCTTTCAATCCCTTCGCGCCGGCGCCCCGCACTGCCGGTGAAGAAATCAGCGTAACAAGAGGACCTCATGCGTTCCAACCTGAAACTTGCTCCCACCCGCGCGCCGGTCATTGGCGAAGACGAACTTCGTCTGCTCGAAGAGACCTACTGCTCGCACGGCGATACAGTGCATTATACAGAGAAGCCGAAATTCTTCGAAACCTGCGAGGGCTCCTTCGTCTATGATGCGGCCGAAACGCCATTTCTGGATCTGCAGATGTGGTACTCGGCTGTCAATTTCGGTTACCGAAACGAGCGCCTGAACCAGGTTGCGCATCGCCAGCTTGATCGCTTGCCACAGGTCGCGTCGCAATATCTACATCGCGAGAAGGTCGAACTCGCCGCACTGATCGCCCGAGATATGGAAGAAAAGTTCGGTTCAAAGGGCCGCGTGCATTTCAACGTCGGCGGTTCGCAGGCGGTGGAGGATTCGCTCAAAATCGTCCGCAATTTCACTGGCGGCAAAAGCCTGATGTTTGCCTTCGAAGGCGGCTACCACGGCCGAACGCTTGGTGCGACTTCGATCACCTCCAGCTATCGCTACCGTCGCCGTTACGGCCATTTCGGCGAGCGGGCGCAGTTCATAGAATTTCCCTATCACTTTCGCGGCCCGAAGGGCATGTCGAAGGAAGAGTACGGTCACGATTGCGTCCAGAAGTTTGCCCGTCTGTTCGAAAGCGAATATAATGGCGTCTGGGATCCAAAGGCGGGAAAGTCGGAATATGCCGCCTTCTACGTCGAACCGATTCAGGGCACGGGTGGTTATGTCATCCCACCGATGAACTTCTTCGTCGAGCTGAAGAAGGTCCTCGACGATCACGGCATTCTGCTGGTCGTCGACGAGATCCAGATGGGCGTCTATCGCACAGGCAAGTTGTGGTCGATCGAGCACTTCGGTGTTTCGCCCGATGTTCTTGTGTTCGGCAAGGCCATTACCAACGGGCTCAATCCCCTTTCTGGCATATGGGCCAAGGAGGAGATGATCAATCCCACCATTTTCCCGCCTGGTTCCACCCATTCGACGTTTGCAAGCAACCCAATGGGCACGTCCGTCGCGTTGGAGACGCTGAAGATGGTGTCGGAGAATGACTTCGGCGCCAGCGTCATGGAGAAGGGTGCGCATTTCCTCGAGGGTCTCAAGGACTTGCAGTCGCAACATGCGATCGTCGGCGAGGTGGACGGCTTAGGCCTGGCCTTGCGGATGGAAATCTGCAGGGACGATGCTTTCACGCCTGACAAGGCGACGCTCGACTGGATGTGCGACGAAGGCATGAAGGGCGATCTCGTCGTCGACGGTCGCAGATATGGGTTGGTGCTCGATGTCGGCGGCTACCACAAGAACGTCATCACCTTTGCACCAAGCCTGATGATCAGCCATGACGAGATCGAGCTTGCAATTTCACTGCTCGACCAACTCCTCACTCGCGCGGAACGGAGATAGTCCGGTGCAACTGCTTCTCCTTCATCTGGATGATGCGTTGGAGTTGCAGCCCGACTTTGTGCAGTCTTGCATAATGGCAGGCGCGCACGAAGTCAGCGACAAGGAATGCGGGCGCGCAGTCAGGCTCTGGGGCCGGCGCCGCGCGCTCGATGCCCTTAGGAGACGCCTGGCACGGATAGGGTCGCCGTCGGGCGATCAATCGCGGCTCTGCTTCATGGGTTCTGGCGATTTCCATCACGTGACGGCGCTGTTGCTGTCGCTGGCGCTTGAGCGTGCCCGCCGGCCCGTAACTGTGATCCATATCGACAATCACCCCGACTGGGTACATTTCGGCGATGGCATGCATTGCGGCTCCTGGGTTAACAAGGCGCTGGAGCAGCCGCTCGTCGAAAAGGTGATTACCCTCGGCGTCTGCAGTCATGATCTGAAGTCGCCCGAGAAAAAGGGCGCCAATCTTGTACCGTTGACCGATGGACGGCTGGAACTCTACCCTTATGACCATCCACCGAGCAGGGTGACATCAAGCTATGGGTCTGGAGCGAGCTTCAGCCAGATCGACGGTGCGCTGCACTGGCAGTCGATATCAGAACTCGGCGAGGCCAATTTCCTCGACCGGTTGCTCGGCCGTATCAAGACCGAGGCGGTTTACATTACCATCGACAAGGACGTGCTGACGAATGCCGATGCGGTGACAAACTGGGATCAGGGCCATATGCGGCTTCCCTACGTGCTTTGGCTCTTGAGCGAGATCGGTGAAAAATATCGCGTCATCGGCGCCGATGTTACCGGTGACTACTCAACTCCGCATTACAGCGGCAATCTCTATACCCGTGCAATGAAGACGGCCGAAGTGCTGATCGATCAGCCGTTGCGGCGACGCGACAAGGCGGCGGTGCGCAACATCAACAGTGCCGCCAACCATGCGCTGCTGGAGGTGTTGTCGGAGCTGATGCCATGATTGGGGGTCTTTCGGAATGGACGACCGGGGTCATCGTCTTCTGCATCCTGGCCGAAACCGGCCGGGAGATCTGCTTCAAGCGCGGCGCCACCGGTGCGCTGTTTGCGGACCTGCGCAACAAGGTAATCTGGCTCGGCATCCTCCTTTGGGCCGTCGAACTGGTAATGTGGACGCGCGTGCTTGAGGAAGTGGCGCTGT
The DNA here is from genome assembly GCF_057808655.1 of Rhizobium sp. FG96. Taxonomy (NCBI): domain Bacteria; kingdom Pseudomonadati; phylum Pseudomonadota; class Alphaproteobacteria; order Hyphomicrobiales; family Rhizobiaceae; genus Rhizobium; species Rhizobium sp. FG96. The sequence continues at coordinate 66,956 of NZ_JBMDIL010000005.1, read as the reverse complement.
CGGTCGCCTTTCCGCTGATGGCGCTGAGCTATGCGGCGATCGCGCTCGCGGGCGGGATCATCTTCAAGGAAACTATCAATCGTCGCCATGTCCTGGGCATCGCCCTGGTGACCTTTGGCGTGGTCTGTGTTGGAGCGACGGGACTATGACAATCTTCGCCTATTCGAAATGGGATATCGTTCCGGTGCTGGCCGCAACGGCGCATCTGGCCTTCAACATCGACCTGATTGCCGGATTTGAGAGCCGACCGCTCTGGCTATCGGCGGCGCTTGGGTCACTCTATGCTCTATCGATATCCTGGAACATCAACAGTATCTCGCATAATTTCATTCACACGCCCTATTTCAGATCGAGATGGATGAACCGTCTCTTCAGCCTTTTGGAATCGGTGACGATCGGCTTTTCGCAGACCTACTATCACTTCGTGCACATGCGCCATCACTCCGGCAATAGCGACCGGCCCAACGACAGGGGCGAGACGATCGACATGCTGTCGATCTACAAGCATGGCAAGAACGGCGAGCCGGAGAACGTCCTTTCCTACACGTTTCTGAGCTTCTTTCGCGACGACATCGGTGACATTCACCGCGCGATCGCCAGCAAACGGCCGGCCGAAGCAAGATGGGGGCGTTTCGAGCTGGTTTGCGTTGGCGCCTTCGTGCTTCTGGCGTTGGTCTACGACTGGAAGGCTGCCTTGTTCTTTCTACCGTTCTATTATCTTGGAAATTGCCTCTCGTCACTGAATGGCTATTACGAGCATCTGCACGGCGACCCTGACGAACCGATCGCCTGGGGCGTCAGCAGCCACAACAGGCTCTACAACTGGCTCTGGTTCGCCAATGGATATCACGCCGAACATCATTATCGTCCGAAAACCCACTGGACCAAGCTGAAGAATTTCCACGAGCAGATCAAGCAGGACCAGGCTGCGGCCGGCACGCATGTGATCAGCACCTGCCATGCGCTCGGCTTCATGGCGAAGGAAAACCGGCAGCCGGGGGAATTTCCCGATGCCGGCTGAGGGACTTTCCTTCTATCTCGAGGGCACGAATGGCAGGGGCATTGTCCTTGTCCACGGCCTGACGGGGGCCCCTGCCGAGATGCGGCTGGTCGCCCGGCAACTCCATCGCCGCGGCTTCAGCGTCTATGCGCCGCTCTTGGCCGGTCATGGCGAGAACGAGGCGGTGCTGCGCAAGTCGCGCTGGGAGAACTGGCTCGACAGTGTCGAGGCCGCCAGTGACCTCATGGGCGAGCGGTGCGACGCAGTCTTTGCCGCCGGCATCTGCGTTGGCGGAAAGCTCGCGATGATGGCGGCAGAGCGCAATCCGATGTCGATCCGCGCCGTTGCCGTTTATTCTCCCTGTTTTCATTACGACGGCTGGGATGTGCCCCGGTACTACGCGCTGTTTTCGCCGCATATCCGCTGGATATCGTTTATCCCCTTTATCGGCCGCTTGAACTTTCGCGAAACACCTTCGCTCGGCATCAAGGATGAGCGAATGCGTCGCATGGTGGCAGGCATGAACGGCGAGGGCATGCTCGAGACCTTCCCTGGGCGCGGTCTCATCGAGATGCATGAACTTGGAAGAGCACTCAAGGCAAGGCTTCCTGACATGCGAACGCCGACGCTGATCGTTCATTCACGTGAAGACGACCTTAGCGGTCCGTCGCACGCCCAGTACATCGCAGCCAATATCGGCGGGCGTCGCGAGCTTCGCTGGCTGGATGACAGCTATCACATGATCCATGTCGATCGCCAGCACAGGCATGTGGCCGACATGACAGCCGAATTCTTCGAGGCGGAACATGCAGCAGCAAGCGCTTGAGATTGGCACAGCCGAGCATGCCGGATCCGGCGGACCTTCACCAGTCGCATCACTGCTTTCGAGCATCCGTATGCTGGACAGGCACGCCTGGAACATCTGCTTTTCGAAAGAGATCGAGACCTATGACTATCTGCTGGTGGTGGAGGAGGCCGGCATTGCCGGTTTCGACTTTCGCTATGTCGTATTGCGCGAAGACGATGAGATCGTTGCCGCGATGCCCGCCTTTTTGTGCCGCTACGCGCTCGAAACGACATTGCAGCCCGGCCGCATCAGACGTTCGGTGGGCAGGATCCGTTGCCTTTTCCCCGAATTTCTGACGCTGCGCCTGGCCTGCCTTGGTTCGCCCTGCACGGAAACCGGCATGATCGGCTTTCATCCGCGGATCTCCGAGAGTCGCCGGCCACAGCTCTTTGCGCAGCTTCTCGCCGCTTTCGAAGCGCATGCGCAGGCCGAGGGCTGTTCGCTGATCGCGATGAAGGATCTGGCGCTACCGCTGCCGTTGGGTGTGACGCGCGTTTTGTCTGACGGCGGGTATGCTGAGATCGTCAGCATGCCGACAGCGTTCCTTGATATCGACTTCGATACGCTCGATGACTACCTTTCGAGGTTGTCGGCGGGGACCCGCAAGGATATGCGGCGCAAGCTCCGGGGCCGCGGCACCGTGCGCATCGAATATCGCAGCGATTTCGGCGAATGGCTGCCTCGCGTGATGCAACTCTATCTGGAGACGCGAGAACGCAGCGAATGGCAGTTTGAAGAGCTGACGCCTGCCTATTTCCAGGGTCTGCTGAAGGGGATGCCCGGCCGGTCCTTCTGCACGATGTATTTCGTCGAAGACGAATTGCTGGCAGCCAATGTCATGGTTTGTGACGGGTCCAGGCTCATCGACAAGTTCTTTTGCATGGATGCCCCTAGGGGCAGGGCCCACAACCTTTATTATCTCAGCTGGTTCACCAACCTCGAATATTGCCTCAGGCACCGTATCGGTCGCTACCAGAGCGGTCAGGCCTACTATCGCAACAAGGTCCGGCTCGGTAGCAGCCTGACGGCCAATGCGATGTATTTTCGCCATCGCAATGCGGTCCTTCAGCTTGTTTTGAAGACCGTATCGCCCTTCTTCAGTGGCGATGACGGTGCCGAGGTGATGACGTGAATGCGATCCGGCCGATATGGTTGGCAGTGCCGCTATTGAACACAGCCCAGCAGCTGCTGTTGAAACGCAGCGCCGAAGAGGCGGCTCGTACCCACGGCGAGTGGCTGTTTCAGATCCTGTCGTCTCCCTGGTTTTTCGCGGCGATCGCTGCTGAGATCGCCTGTTTTGCTATCTGGATGACAGTTCTGTCACAGCTCGATATCAGCAAGGCCTTCCCGCTTTCGGCCATCAGCTATGTCTTCGTGATGGCCGTCGCCTGGCTTGCGTTCGGCGAGCCGGTGAGCGTGCTCCAGCTCGCAGGCAGCGGTCTGATCCTGATCGGCATCTGGTGCATCGCAACGGCCGTGCCATCGCATTGAAAATCGAAGGTGTCGGGTCAGAAGCCGACGCTGAAGGCCTTGTTCAATGAAATGCCGATGATGTTCTGGTTCGCGTCGCCGAGCTTCGAGGTGATCGGGCTGTCGGCGCCGTCGCCCGTCAGTCTGTCGAGCCGGTCATAGAGCTGCAGCGACAGGGTCGGCGTCACGTCATAAGACGCCGAAACGGTAAGTCCGACCGATTTCAGGCCGCCGGTGGCATCGAAAGCGGGCAAAACCCCGTTCTGGGCTGCTTCGCTTGACGAAATAGAGAAGTATTTGCGCATGTAGGCGCCGTCGGCGAATGATGCGCGCGGTCCGATCGAAAGCAGCCACTTGTCGCCAAACGACTGGAACCAGTCGATGCCGAGATCGGCGACCAGACCGCTGCCATTCGACAGCGCCTGGCGGATTTCGGTGCGGATACGCAGCTCGTCTGGTATTGCCCAATATTGCGCAAAGACGCCGGCGTCCACGTCCCAATGAACCGCATGAAGACCGGCGAGCCTCTGGTCGTCGGAACGGGACCGGGAATCGCGAAAACCGAGCACTGGCCCAGCTTCGAAGCCGCCAAGACCAATAAGGCCATAGTCGATGCTGTCGTCGGGAGCACCCGGCTCATCGGGTTCGTCAAAGCGCCTGATATCGAACGACGGGATGGCGCTGAAACCGTCATGCCTCGATCCGGGAAATTTTGGGCCATATTCGATGCTGGCGCCGAGCGTCACGACCCAGCTGTCCGGTGATACAACGGCTGCTTTATCTCCAGCAAATGCCCTTCCCGTGGCAGCCGGAAGAAGGAGTGTGACAACAAGACTTGTTTGAACCAATCGACTGATGCCGGTCATGCCTGTACCAGATACTGACGCACGCACTCGATAGTGCCTTCCTGCTTGCAGGAGTCAAGCAGCAGGCGGGCGGTCGAACCCAAGGCCTGTCTGTGTTTGGGCTTGTCCCGCAGGAAAAAGCCACTGCAGACAGCGCCTCACCTGGGCCTTGCTTCCAGTGATGATGCACCCATCATCACTGGAAGAGGTCCTTTGATGGCTCGCGCGCTTTTTAGCGCCGAGTTTGTCTCCGGCGGATAACAGGGATGGGCATCAGACCTGTGCCATGCCTCCGTCTACGGCTATTTCCGCGCCTGTCGTAAAGCTGCTTTCGTCGCTGGCCAGAAACAGGGCCGCGGCCGCCACCTCCTCAGGTTTGCCCATCCGCCCAAGCGGTATCATCCTGGACAGTGCGTCTCGAATTTCCTGCGAGGCTGCAGCCATCATCGCGGTATCGGTTGGGCCAGGACTTACGACGTTGACACGTATCCCCTTGGGAGCGAGTTCGTTGGCCCATGTGCGTGTGAGCGAACGGACTGCAGCTTTCGTGGCGCCATAGACCCCATAGCCCTTGGTGCCGATATCGCCGGCAATCGAGCCAATCAGCACGATCGTTGCCCCGGGCTGCATCAAGGTAATGGCACCTTGCGCCGCAAACAGCAGAGACCGGACATTCAGGCCGAACGTTCGATCGTAGTGATCCTCGGAAATTGCTCCGAGAGGCGCGTGTTCAGAAAGCCCGGCGTTGACGACAAGCACGTCGATATGGCCCTGCTCCGATCGGATCTGCTCGAAGACGCGCTGGAGATCTGCATTGTTTCCGGCATCGGCCTTTATGGTGCGGATGGTGCCAGTGCCACCCGGCTGCCTCTGTGTCTCTGCGCCCTTGCGGCTCGTTGCGTAAACCGTTGCGCCCTCGCTGGCAAAGCGATGCGATATGGCCCCGCCGATACCGCCAACGCCGCCGATTACGAGGGAAATCTTGTTTGCTAATCTCATCACATCAACTCCATCAATAGTGATGGGCAGAAGATATAAACTCTATACCTACGGTCAATTACGTACTATATGTAAAGCAGATATCATGGAGTATATCGATGCGAAGGACCGACGTAGGTTTTCCGGTTAAGCCTTGTTCTGCTGAAAGACACAAAGCTGCCGCAGCCGAGGCACTATTGAACGTAGAAAAGGCGCGCCCGGTGCTGGAGCAGATCGCCAACAAATGGTCGGTGCTGATCCTGACGGTTCTTTGCTCAAGGCCGTCGCGGTTCAACGAGATCATGCGGCGTCTGGACGGGATCACGCACAAGGCGCTCGCCGAGGCGTTGAAGCGCCTGGAGCGCAACGGTCTGATCCGTCGTGAAGTGCTGACCACGACGACACCGGTCGGGGTGGAGTATACCATCACTTCGCTTGGCCGTTCGCTTCAGCAACCGTTCGAAGCCCTTTACACATGGTCCATGACCTACGGTCCCGAGCTGGAGCAAGCGCAGCACGACTACGATAACGGCAAACGTTGATCGCTTGGCGCTTTGCATCGTCGACATGCCTTTTGTGGCTGGCAGGGCCTTGAGGGACGCAGCGCTTTCACAACCTGCCTCGCGTGAGCAACGAAGCCAAGCCCAGCTGCCTGTGTCGTTACGACGGTGCGCGCTCGCGTCCGGCCGGTGCATCGCAGATTCATGGGTCAGCGGTGACGTTCCTGAAGTCGGGTCTTCCACGCATGATCTGGCCGAGGCTGCGGATTGTTTCGCCAGACGCAACAAACTCAACACTATTCAATCAATTGTTGATCCGCGGTTCTGGCGGCAATATCGCACCTGTCAGACGAAGACGTCTTCGCCTGAGAGTTTCAAAAAAAAATCGCAGGACGCACGATGACGAAAGCTTTTACATCGATCACACGCCGGAACGTGTTGATGAGCGCAGGCGCCGCAGTCACGCTCGCAACCATGTCACGCGCTTCCGGCCTTGCAGCCACCATCGATCCCACCACAGTCTCCAGCAAAGGACACGAGTTCATGAGCACTATAACCACCAAAGACGGCGTCGAAATCTTCTACAAGGACTGGGGAGCGAAGGATGCCCAGCCGATCATGTTCCACCATGGCTGGCCGCTTTCATCCGACGACTGGGACGCGCAGATGCTGTTCTTCCTCTCGAAGGGCTTTCGCGTCGTCGCCCATGACCGCCGCGGCCATGGCCGCTCGGCCCAGGTGTCGGACGGCCACGACATGGATCATTATGCGTCCGACGCCTTCGCAGTCGTCGAGGCGCTGGACCTGAAAAATGCCGTCCATATCGGTCACTCCACCGGCGGCGGTGAGGTTGCCCGCTACGTCGCAAAGCATGGCGAACCTTCTGGTCGTGTTGCCAAAGCAGTTCTCGTTTCTGCTGTCCCGCCGATCATGGTCAAGACCGAGGCCAATCCCGAAGGCTTGCCGATGGAGGTGTTCGACGGCTTTCGCTCGGCGCTTGCGGCAAACCGTGCGCAGTTCTTCCGCGATGTGCCGGCTGGTCCATTCTACGGTTTCAACCGCGATGGCGCGACTGTGCATGAAGGCGTGATCCAGAACTGGTGGCGTCAGGGAATGATGGGCGGCGCAAAAGCGCATTACGACGGCATCAAGGCATTCTCGGAAACCGACCAGACCGAAGACCTGAAGAATATCAGCGTTCCGACGTTGGTTCTGCACGGCGAAGACGACCAGATCGTCCCGATCGCAGATTCCGCCCACAAATCCGTCAAGCTCCTGAAAAACGGCACGCTGAAGACCTACCCGGGCTTCTCTCACGGAATGCTGACTGTCAACGCCGACGTTCTCAACGCTGATCTGTTGGCTTTCATCCGGGCCTGATCGGCATTGACGGCGGGTGCGGGCTCCCTCGCATCCGCCGTCTTCGGATTGCTGGTCCACACGCGCGAGCGCGCTGCATATCGATAGGAAACGTAATGACGACGACAAAGACAATCGCAAACCTTGGCGTTGCCTGGGAGCAAACCTTCGGCTACGCGCAGGCTGTCCAGGTCAAGGATACGATCTACATTTCTGGACAGTTAAGCCAAGACGGCGACGGCAAGATGGTCGCGCCAGCCACCCTTGACGCGCAAGGCCGTCCTGTCGACTTCGAGCCAATGGAGGCGCAGATACGTCAGAGCTATGTGAACGCCAAGAGCTTCTTTCTGAGTTCGGTGCCACTCTCGACGACGTTGTCGAAGAGACGCTTTTTGTCCTCGACGTCGCGAGTGCATTCGCAGCCGGATCAAAGGTCCGCAAGGAGATGTACGGCACGGACACTCCGTCCGTCGCAAGCAACCTGATCGGAGTGAGTGCGCTCGCCTTCCCCGAACAGATCGTCGAGATCACGTTCCGCGCGGTGCTCGACGCCACGGTCGCCTGATTAGACAACAGTCGCTCGAAGCGTTGCCGGGGTGATGCACTGCCGCGGCGAACCTTTCCTGATGGGTTTCCCGATGCCAAGACCATATTCAGCGACGATGAGATCGCCATCCGCCTTGCATCTCACCACGGATCTCGTTGCCAGGACCTTGAGGACTGTTACGGACGAAGGTCCGGAGCCTAACTGGACGCCCATCTCGTCCAACCAGCTCGAGGAGCTCGTCCAGAGGGTCGATGAGGAAGCGCGCGATCAAGAGATTTGGGTGTTTGCCTATGGCTCGCTGATGTGGAACCCCGGGTTCGACGTGGCGGGCTTCGAAAGAGCCGTCGCGTTCGGATGGCACCGTGCGTTCGCATTGAGGATCGAACGGCTGCGGGCGACCTCGGATGCGCCGGGTCTTATGCTTGCCCTTCAGCCGGGAGGAAGCTGCACCGGCCTGATCCTCAAGCTTGCCTGCGCGTCGAAGAAGGAAGATCTACGTAGGCTCCTGGCCCGCGAAATCCGCTATGTCGAAGTTTGCGATATGGTCCGTTGGGTCAGGGTCCGGACACCGGCAGGACCCCGTCGCGCATTGACATTCTGGGCAAGCCCGACGCGGTCAGCACTGACCCAAAAGGTACCTCTCGAACAGGCGGCGGCGCTGATTGCCCAGGCCTGCGGACCGGCCGGGTCTTGTGCGGAATACCTGCATCGCACCGTCGTTGATCTTGCAGAACGCCAAATCTTCGACCGGAACCTATGGCAGTTACAGGAACTTGTGGCAACGAAGCTTCAGGCTCTCCCGCTACCTGTCAATCCAGCATGACCATATGCGCCGCCACCTGCTCTTCGAAGAATTTCGAAAAGGAGGCAATACGCGGCGGCAGAGCCTGGTAGGGCGGATAGTAAAGGGTGAGCCACAGATCTGGCGGCGCCCATCCCTTGAACACATGCACGAGCCGTCCACTGCGGATGTGCTCGGCGATGTTGAACCCCGGAAGCAGGGCGACACCTGCCCCGTCTGCGGCCATTTCCGCGAGCACCTCGCCGCTATTGGCGCTGAACGCTCGCCCCGCCGATATTGCGATGCTTGAGCCACCATCCGACAGAACCCAGTTCTCCCGCCGGCTTTCTCCACTATAGGCAAGGCAATCGTCCGGCGTCAGTTCGTTGGGATGCGACATGGTGACGAAGCGGCTGCCGGGCGCGGCAACAAGGATGCGCGGCACGACGCGGATCTTCCTCCAGATCGTGAACTTGTCGGAGGGCTGCGAGGAGATGCGGATCGCCAGGTCGTAATCGTCGTCGACGATGTTGATCAGGCCGTCAGACAGGGAGATCTCGAAGCTGATCTTCGGATAGCGCTCCTTGAATCCGGAAAGGATCGTCGGCAGCACGACCTTCCCGAACCAGGTCGGTGCGCTGATCCTGAGGCGTCCTTCCTCGGCTTTGTGGGCGTTCATCACTTCGCGTCGGGCATCCTCCAGCGTCTTTACCGCGGGTTGGATCTGCGCAGCAAAGATCGCGCCGTCGGTGGTGAGGGACACTTGGCGCGTGGTGCGCACGAAGAGCTGAACGCCGAGCTCTGCCTCCAGGGCGGCGATGGCTCGCGTTACGGCAGCGGGCGTCATGTCGAGTTCGCGGGCCACCTGGGCGAAGTTCCGCTTCTCAGCGGCGAGGAGGAAGGTGCGGAGTGCCTTGTAGTCGTTCATATCATTATTTCAAAAATCGCAATTCGTTCAAAACAAGTATTGCAATTCCGCCTGGTCATCAACGGGCCTAGATTGCCTTCACACAACAATCATCCGTGCTGAGAGAAAGGCATCGACATGATCAAGGACATCAAGGGACTGCATCACGTAACGTCTATGGCGTCGGACGCACGCCAGAATAACCACTTCTTCACAAATACGCTCGGCCTGCGCCGCGTCAAGCAGACGGTGAACTTCGACGATCCCAGCGTCTATCACCTTTATTACGGCGACGAGACCGGTAGCGCCGGGACGGTGATGACCTACTTTCCCTTTCAGAACATGATGCTTGGCCGCCCCGGGGTCGGCGAGGTCGGCGAGACGCAATTTTCCGTGCCGAAAGGTTCGCTGAAATTCTGGCGCGACCGCCTGGCCTCGCAAGGCGTCGATGGGCTGGAAGCAGACACAATCTTCGGAGCCAGGCGGCTTCGCTTCATGGGCCCGGACGGCGACAGCCTGGCGCTGATCGAAGCGGCCGACGACCGCCGCTCGTCCCCCTGGCTTGGTCGCGGTATCCCGGACGATGCTGCTATCCGCGGTTTTGCCGGCGCTCGCTTCCGCCTGCACGATACGGCTGCGACGGAAGAACTGCTCGGGTTCATGGGCTACCAGCGCGCTGAAAAGGAAGGCGACGTCACGCGCTTCATCATTCCGGGCGGAAACGGCGCCGACACGATCGACCTTCAGCTCCTGCCAACGACGCCCTTTGCCCGGCAGGGCGCCGGATCCGTTCACCACATCGCCTTCGCCGTCGACAACCGTGAACAGCAGCTCGAAGTGCGCAAGGCTCTGATGGATACCGGTTACCAGGTCACGCCGGTCATAGACCGGGATTATTTCTGGGCCATCTATTTCCGCACGCCCGGTGGCGTTCTGTTCGAGATCGCAACGAACGAACCGGGCTTCAATCGAGACGAGGACACCGCCCATCTCGGAGAGGTGCTCAAGCTGCCCAGCCGTTATGAGGCAATGCGCGCTGAAATAGAATCCAACCTCGTGCCCCTGGCTGCGTAGGAGCATACCAGACATCTGACGACAACGAGGGCTGCGATCGGCAAGGATCGCGGCCCTTCGTGCACATCCAGACCCATGCATCCTCAAGGGTTATTTCATTTTTCGCAATTCATTCAATAGAATTATTGCAATTCTGCAGCGCGGCGTCGAACGCTAGGTTTGATTTCAGCAGCCAGGACGGCGAGCGAAACGGCCTGCGGGCCAGGAAGCTCCCGCCCGCCGCTATCGATTTTCAGGCACCCCATGCGGGCCGCAACCACGAGGAAAGTACCATGTCCAAGCTCCAAGTCCTGACCCCGGCAAACAGCCAGCTCATCTTCATCGACCAGCAGCCGCAGATGGCCTTCGGCGTCCAGTCGATCGACCGGCAGACATTGAAAAACAACGTCGTCGGTCTCGCCAAGGCCGCCAGGATTTTCGACATCCCGACCACGATCACCACGGTCGAGACGGAAAGCTTCTCCGGCAACACCTTCCCGGAACTGCTCGGCGTCTTCCCCGAGAACGACATTCTGGAGCGCACGTCGATGAACTCCTGGGACGACCAGAACGTTCGTGACGCCCTTGCCAAGAATGCCGCCGGCGGCGCTAAGAAGATCGTCGTCTCCGGTCTCTGGACGGAAGTGTGCAACACGACGTTCGCGCTTTCCGCTCTCAACGACGTCCCGGACTACGAGATCTACATGGTCGCCGACGCCTCCGGCGGCACCTCGCTGGAAGCCCACAATCGCGCTATGGACCGCATGGTGCAGGCGGGCGTAATTCCGGTGACCTGGCAGCAGGTCCTGCTTGAGTGGCAGCGCGACTGGGCACGCAAGGAGACGTATAACGCGGTCACGTCGCTGGTGAAGGAACATTCCGGCGCCTACGGCATGGGCATCGACTACGCGGTCACGCATGTCCACGGCGGCGCCGAGCGCGTCAGCCACGGCAAGCGCATCGGCCCGAACCCAGCCAAGTAATCACCCATCACCGCCGCTTCCGCAGGATCGCACGTCCGGATGCGGAGGCGGCTTCATTCACAGTCGAGGATGCCCCCATGAAACTCTACATTCTTTCCATCGGCGCCGGTCTTCTGGTCGGTATCGTCTACAGCCTGCTCAATGTTCGCTCTCCCGCGCCGCCGATCGTGGCCCTTGTCGGCCTGCTTGGCATTCTGGTTGGCGAACAGCTCATTCCTTTCGCCAAGACGCTGATCGCCAGGGAGCCCGCAGCCGTCTCCTGGATCAACCAGATCAAGCCGCACATGTTCGGCCATATGCCGAAGGGCGAGAGCCGCAACGACGTTGTCCTGTCTCGCCACGATCAGCACAAGTCCGATAGCTGACACCGCAAGAGGAGATTCGCTTGCGGTGGGCCCCAGCCCGTCGATCCCGGCGCAAGGCGTTGAAATCAATCTTAATAATAAAGCCAGGAGCATTTCCCATGTTCGCCGACCTCATCCTCCACCACGGTCTGATCACCACGCTCGATCGCACCAATCCAACTGCCAGCGCAGTCGCTATCAAGGACGGGACCTTTCTTGAAGTCGGCACCGACGCCGAGATCATGGCGCTCGCTGGCCCCGACACCAAGATCGTCGACCTCAAGGGCAAGCGCGTCCTACCCGGCCTGATCGACAACCACACCCACGTCGTGCGCGGTGGTCTGAACTACAACATGGAACTGCGCTGGGACGGCGTTCGTTCGCTGGCTGACGCGATGGACATGCTCAAGCGTCAGGTAGCGATCACGCCGGCCCCGCAATGGGTTCGCGTCGTCGGCGGCTTCACCGAACACCAGTTCGCCGAAAAGCGCCTGCCGACGATCGAGGAGATCAATGCGGTTGCGCCCGATACGCCGGTCTTCCTGCTGCATCTCTATGACCGCGCGCTTTTGAACGGTGCTGCGCTCCGCGCCGTCGGCTATACCCGCGACACACCGAACCCGCCCGGCGGGGAGATCACGCGCGACGCCAACGGCAACCCGACCGGCATGCTGCTTGCCAAGCCGAACGCCGGCATTCTCTATTCGACGCTGGCAAAAGGCCCCAAGCTGCCCTTCGACTACCAGGTCAATTCCACCCGACATTTCATGCGCGAGCTCAATCGTCTCGGCGTTACCGGTGTGATCGACGCCGGTGGCGGCAATCAGAACTATCCCGATGACTACGAGGTCATCCAGAAGCTCTCCGACGAAAATCAGCTGACAGTTCGTCTCGCCTATAACCTGTTCACCCAGAAGCCGAAGCAGGAGAAGGAAGACTTCCTCAACTGGACGTCTTCGGTCAAATACAAGCAGGGCAACGACTACTTCCGCCACAATGGTGCCGGCGAGATGCTGGTCTTCTCCGCCGCCGATTTCGAGGACTTCCGCCAGCCGCGCCCGGAAATGGCGCCGGAGATGGAAGGCGAGCTCGAGGAAGTCGTGCGCGTTCTCGCCGAAAACCGCTGGCCCTGGCGCATGCACGCCACTTATGACGAAACCATCTCGCGCTCGCTCGATGTCTTCGAGAAGGTCAACAAGGACATTCCGCTCGAGGGCCTCAACTGGTTCTTCGACCATGCCGAGACCATCTCGGAGCGCTCGATCGACCGTATCGCGGCACTCGGCGGCGGTATCGCCACCCAGCATCGCATGGCCTATCAGGGCGAATATTTCGTCGAGCGTTACGGCCACGGCGTTGCCGAGGCCACGCCGCCGATCCGCCGCATGCTCGACAAGGGCGTCAATGTTTCGGCCGGCACGGATGCGACGCGTGTCGCCTCCTACAATCCGTGGGTATCGCTCTCCTGGATGGTGACGGGCAAAACGGTCGGCGGCATGCAGCTCTATCCGCGTGCCAATTGCCTCGACCGCGAGACCGCGCTCAGGATGTGGACGGAAAAGGTCACCTGGTTCTCCAACGAAGAGGGCAAGAAGGGCCGCATCGAGAAAGGCCAGTTCGCCGATCTCGTGGTGCCAAGCAAGGACTTTTTCACCTGCGCCGAGGACGAGATCTCGTTCCTGACCTCCGATCTGACGATGGTCGGCGGCAAGATCGTCTACGGCTCGGGTGACTTCGCCAACTACGACGAAAGCAATATCCCGCCCGCCATGCCGGATTGGTCTCCGGTGCGCAAGTTCGGCGGCTACGCTGCCTGGGGCGAACCCGAAGGGGCGGGCGCACGCTCGCTGCGCCGCACGGCCATCTCCACCTGCGGCTGCGCCAGCGACTGCGGCGTTCATAGCCACGACCATGCCGGTGCCTGGACCTCGAAGCTGCCGATCGCGGATCTCAAGGGCTTCTTCGGCGCACTCGGTTGCTCCTGCTGGGCCGTTTGAGGCTGACGCGATAATCGAACGACGTATCGGCCTGGGCAGCGGGAGACCGCTGCCCCAGGCTTGTTTTATAAGAGGGGAAAACTCCCGCGAATAATTGCGTTTATCGCAATTAAATCGAAACTATTGATGCAATTGTTGGCCGCAATGGTTCCCGGCAATATCGCTCCATCAGACGAACACAGCGCCGCTCGAACCGACCGGCCCAGATCGCAGGAGCAATGATGACCAGCCACTCTCCTTCAAACTCGCGCAGGCTTCTGGCCGATGTCGTTTCGGCGCCCGCCGTGCGAACGGTCGCGCTGCTCTCGCTTTGCGCCGCCTATATCCAGGGCCCGCTGACCAAGATCTTCGATTTCGGCGGCGCGATCGCCGAGATGGAGCATTTCGGTCTCCACCCGGCCCCGGTCTTTGCTGTCGCCGTCATTGCCTTCGAGCTGACTGCGTCGGCCCTGGTTGTCTCTGGCACGCTCCGGTGGGCAGGCGCTCTCGCGCTCGCCGGCTTCACTGTCCTTGCGACCTTCATCGCGCTCCGCTTCTGGGAACTGCCCGCCGGCATGGAGCGGATGATGGCAACCAACGCCTTCTTCGAACATCTCGGCCTCGCGGGCGCCTTCGTCCTCGTCACCATTTTCGATATCACCAAGGGAGCTGAACAATGAGCACCACAAAGTCGCCCGGGGGCAGCTTTGCACCGCTTGCACAACCGGTCTTCGCGGTCCTCTGGGCTGCGACCGTTCTCGGCAACACCGGCAGCTTCATGCGCGATGTCGCCAGTTCCTGGCTGATGACCGATCTTTCGGCCTCGCCGGCGGCTGTCGCCATGGTCCAGGCGGCGGGCACGCTGCCGATCTTCCTGCTCGCCATCCCGGCCGGCGTCCTGACCGATATTCTCGACCGGCGCAAGTTCCTGATTGCCGTCCAGCTGCTGCTCGCCTCTGTCAGCATCAGCCTTATGGCTCTTGCCCAGACGGGCATGCTCTCGGTCAGTGCCCTCATCGGTCTGACATTTCTCGGCGGTATCGGCGCTGCGCTGATGGGGCCGACCTGGCAGGCGATCGTGCCCGAACTCGTCAGACGGGAAGACGTCAAAAGTGCCGTGGCGCTGAATTCGCTCGGCATCAACATTGCGCGGTCGATCGGGCCGGCCGCAGGCGGTCTTCTGCTTGCGGCGTTCGGCGCGGGTCTCACCTATGGTGCTGACGTCGCGAGCTATATCATCGTCATCGCAGCACTTGTCTGGTGGCCGCGCGCCAAAAATTCGAATGATGCTTTGCAGGAGAATTTCTTCGGAGCCTTTCGCGCTGGCCTTCGCTACACCCGTGCAAGCCGCCCGTTGCATGTCGTGCTGCTGCGCGCTGCAATCTTCTTCGCCTTCGCCAGTGCGGTCTGGGCCCTTCTTCCCCTGGTAGCCCGCCAGCTTCTCGGCGGTGGTGCAAGCTTTTATGGTATCCTGCTTGGCGCGGTCGGTGCCGGTGCGATCGGCGGAGCGCTCGTCATGCCGAAGCTGCGCGAACGTTTGAGCGCCGATGGCCTGATGCTTGGCGCAGCCATCACCACCGCTATCGTGATGTCAGTCCTGGCCCTTGCGCCTTCGAATTCGATTGCCATTATCGCTCTGCTTTTTCTGGGCGGGGCGTGGATTACCGCTCTGACAACGCTCAATGGTGCCGCTCAGGCTGTCCTTCCGAACTGGGTGCGCGGTCGTGGTCTTGCCGTCTATCTCACCGTTTTCAACGGCGCGATGACGGCCGGCAGCCTTGGCTGGGGCGCCGTCGGTGAAGCAGTTGGCGTTTCCGGCGCGCTGGTGATCGGTGCGGCCGGTCTGCTGGTCGCCGGGCTCATCATGCACCGCGTGAAGCTGCCGACCGGGGATGCCGATCTGGTCCCGTCGGCCCACTGGCCGGAGCCTCTCGTTGCCGAGCCCGTCGCTCATGACCGTGGACCGGTCCTGATCCTGATCGAATATCATGTCGAAAAGCAGCACCGCAAAGCGTTTCTGCACGCCCTCGACACGCTCTCCCAGGAACGTCGTCGCGATGGCGCCTATGGCTGGGGCGTGACGGAAGATTCCGCCGATCCAGAGAAGATCGTGGAATGGTTCATGGTGGAGTCCTGGGCCGAGCATCTTCGCCAGCACAAGCGCGTTTCGCATGCCGATGCAGACCTGCAGGGCAAGGTGCTCGCGTACCATACGGGGACCGAAAAGCCGGTTGTACGCCACTTCCTGACGATCGACAGACCAGGTGCAGCATGATCAGCTCACCCGCCACCTCGCCGACCAACGCAATCCAGTCTTTCATTTTATGGGGGTCTCGTAGACCTGCCGCGACGATCTACGTCGACCGGGTCGCCGGCCTCGTCCCGGAAAAGTTCAAGCATATCTCAGAACTCGAAGAGACCTCCGAGAAGGGAGCTGCGAGTTCAAGGTGATCGATCTTGACTAACGGGAGCCGCCTCGACAAATCGCTCGTGACCGGAAGAAAGATGCCAACGCCAAGGAGATCGAGTGGGGTGTGCATGATAACTCGGCCCTCAATAAGCATGTTCGAGGGCCGACCGCTAAGCGGCTTCTCGCCGTACGCGGGGCCCGGTTTTGACCGGCTCGCACGGGGTATGCATCAGGCGATAAGCCCACCGAAGGCTGCCGACGAAAAGACGAGGTCCAAAGGGTTCCAGCTCAGATGGGCCCAGCCCGTCGGCGGGGACCGCGTCGATGGCGTCTGTCCGCTTCCTGTCGTTGATAAACCTTGAGGAAGACGCCGAGGATCATGTTCATCTTCTCATGAAGCGACGCGTGCATTTGAACGGCCGCAGGTTTTTCATCGGCTTCCGTGACCGTGATCGCGCGATCATATGAAAGCTGTCAGATGGTGTTAGACATGCGTGAAGATGGGATCCGCGCTAGCCAATGGATGATGAACGGGTTGCTGCGCTCTTGCAGATGCCAGTCAATGCCAATAACAATATCGCATTGATGGCAAACCGTTCTCCATCAACGACTTGGCAGCCACCACGAATTAAGCCTTGTGGTGGCTTTTTTCTTGGAACCAGTAAGCTCACCGCAAGTTGTTACGCTGCCGCTCGGCGCTCTTTCAGTCGATTGTCAGAGTTTCTTCCTGCGTATGCCGAGCGGCAAACTCCTCTGTACTACCCATGCGGCATCAAAGGCCAAAAATAGTCTACCCATGGTAAGCTTCGCTTAAGATTCATTAGCAAAGATGAATATGCGGACAGTCAGGAGGTAGATATGTCGCAAGTTCATCTCGTCGATCATCTGGAAGCAGCAAAGAAGTTGGCGGAATTGAGCGACAAACCTTTTGTCGCGTACATGATCCAAATGGCGAAAGATGCGGCCTTGAGACCAGAAACAGAGCGAAAACGCGTAGCCTAGGGAACTTCAAGGCTCCACGCAGGTTGACTTTGTGCCGCCCGGCGCTTTGTTTACCTGTTCGAGCAAGCTACCCCAGTTCTTGCTAAGTCGGGCGGCAGTTCTCAACTGTATGACCAACTGCGCCGGTGGAAACACCGGCGCCTTTTTTGCAAAAAAAAGACCCCGGAACCACCTTTGCCCTGGATCCCGGGGTCTCTTCATGCGCACCAGCATTTCTCGTGATGGTTATCTCAGGTCCATCACGAGCGGATTGCTAAAATAGGGCGCAGCGATTTGTCAACATGGGTACAATCCATTTTTCCAAGATTCGATGGAACCCAACGTCACCCGAGTCGTTTAATCGGCGAACGTTATGGAAACCCAACCGCACGCGTTCAATCTCTGCTCCCCTCAGAACCCATTGGCAGAGATAATGAAAGCCCACGCGCCGCCCTCGCGTGGGCTTTTTCTATGCAGGAATGCGATGAAGCTTAGAAGTTCAGCCGGGGATACATTCGCTCTAGCTCCTTTTTGATCGCTTCAATCTCACGCCGCTTATTCTGCATTAGCCAGATGAAGTTCCCCAGAACCAGCTCAGCCCAAGCAACCCGCCGATCACTTCATGCCGAAGCCCGGCCATGCGCACGGTGATCATCCCCAGGAGGAAGGATGCAAGGCTAGCGATCACTGCAACTGCCATCGGCGATACCCATTCGAACTGATTGAAGAGACCGCCCAAGGTGAGAGTTAGAGGCAGCTTGGACGGCCTCAATGGAGCGCGGTGGAGGTGCGCTCCCGGAAACAATTTACACGATCGATGCGCGTTTCTTCAAGCGAGTTCGTCGCACGGATGGGGCTGGGTTGAGCCTTGGCTTGTGCGACGATCTCTTTGTGCGACGGGTTCACCGCCGTACCTGAAACAGTGGCGAGGCCGTTTGGCGGCCGCGAGCCGCGTCGGGATGGCGGCGCGGCTGCTGCCTTCATGTCACGAAAACCGACCTGGAGTAGCGCGGTAGACCGAGCAGCGTCGTCACAGTCGCCTCCTTCAGCAAGGCTGCGTTAGTGCATCTTTTGAAGTCGTAACGGTAAACGACAGACCCTCCGGGCGAAATTCGATGTCGGCCTTGCCACGCAGGCTCGCGCCGAGCATCTGAATAAGTTTCGTTCCGAAGCCTCGTCGTCTCGGCTCCACGACAGTCGGCCCGCCGGATTCGCGCCATCGGGTTTTGAAGTCGCCTCCACCGACACTCCAGTCGATATCGACGTGGCCATCCGGCACGGAAAGAGCGCCGTACCTTACCGCGTTTGTCGCGAGCTCGTGCAGAGCCAGCGAAAGGCTTGTATTCGACCGATGTGAGACCTCGAGGTCAGGCCCGTCGGACGCGATGCGGCCGGCCTCGTTGAAAGGCGCGACTGCCTGCTCCACTATCTCGCGCAAGCCGAGCGTCTCGAACTCTCGCCCGCGCAGAACGTCTGCGGAGCGGGACAAGGCTGCCAGACGTTCCGATATTGTCGACCTCATCCTCTCGATCGACTGGTCTGCACGCAGCGACTAATTGACGATCGACTGGGTGGTCGCCAGCATGTTCTTCATCCGATGTCCCATTTCCTGGGCCATCATCGCGCGATAGGCCTCCGCCTGCCTGCGTTCGGTCGTGTCGATCGAAACGCCGCTCATCTGCAAAGGCCGTCCCGCTTCGTCGAACTTCGTCTCCGCCCGGACTTCGATCCACGCAGGACTGCCATCCGGCTTGATGATCCTGTACTCGACATGAAGGTTGCCATCGGACGCCAGCGCCGCCGCAACGGTCTGCTGCCACCGTTCCAAATCATCGGGATGCACTGATGCTCGCAAATCGTCGTAGGTGAAGTTCTCGGCAGGTTGGCGTCCGAAGTTCGCCTTGCAGATCGGCGAACAGACCAGCCGCCCGTCCTGAACGTCCAGCGTCCAAACTCCAAGGCCGCCCGCCTTGAGGGTGAAGTTTAGCCTCTCCTCGCTTGCCGTCAGATCGACGATCCGGCGCTGGAGCGTGGCTTCCAGCTCCTGCTGCTCCGGACGGGACGGCGCTGTCCGCTCCGAAGTCGCGTCATACTGGGAGGCAAAGAAATAGGTCAGCTCCCCGCCGTCGAAGACCGGTGATATGAGCAGCCTGTTCCAGAACAGCGAGCCGTCCTTACGATAGTTGAGAAGGTCTATCTCGATGGGGCGTTTATCGGCGACCGCTTTTCGGATTCTTTCGACGTCGTGCGAATTCGTGCCGGGTCCCTGGAGAAAGCGGCAGTTCCGTCCCAGCGCTTCCTGGCGGCTGTATCCCGTGAGGGCGGCAAAGGCTTCGTTGACGAAAACGATTGGGTTGTCCGGGCGACGGGGATCGTTGATGATCATCGGCATCCGCGAGGCCCGCATCGCGGCAGCGAACGGATCTGATCCTGAGCTGGTTTGATTGATCTCGCGGTCGATCCGTCGTTCTTCGGTGCTGTCAATTAGCAGGTTAGTATACACCTTTTGTTCCCTTGTCACTGTCTTGGCTGATCACACCAATTGCGAGGTGCGTACGGCAAGGCGGGGCGGAGTTATGGTTGATTGAGGAGGGATTTTTCTAACCAGGACAAGAAAGGTTATAGACACTATCGACAACGTCTCTTTGTCTTCCCCGAATCCGAGTAAATGCGGGACCATATCCTGCGCCGAAACTGACCGTGTGGACTTTCAGAGGCTGACGATGCAGGACACCGACCAGAGACGGCTGGACGCCAGGACAGCTGGAAACCGCCTAGCGGATGCGCATGTGCGGGAAGACCCGTTGGCCGCGGAGCGCGCATGCCGATGATCGGCACCGATCCGAGCCAAGACGACAACTCGATTATTTTCTGCAACGCGGCGTTCCAGAAGCTGACGGGCTATTCTAATGCAGACCATATCGGCCGGAACTGTCAGCTCTTGCAGCGGGCTGAGACGGATCGGGCCGCGGTGTCGCGCATTCGTGAGGCGATTTCGACTGAGAGCTTACGATCGATTTTATCGAGTCGATCAAGCGTGACGACATTCGCCTGACGCCGATACCTCGCCGGACTTCGTGCCGGCCGTGAAGGCGACGCCTCTGTCGCTCATCGTCAACGAGCACGTCGGCGACGCGGGGCGCTGGGGCCTTGGCGACGCAGGCGGGGAGATGAACCTCGTCGTACGGCGCTTCAATTGGCATTTTCATACGGGTCGAAGTCGGAGCCTGTCGAGCCGGACAACGTCAGCGCCGAACTGGGAAACAAATTGCTTCAGGCTTAGGCCAATCAGCTGAGTGCCGAATGGGCTCGGCAGATCGCGTGGTTGGGGTCTGGCGTTCAAGCTTTGTTGCGACTGAACTGACACCCTAATCTAAGGCGCTGCCGCTTTGCCGGTTTCTGCAGAAGAGTTCAATGCCATCCACTCACTTTCACCATGCCGGTGCACGTCCCAGCAGCGTGACGACTACCCTGCTCGATGCGTCTTGGCTCTCCGATACCAGCTGGGTATTACCTTGTAGTCGGCATCCAAAATCATAAGAGGGGCACAGCCTTGCCCCTCTAGTGCGCCCGGCGATCGGATTCATGGCCGTCGGGATGAGAACGATCGCGGATTAGTCTGCCTTACGGAGTTGCAGGCGCGAGACGCCGGCTGCGACATTGAGACCGGTCCCGGCTTCGGCACTGAGCGGCTGCAGGCCAAAATTGGTGGCATTGCCTCCAACCAGAGCGTTTGCCCCCAGGCCCAAACCAAGAGATGCGCCAGCGGACGCTCCGACATAGGTCCCGGCAAGGCTGCCTTCGCCAACTGTCGTCGGCTTCGTGTTGACCACGATCCAGCTCAGATAGGATTTGCCGGTCACCCCGACATCAATGCCGAGCTTTCCGATCGTACCGTTGTAACGTTCGACCTTCCCGGTTCGCTGCTTGAACTGGCAATCCACCGCGCGGCTGGAGCCGATCAGAAGGCCAATACCGCCGGCGACTTCGCAGGAAAGCGTACCCAGCCGCTCTTTCGGCTGTGACGCAACCTGCTGCTTATGCTGCCTTTTGCTGTGGTGGGTATCGGCTGCCGCGGCAACGGAGCCAAAGCCAAGTGTGGTGGCCACCGCGAGAACGAGCGTCTTTTTCATGGTCTCTTCCTTGTTTGAAACATAGCGGTTCTGTTTTGCGATCAGCTTCAGGCGCGCCTTGACGTGACAGCGACCTGCAGACCACAAATTACCTGTTTTGACGTGAAGTCGGCAGCAATCGAGGTCGCCATACGTGAGGCTTCCTCTGACGACGCCATACCGGTCAGCATGATGGCGCCGTCAACTACTTCAACTTTGATCTGACAATCTTCTAGACCGTAGGTATAGGCCAAAAGGCACCTGATCGCCTCACTACTCGCAATGGGGTCCGCAGCGGTTGCTACGCTTGCAAAAGATTGAAAAAGCATCTGGCGTGATCCTTATTGGGTGATGACGGCTCGCCTTTGTAGCGAGCCGTCATCACAACCTCACTTCAGCGCATCCTTGACGGCGTCCTTGCCCTTACCAACGGCGCCTTGTACCTGGCCGGCGGCCTTGTCGACCTTGCCTTCTGCCTCAAGTTTCTCGTTGCCCGTGACTTTGCCGGCGACTTCCTTGATCGTGCCCTTCAGTTCCTTTGCGGCACCTTCGATACGGTTCTTATCCATAATGCAGCCTTTCCTTAGACAGCGTTTCGATCACTGACCCCGGTGTCGACCGGCGCCATGAACGAGAAAATAAGGCTGCACCTAGTGAAAACTCAGAGCTGAAAGTACTAGGGCGATTAGTATCCCGTGACCTTTTTTGCGGTCGAAATCACTTTTTTCTCGGTTTTCTCCCAGGCTGCACCCGATGTTTTTGATCGGGTGCTGTAAAGCCGCGCTCACGCGCCCAAATCACCGCAGCAGCTCGGCGGTTGACGCCGATCTTCGCATAGAGCGAAGCGACGTGGTTTCGAATGGTGTTTTTCGAAAGATGGAGCGTTTCTCCCATCTCGGCGTCGCTCTGGCCGTTGCAGATCAGGCCAAGAATTTGTCGCTCTCGCTCGCTGAGCTCCAGCAATTCTGTCGTCGGGGCTGCCGACCCTTGCTTGAGCGTTGCAAGACGCTCAACGATCGAACGGCTAAACCATGACGTATCGGCCATGACACTTTCGATCGCCTCGACGAGCTGCGCCTCGCTGCGCCGGCGTTCTGTCACATCCTGAAGCGCCCAGACAACACACTGCTCGTCATTGATTTCGACGCGCTCGGCGGAAACCAGACAGTCTGCAAGATCACCGTCTCTCTGTTTCAACCGCATCGGTTCTTCCCGAACGAAGATATTGTCACGCAGCTTCTGCTCCAAAGCGCGTCTGGCGGCGATGTCCTGCCAAAGGTGAAGCTCGCCGGCAGTCCGGCCGACAACTTCCGTCAGCTGGTATCCGGAAATCTGCAGAAAAGCGTCGTTTGCTTCTGTAAATACGAAGTCGTCGAGCCGTGAAATCGCTGCCGGAGCAGGGGACAGCCGGAACGATTTTGAAAACCGCTCTTCGCTCTGGCGAAGTGCGTTTTGGGCCTTTCTCCGGGCGTCGAGATCGGCGAAGGTAAACAGCATGCACGGTTCTTCGACCACGGAAATCGGCTCACCGGCGACGATCACAAGCCGGTCGCCACCGCCAGGCAGAGGCACCAAGGCCTCGCGGTGGCGTATCATCCGGCCATCGTTGAGTTTCGAAAGGGCATCATCGGCTGTTTCGCAGTTCGAAAACAGTCCGATCGCCTCGACGGTTCTGCCGATGACATCGTCCTTGGTGAAGCCGGTCATCTCCAGGAATCCCTCGTTGACACGAATGAAGCGCTGATCGTCGAGCCGGCAGATCAGGCCAGGGGCCGGATTGGCATTGAACGATCGCTCGAACCGCTCCTCCGCTTCAAAGCGTGAGGTCTCGTCTTTGACGATCAGGGCCAGTGCGTCAGGCTTGTCGCCTGCGTCGGTGATGAACATCGTGCGAACGGTGTGTACCCAGACCAGGTCAAGGTCGGCTGCCGGCGATATCTCGACTGTCACATCGTCGATTGTTTCGCCAGCGAGAAGCCGCTCTATCGGGTATTGGCCTGCCTCCAGAAGATGATTGTTACGATACCGCAGGGTGAACGTTCGCCGATATCCTGCTGCGTCGCCTCCGAGTTCCTCAATGCTACTCACTCGATGCATGGCAAGGGCTGCTGCATTGGCCCATGCTACCCGGCCTCCCTGTTCTACAAGGATGATGCCGTCACTGAGGCCCCCGATCAGTTCTTGAAGGCTACCCTTGTTGATCTTCGGCGGCTCCGGATTTTCGCTCATGTCGTCCCTCAAATGTATCGGTGGACCATAGGTCGCGTCCCTGGAAGCGATGTAAAGGGTGAGTGTTAAGCAACGACCGCGATTTATCGTATTGCCGAGCAACGAAAGTTTAATCGGCGATCCGGTAAGGCTTATCATCTGATGGAGGGCTCTATATGCCAACGCACTGTGATGGCTGCCGCGATGGCGCTGCTTTCGAGGTTCCTTTCTCGATGGCGTTTCAGCCTATCGTGAATATCAGGACTGGCGCTGTTTTTGCGCACGAGGCCTTGGTGCGGGGTCCGAATGGCGAGGGGGCTGGTTCGGTTCTCAGCCAGATCAAGGATAGCAATCGTTATGCTTTCGACCAGCAATGTCGGGTCAAGGCGATCGAATTGGCTTCGGGCCTTTACGATCCGGCTGATGACGTGAAGCTTTCAATTAATTTTATGCCGAACGCCGTTTATGAACCGCGGGCTTGTATTCGACTTACACTGGCCACCGCGATGAAGACGGGCTTTCCTCTCGATCGTATTATTTTCGAATTTACCGAGAACGAGCAACTCGATACCAAACACGTCCTTCATATCCTTCGCACCTACAGAGACATGGGATTTAAAACCGCGATCGATGATTTCGGGGCGGGTCATTCGGGTCTTGGGCTTTTAACCCATTTCCAGCCTGACATCGTGAAGCTGGATATGGATCTGATCCGTGGGATCGATGTCGATCCGGTGAGACGCAAAATTGTAAAACACACGCTCGATATGCTCGAGGATCTGGCAATTGTCCCTCTGTGCGAGGGGGTCGAAACGGCCGATGAGCTGGCGACGCTGAAAGATCTCGGCGTATCGCTCATTCAGGGCTATGTACTGGCAAAAGCGAGCTTTGAAACCCTGACAGTGCCTGCAGCCCCTGGCGACCAGGTCTTAGCCGTAGCTTAGCAACGAACTGCAAGCAATCGCTATCACTGGAGCTGTGCTGAAGGCGCTCAGCAACGGTGCTGTCGTTTCCGGTTATCGAGATCCAAATATTGGCGGAAAGCCGGGTCATCGAGAGCAAGCATCCCTTGTGGAGCGCCACACGTTGACACATGCAAAATTCCATGAGACGAGCCAATTATGGCCAAACGTCTCACACGCAATTTCACGTTGACCCCCGAACTCGAGGGGTTCATCTCCGAATGTTTGTCGTCCGGCGACTACAGTAACGCCAGTGAGGTTGTCCAGTCGGGGCTACGATTGCTTCGCGATGGACTGAGACCGGCGGCAACAGTCGCATCAGCGTGGCCGATCGGAGGCGGGGTCTGCGGAAAAATCATTCGGGAGATGGACTGGTCTGCGACTGCCCTTGGACCGATGAGCGGTTGGTCTGTCGAACTCCGCACGACTATCGCCAACATTGTGAACTCTCCGGTCGCGAAAGTGCTGATGTGGGGACCGGGCCATGTGATGGTCTATAACGACACTTACGCGAAGATCGCAGGCGATAAACATCCAGGCGCTCTCGGCAGCAATGTCGCGGAAGTCTGGCCTGAGATCTGGGACTGGAACCGCGACATGCTTGAGGCCGGCCTTGGCGGGGAGCTTCGTTCCTATCACGATCAAAGCATGACGCTCATCCGAGATGGGCGGCCTGAGGAATTTATCTTCGATCTCTTTTATACGCCGGTATATGAGGCTGATGGCAAAATCGGCGGCGTGATGTGCACGGTCGTCGACAACAGTGACCGCGTCGCGATGGAAAAGCGCATGAAGGACAGCGAAGGTAAACTCCGCCGCGTGACCGATGCTGTGCCGATGCTGATATCGTATGTGGACCGTCAGCACATTTATCGCTTCGCCAATCATGCCTACGAGACGTGGTTCGGGATGAAGCCTGATGACATGATCGGTAGACACATCGGCGCAGTGATTGGTCAGGGGCCGTACGAAAACCGGCGGCCTGACATTGATCGCGCATTGGCTGGTGAAGTCGTGACAGGCGAGGCCGACATGCCGGTCAACGGCGGCGCGCCGCGTCGTCTCGAGATCCGTTACGTCCCCCATGTCGAGGCCGACGGGTCAGTACCGGGCGTCTACATCCTTGGCATCGATATCGAAGATCGTGCTGTGCGCGAAGCCGAGCTGGAAATGAGCAATAGCCGCTTTCGCACGGCTATGAACGCGGTGCATGGTGTCCTCTGGACCAATAGTGCCGATGGTAGAATGGTCGGAGAACAACCGGGGTGGGCAGCACTCACCGGTCAGACTTTTGCTCAATATCAAGGTTTCGGTTGGGCGCAAGCGGTGCATCCGGATGACATGGATGCCTCAGTCGCGACCTGGAACGCGGCTGTCGAAGCCAAATCCATGTATGTGCATGAGCACCGCGTCCGCCGACACGATGGCGCCTGGCGCCAGTTCGCCATCCGGGCCTTGCCGATCATCAGTTCAAATGGCGATATCGTCGAATGGGTGGGCGTGCATACCGATATCACCCATCAGCGCGCGGCGGAGGCCACTTTGCGCGATCAGGCGGACGTGCTTGCTCGCCAGGTCCGTCACCGAGAACGGGCCGAAGAGCAGCTCAAGCAGCTGAATGAAAATCTTGAGGCGCGGGTTATCTCCGAAGTCGCCGAGCGCCGTCAGGCCGAAGTAAAGCTGGCGCAGGCCCAGAAGATGGAAACAGTCGGGAAACTGACCGGCGGCGTCGCGCATGACTTTAACAACCTGTTGCAGGTCGTGAGCGGCAATCTGCAACTCCTCTCGAAGGAGGTCACCGGCAACCAACGCGCCGAGTCGAAGATCGCAAACGCCATGGCGGGCGTATCGCGTGGCTCCAAGCTGGCCAGCCAGCTCCTAGCCTTTGGGCGCCGTCAGGCGCTAGAGCCTAAGGTGGTCAACATCAGCCGGTTCGTCCGCGACATGGATGATATGATCCGACGCGCAATCGGCGAGGCCATTGAGGTTGAGACGGTTGTTGGAGGAGGGCTTTGGAATACCTTCATCGACCCGACGCAGATCGAAAATGCTCTCCTTAATCTCGCGATCAACGCACGCGATGCCATGGAAGGACGGGGTAAACTCACCATCGAGCTGTCGAATGCGCATCTTGACGATGCCTATGCGCGCTCGCATGACGAGGTCACCCCCGGTCAATATGTAATGATGGCGGTGACCGATACTGGGTCGGGCATGCCGCCTGAGATCATCGAGAAGGTGTTTGAGCCGTTTTTCTCGACGAAGGCAGAGGGCAAAGGCTCCGGTCTCGGCCTGTCGATGGTCTACGGCTTTGTCAAGCAGTCGGGCGGGCATGTCAAAATCTACTCGGAAGTTGGTCACGGCACGACGATCAAGCTTTATTTGCCGCGCGCGATGGAGGCGGAAGATGTCGAAGTCGCCGTCGATAATGGGCCGATCGTCGGGGGCACGGAAACTGTCCTTGTCGTCGAGGATGACGCGCAGGTCCGCGAGACTGTCATCGCGATGCTGACCGACCTCGGATATCGCACGCTGAAGGCGGTTGATGCATCGAGCGCGCTGACGGTGATCGATAGCGGCATTCCGATCGATATTCTTTTCACTGACGTCGTGATGCCAGGCACGCTCAAAAGCCCCGAACTCGCCCGCAAGGCGAAAGAACGACTGCCGAATATCGCTGTCTTGTTTACGTCTGGCTACACCGAAAACTCGATTGTTCACGGCGGTAAGCTCGATGCAGGGGTCGAGCTGTTGTCGAAGCCCTATACCCGTGAGGCGCTTGCGCGGAAATTCCGGCATGTTTTGGCCAATCAAGCTCAGCGTAAAGATCAAAAGTCAACGGGACTTCCGCCGGAGCCCCTGCCACAACTGGACACGCCGGTGACGTCCGCCAAGAGCGCAGCGGCGGTGACTGCGGAACACGTCGCACGCATAACTGTATTGCTGGTCGAGGACGATGCGCTCATCCGCATCAATACGGCCGAGATGCTGCAGGATGCCGGATTGATTGTCGTCGAGGCGGGAAGTGCTGAGGAAGCCAAAGCGGCTCTGCAGACGATGAAAGTCGATATCCTCATGACCGACCTCAATCTACCAGGCGCATCGGGATTAGAGCTGGCGGCTGAGGCCAGGGCTCTGAACCCGTCAACGACGATCGTATTCGCCACCGGGGATCCGACGGCTGTGCGCGGTGAGACAGGTGCCATCGTTTTGGCAAAACCCTATGACGCCGCGAAACTCGCTGAGGCCTTAGCCACTACAGGGGCATATCGTTTCGCAGAAGGAAATCCGGCGCGCAGCGGCGCCGTCGAAGAGGACAAAGTTTAGGTGCAGTAGCCGCTCCCGAGCCTGAAAATTCCCTTTTGGAGTGCTTGGTTGCGGCGCCGGTGACGTTGGCCGCCCATGCTGGTCATAGAAGTGATCTGCGGATGACATCGACGGGGCGATGAATTGTTGTGCCTGATGCCTCCAACGGCCTTTGACGAAGGAACGGTCGACGCATCGAGGGCTCGTAAAAGCTTCTCGAAACGCCGGCGCGGCATCGAGCCTCATCGGCTACCTGCTTTTCATTGGCTTCGTTGTACTCCATAAGGACCTGCCGCGTCGGCGCGGTGTTGCGGCCCGCACGCGTGTTGCGGCAGCGCTCGACATCCCAGAGCAGATCGTGAAGATCCACGAAGTCCGGCCATTCATGCTTGAAGGAAAAGCGTCCGCACATGATCAGTCTTTCTTCAGAAGGCAAGATTGCGTTCAACGTCTCGGGTCGCGAGGACTGCCAACATGGCGTTGTCCGCCAATTCGACGAGCGCGGCAGCTATCTCTTCGGGACGCCAGCCGGCCGCACTGCCCGCAAGTGTGACCTCCGACATGCGATCGGCCAACGCTTTCTGGCATCTCGGGAAGCGATCTGAGTGAGCGTTGGGAGGAGGGGGCGACAGCTTTCATGCCCGGGAGAATGGTGCCGCTTGGGTCGTCGTCAAGGCGCAGCTCGTAACGATCCTTCGGCCTTCAGGAAATTAAGGAAGGCGCGCATGCCCGAGCCGAGATGGCGGTGCCGCGGGTAGTAGAGACAAACGCCCGGGTAGGGCGGTGTCCAATCGTCCAGCACCTGCTGCAGCTTGCCGTCGGCGAGAGCGTCGGCCGCCATCCATCGCGTCACATAGGCAAGACCGATACCGTCCAATGCCGCTGCCAAAAGAAGTCTGGACTGGTCGACGACGAGATTGCCGGGCGTTGTCACAACGACGTCCTCGCCGCGGCGCTGGAACTCCCAGCGATAGATCGACCCGTTCGCCATACGAAGCTGGACGCACTGGTGCAACGAAAGGTCCGACGGTATCTTGATGGCGGGCGCGCCATCGAGATAGGCAGGCGACGCCACGACGATGTGCTGCTGGTCTGGACCGATAGCGACCGCGACCATCTCGTCGGGTACAAGTTCGGCCGCCCGGACCCCACAGTCGTATCCTCCTTCGGCGATATCGACCAGTCTCCCCTCGGAGCGGATTTCGAAGCGCATGGTGGGCTGAAGCTTCATGAAGCGGGTCAGAAGTGGCATCAGGACCTGCTCGGCGGCATTGGCGTCGCAGTTGATCCGTATCAGCCCGGACAACGAGGTGCTCTGTTCGTGCAGCTCCTCGACCGCGAGGCCAATTTCCGAAAGCGCCGGCATAAGCCGTTGCGCAAGTCTCCGCCCCGGTTCCGTCAGCGATACGTTCCGGGTCGAACGGTGAAAAAGCTTCACCTTTAGACGCCTCTCCAGTCCGGCAACCGCGTGGCTCAGCGCCGACGGCGTCTGGCCGAGCATTCGCGAGGCGGCACGAAAGCCGCCGTGCTCGGAAACGGCAAGAAAGGCCGCGAGCTCGCCGGGCGGGAGCGAGCTCACTGTACGAATTATCTCATCATTGCGTGTAGCCTCTGCCATCTAGTTCACGAATGCCACGCGCTTATGTTCCGGGCAAGTCGAATGTTCGAAGGAGTATGACCATGACTTCATCCATCCCATTTGGGTTCTCGTCGACCGCCGCTGACGTTCTGGAAGGTGTGGAGCTTTCCGGACGAAATGTCATCGTCACCGGGGGCGCCGCGGGCATCGGGATGGAGACGAGCCGCGCACTCGCGGCGGCAGGCGCGGCCGTAACAATCGCGGCGCGCCGCCCGGACGAGGCCGAGAGAGCTGTCGCCGAGATGAGGCAGGCAATGCCCGCCGCTCGGCTAAGCGTTCGTCGCCTCGACCTCTCCGATCTGTCCTCCGTGCAGGAATTTGCCGAGTGCTGGGACGAACCCCTTCACGTCCTCATCAACAACGCGGGCGTGATGGCCATTCCCGAACTGCAGAGGAGTGCGGAAGGGCGGGAGATGCAGTTCGCCACGAACTATCTGGGGCATTTCGCGTTGACGCTTGGCCTGCGAAGGCATCTGGCCAGGGCGAACGGCGCCCGCGTCGTTTCCGTCGCCTCGACGGGCAACCTGTTTGCCCCGGTATTCTGGGACGATCCAGACTTCCGCTTCATTCCCTACGATCCGCTGCTTGCCTACGGGCAGTCGAAGACGGCCTGCATTCTGATGTCCGTTGGTATCAGGCAGGCGTGGGCATGCGACGGCATCATGTCGAACGCACTCAACCCCGGAGCGATCGCAACCGGGCTCCAGAAGCACACTGGCGGCCTTCGCACGCCCGAGCATCTGCGCAAGACGATAGAGCAGGGGGCATCCACGACGGTGTTGCTTGCGGGGTCGCCGCTTGTGGAGGGAATTTCCGGCAAATATTTCGATGACTGCCAGGAAGCCCCTGTCGTCGACGAGCGCGGAGCCTTGCCGTTCAAGGGAGTAGCAAGATACGCGGTTGATGCACAGAACGCTTTCCGTCTTTGGGAGATGGCGACGCGGATGGTCTCGTCGCCGCTGTAGTCGGCGCAGCCTGCCGGACCTTTGCGCTGTCCGGCGGGCCACTTTCTTCCGAGTGCTGCGGGCCAAATCAGGCCTTTGCCGCCACCGGAAGGCGAAACGGCGCGCCGAGGCGGTTGAAGGCGTTCATAGCGGCGATCGCGATCGTCAGATCGACGAGGTCCTTCGGGTCGAAGGCGGCCGCAGCGGCAGCATAGGCCTCGTCCGACGCATGGGTCTGGCTGACATTTGTCACTTCCTCTGCCCAGGCGAGAGCGGCGCGTTCCTTGTCGCTGAACAGGTGAGGCACCTCGTCCCACACGGCAACCAGCGTGATCTTGTCGATGGACATCGTCTTGCGCAGATCGCGGCTGTGCATGTCTATGCAGTGGGCGCAGCCGTTGATCTGGGACACGCGCAGAAAGACGAGGTGGATCAGCTCTGCCGGCAGGTTTGTCTTGGCCGTGACATAGTGGTGGACACCGAAGAGCGCCTTGGCACCCTCGGGGGCGACTTCGGACCAGTTCATGCGGGACATGTTGTTTTCCTTTTTTGAAGACACGGCTTTCCGATCGCCGGAGAAGCCGTCGTCGGTTGATCTGTGGTTTAGCGAATAGGTTCGGAGGACGCTTTACGGCTTGCGCGGCGTCGTCAGTACGGTGTCGCCGGTGTCGACGACGAAGACGGCGAGCAGCTTCGCCGGTTCAGTCTTGCTTGCATTGGCGCTGACGTCGTGCCGGTCTCCGGGCAGCTCGGTGAAGTTCTGACCGGCTATAAAGGTCTTCGTCTCGCCACCATTCACGGCGCTCTGGATCGCGCCTTCTAGGACCGTGGCATAGATCAGCGCAGACTTCGCATGCGTGTGGGCGGAGCTGTAGCCGCCGGGGCCGTACTCGACGAGGACGCCCTTGACGCTCTTGCCGGGAACGTCGGGCAGGGGATGCTCGTAGACGAGCGTCACCTTGGCATCCTTCGTATCGTACGCGAGTCCTGGCTTAGCGACATCGTGAGCGGACGCGGTGGCAAGGGTGGCCGCGAGTGCCGCAGCCGCATATGAAATGGTCTTCATGATCGTGCGCTCCTTCTATACCTTAAGCCATTCGGCGACCGTGACGCGGCCCTTGATGTACTCTCCACCTGGAACAAGCGAGCCTTTGGCAACGGGGGCGCCGAAGTAATCGACCGCGGCGTCCGCGGTCACCGGACTGCCGTCGCCCTTCGCATCGAGATACGCCCGAATAACGGTTTCGAACGGTGCCCGATGCGGTCCGGCAAGATCGACCGTTCCGTTCTTCGGCTGCCCGAGCGCGGCCTCTACCAGAGCGGCGGCGACGTCACTGGCCGCGATCGGCTGAAAGTCGATATCCGGTACCTTGACCACCCCGTCGGCTGCATAGGCGCCAGCCAGGGTTGCGATGAATTCGTGGAACTGCGTTGCCCGGACGATGGTATAGGCCTGACCGGAGGATGCGACCGCCTCTTCCTGTGCCAGCTTGCCGGCCATGTAAGGATTGGCCGCAAGCTGGTCGGCATTAACGATCGAGAGGGCGACGTGATGGCGCACGCCCGCGGCCTGTTCGGCGCTTGTCAGGTTCCGGCTCGACGTCCTGAAAAAGTCGGCGATGACGTCCTTGTCGAAGGACATCATGTTCGACACGTCGATGACGGCGTCGGCGCCCGTAAGCGCCGCTTCCAGTCCTTCTCCCGTATAGGCGTTGATGCCGTTGCGTGAGCTTGCGGCGACGGCTTCGTGGCCGGCGTCCTGCAGCAGCTTCACTGCCTTCGAGCCGATCAGGCCCGTGCCGCCGATGACGACGACCTTCTTCATTATGCTCATGGTGCTTCTCCTATGACGAGGCGCGATTGCCCGTCTTGCGTTCGTGGAGTTCGAGGAAGGCGCATCCGCGGGCGGCGATACCGCCGTCGTCGTCTGCGCCGAGATCCGCCAGAAGCTCCGCAACGGACACCTTGGCGAGTTCTGCGCGATAGGCCCTCTCGGCCTTCAACATCGCGGCGTTGATCTGGCAGGGCTTGGTAAAGTAGCGCTGCGGAAGAGGGTTCGGCCCACGCTGGCGGATTTCGGCGCACCGGAACGCAGGCGCCGGACCTTCAACCGCAAGGACGATGTCGAGCAGGCTGATGTCCCTCGGCGCCCTGGCCAGTCGATAGCCACCCCTCGGGCCGGGCGTCGGCACGACGATCCCGGCGCCGGAAAGCGCCTGCAGGTGCTTCAAGAGGTAGCTTGTGGACACGCCATGCAGTTCCGCCAGGGCTGCCGCCGAGAGCACGCCGTCTTCCGACAGTCCCGCCAGGAACGCCACGCAATGAATTGCCTGTTCGACGCCTTCGCTGAGTTTCATCCCACCCTCCAAATCATAGATACAAAATATCCATGATTATTCCGGTCGTCAATCCGCAATGTGTGGACAGTGCATTCGACGCCCCTCGAGAGAGACCGACTGCAGGTTCTGGGTCGACGCTTCGGCCGGCCGCCGATTGCGGCAGCGGAAGAAGGTTCCCGAACATGGGTATCAGGCCGCCTTGCTTGCCGGTCCTCGAGTTTCAGTGGCGGAACGCTTCTTCGTGTGATCGGCGTGCTTCTTCTCGCCGTCGCCGGTAGCCACAGAAGACTGAGCGAAGGTGACGGTGGAGGAAAGAAGAGCAGGCAGAGGGGCCGCAGCAGTGACGGGACAGCACTGGTTTATATGGAGATGTGGAGTTCTTGAGCGGCCGAATTTAGAGTGGGATCGAACGCTCCTAGCCGAGCGCGTGCTCGATGCGTTCGATATGAAGAGCGTCGATGGACGTCCCGACCTCGATGGCTGAAATCTCCGCTTCGGTCAGGCCGGTGGCGAGCGCAAGATCCTCGAGGCTGTATGATCGTGCGATACGGGCTTCGCGAAGGCGTGAGCCGACCGCCTTGCCGGCATCGTCCGAGGACGTTTCGATATTAACATGATCCATACTTTCCTCCGATGTGCTGCAAGCACGTGTTTGTTACGTTCGGGTCTGCACAACGGTTTATTCTGAAGATGGGTTAGCGGCCGCAAGCCGGAGCTTGCGGAGACGCTCATTCTTCTCTTCGCGGAGACGCCGCTCTTCATCTGCAGCGTCGGCTGCAATCTTGTTCGTGTGTTCGAAGGCCGCCGCGCGCTGTTGCACGGTCAGGGTCTTCCTGATCCTGCTTACCATGACAATCATCCTTGAGGGTTTCCTCATATATGGGGTAATTGAGCAGGTCCTTCAACAGCTTGAGGCCTCTCGTCCACTAGCGTACGGCAACGCGTCCTGCAGCTTGCAAAGATGCATTCTCTACACCATCTACAGTGGGCCACCCCATTATCACGTGAGCTTCCGCAGCGGCGTCCGCCGGCGTCTGCGTGACGGCTTGCGCGTGGGGTGAGACGGCCGCTCCCTCTCTTGAGGTCGAGCGCCGTCGGGCCATTTCGAAACATTCAGGATCGTCATGTTATCCCTCGACCACCTCGTCATCTTTCTGCACGGCATCGGCGCGTCGGGTGCCCAGCTCATGCCGCTGGCCTCGTCCTGGCGTGATGGCCTTCCAAGCACCCGGTTCGCTGCCCCGGACGCCCCCATGCATCACTGGCGCGGCCACCAATGGTTTTCGACGGAAGGCAATCCGCTTGATCCAGCGAAGGTCATGGCCGCCCGTGAAGCATTCGACGAACTGATCGACGATGTCGTCCGGCGCGAAGGTTTCGCAGACGCGCACGACAGGGTCGCCTTCGTCGGTGTCTCGCAGGGTGCTGTCGTCGCTCTCGATGCGGTCGCCTCCGGCCGCTGGAAGGTCGGCGCAGTCGTTTCCTTCGCTGGCCTCCTTCCGCCCCAGAAGATATCGTCGGTCAGCCGGCAGACGCCGATCCTCATGGTGCACGGGCAGGCCGACACGACGATCCCATACGCTGCGTCGACCCTTGCGGCGGCACAATTCCGAGCGGCTGGTTTCGACGTCGAGCTCGATGTTGAGCCGGGCGTCGGACATACGATTTCGAGCGCCGGCGCCGCGAAGGCACTATCCTTTCTGCGGAAGTCTCTCTCGTAGGCGAAACACACTACTTCCGACCGTCCTGCCATGACCGATCTTGCGGAGGCGATGTCCTTATGCGGAGGTCGAGGAGGTGAGATAGGCTGCGAACGTGATACTTCCCGCGATATTGCCCCGCCGTCATCAAAGTTCGCCAAAATAATTATTACCTGATCTGTCCGTAATTCGTACTGATACCTCATGGCAAGACCAAGAGAGTTCGATCGCGACGCGGCGTTGGAAGCGGCTTTAAGGGTGTTTTGGGCTAAAGGTTTCGCCGCGACATCGACGGACGATCTGCGCGCAGCGATGGGCATAGGTCGACAGAGCCTTTATGGCGCATTTGGCGACAAGCGGACCCTGTACCTTGAAGCACTTGATGCATACCAGCGTCGGACAACGTCTGGTCATCTCAGACGCCTATCCGAGGGCGATCCGCTCGAAGGTATCGAAAACCTGCTTTCAGGTCTCGTCGCCGAAGATGACCAGGAGCGGGTGCTGGGATGCATGGGCGTCGGATCGGTCGGCGAGTTCGGGGTGACGGACCCGGAACTCAATGCCCGCAGGAAGGCATCCAGCGAACGTCTCTATAGGGGCATTGCCCAAAGGATTGGCGAAGGGCAGGAGCAGGGGAAGATCGATGGAAGCCTCGACCCGGCGGAGGCGACCTCGTTCGTACTGATGACAATGACCGGCCTCTAGCTGGCGGCACGCGGCGGCGCATCCAGCGCAGAACTAAAGGCAATGGCTCGCTTCGCGACGCGACGCCTCGAAAACTAATTGGTCCCTCCAGCGAGAGGGATTTCTTTTGGCCAGTTATGGATCGACCTGTCAAAAATGGAGAAAATCATGACGATCGAAGAACGCAGAACCGCACTCGTCTTCGGAGGTGCGCGTGGAATTGGAGCAGCAGCTGTACGCAAGCTGGCCGAGGATGGCTTCGCCGTTGCCTTGACCTACGTGTCGCGACCCGACAGCGCATCGGAGCTTGCTTCCTCAATTCGAGGAGGAGGGGGAAATGCTGTCGCCATTCGGGCCGACAGCGCCGATCCCGAAGCGATCCGGGCGGCAGTGAGCAAGGCGGTGGACGAACTGGGCAAACTTGACGCCGTCGTCCTGAACGCGGGGGGCCTTCGCCTTAACACTGTCGATGCGGTCACACTCGAAGAACTGGACCTGATGATTGACGTCAATATCCGGGGCGTTTTCCTCGCAATACAGGCCGCGGTCGCACAGATGAAGGATGGTGGTCGGGTCATCACCATCGGTTCCAATACGGCTGAACGAACCGGATTTCGGGGAAGCAGCGTGTACCAGTTCACGAAGGCGGCAGTCGCGGCCATGGTCAAAGGGCTCGCGCTCGACCTGGCGCCCAGGCGCATCACGGTCAACAACGTCCAGCCCGGTCCGACGAATACCGATATGAATGCCGGGTCAATCGAGTTCCTTGCGGATCGGAGCCCGTTGAAGCGCGTCGCCGATCCGGCGGAAATCGCCGAACTCGTGTCGTACTTGCCGGCCCTGGTTCTGCCTATATGACCGGCGCAAGCCTTACAATTGATGGAGGATGGATCCTTTGAAGGCGCTTGTGGCGACGGGACGCCAAGAGGCATCGACTTGAACCATAGCCGCAGCGGCGGCTATGGTTCCGGCACGATGGACCGTAGTCTCTCGGCGTCCGGTACGTTCATCATCCTTGAAATCGTCGTGGGGACGCTTCGGCTTTTCGCTCTGCCTGAACGACGCCGCCAGCAATTTAAAGAGATCCGTTCAAGAAATGCCGTAAGCAGTGGGCTGACGGCCGCTCGAAGGTGGTGAAGCGCCGAAGAAGCCGACGCTTCTTTATATCCGATTAGGCGCTGCGTGCCTGTTCTGGATGTCTGCCTTCGCCAAACTCCTCGACGATCTTTGCACAGAATGCTGGCAGGTCATCGGGCTTTCGGCTCGTGACCAGCCCCTGATCGGTCACGACCTCCTGGTCAACCCAGGTTGCGCCGGCGTTCTCAATGTCCTTCCGGATCGACGAATAGGACGTGACCGTACGCCCCTTCAGAACGTCCGCTTGCACCAAGAGCCAGGGGCCGTGGCAGATCACACCCACCGGCTTGCCTTGCTCGAAAAAGGATTGCACGAACGAAACGATATCGCCGTCCGCCCGCAGCTTGTCGGCGCCGACGGTCCCGCCAGGAATCACGAGTCCGTCGAAATCGCTAGCCGACACGTCGTTTACCGCCTTATCCACGGGGTAGCTGCCGCCCGGATCAAGATCGCCGTTGTTGGTCTTGGCCTCGCCGGCCTCGATCCCGACGACCGTGACAGTCGCGCCCGCAGCTTCGACTGCGTCCTTGGGCTGCTTGAATTCGGGTTCCTCGGTGCCGCGTGGTGCAATGAGGATAGCGATCTTCTTCCCTTCTAGGGTCATGGTCATCTCCAGTTGGGATGGGATTGGAACAGGAACGTCGTGATTGTAACCCGCCTGTACCGTAGAAGTTCCGGCCGATATGCCCTCAATTCTGAGGACGGTACGATAGAGGACGGTTTCGGCGCAGAAAGAACCCCTTAAAGCATGTTGTGCCCCGATCTCCTGCAACCCAAGAAGGAGAACGACATTGGTCCGTTGGCAACTAATCCGACATCAAGGATCTACAAAGCTTCTCTACCTCGGACATGATGCGACCGCCGCATAAGATCTCGCATCGAGCGGCTCAATGGCCGGGAAACCGCAAGCCAGATTGCCTCTTCAAGGAAGACCCACCTGCGGCACGTCCAGGTGCACAACGGCATTGGCCGCGAACTAGAAGTCGAAGCTCCGACCCAGGGCGACATGAAGCAGACGTTCACAAGTTGCAAGATCGCGTTCGGCGACATGCTGGGCAACGCCGCCTGGAGGCATCAAAACGAGCGCGGGGCGACACGGTTACCGCCTACGAGCGGGCAATCCGGACGCGCTCCCGGCGTGGTCTGAGCGTGGAAGCGCTGCGAGAAATGAACCTACGCGGTGGGCGCGCTGGGAACCACCTCGTATTAAACGCTGTTCCAATCTTGCCCGTACAACTTTCGTTCATCGCCCGCCTGCTAGGCCGACCCGGGCTCGCACGGCATTCGTCCAACCACTCCGGTCTCCGCCGCAGTCGTCGCCGAGAGGGTTCACCCGTTCCCAACCGGGGAGCATCCCTTTTTATATTCAGCCGCTGCCTGGTGAAACGCTGTCGTCGTTCTTGTCTGGAAGCAAACCGGCGCCAGGCGTCTTGCTCTCGTCCTGTAGGTGCGGCTTGTCGTGAGGGCCGGCTGCCGGGAGATCCGCTGCTTCAGGCGATTTCTTTCCTGTCTCTTCGATGGCCTGCTGGGCCTTTGTATCCTTGTGCATTCGGCACTCCTTTGTTGTGAGGGAAAACCCGCGTGAAGGTTTGGAGTTCCGTGCGAGCCGTAGCGAGACCTTCCTGAAAAGAAAGGACCATAGCCGGCGTGACCTCGCCGGATCCTAGCCGTGGACGACGACTATCTGGCCGGCGACGCCGCGGCAGCGTTACGGGGAGCTGGGGCGGAAGTCCTTTGTCCGTGTCCAAGCGAGGGAGCCGCTGCAACGTTTTTTGGAGAAAGACGCTCGGTCCCACGCCGTGCTCGATCTAGACCTGCGCGGTGGTGGACCCGCTTCGAGATCGCCCGGTCCATGAAGGCGCGCGGCGTCGCGTTTGTTTTCATCACCGGCTACGATCCGGACGTCATCCCACCTGAGTGCGGTGACGTTAAGCGGCTACAAAAGCCATTCCGTTCCGGTTGCTTGCCGAGGCGGTAAGAGAGCTTCAAGCCCTGCTGCGCCGCTGTGCTAACAGTCTGTTCCACCCTTTTGCGCGTCCCAGGCTTCAGGCCAAACAGCATTTCCATGCACCATTCTGGACGCGAATGCGCCAGTCGTTGGCAACGGGAGCGGCACCTCGCAGCCGACTTTGGACAAGCAGGCCCGGGCGCGCCCGGCAACTTCGCAGCGGGCTGTCGGAGTTCTGCTGCTGACCGTTTAGAATGCGGGGCCATCGACCGCCAATGTCAGCTGATTTAAAGGGCTTCAGGGATTGCCTGTAGTGGCAATGGCATCCTTGTGACGCGGCTTCAGCAAGGCTTTGTCTCATGGACGTCAGTCGTTGTCGCTGTCGCGTGTTCCTCGTGCCAGATCATGCAGCGCCTGTGTGTCTTCGGGGCTGAACTCGGACGAGAGGATCACGCTTAAGAACGCAGCGCGAGCGATTTCTTTCTTCGATGCATCCGGATAGCGCGCTTTAACGGCATCGATCAGCGCCTTGGGCTTCATGCCCGGTACTGCCAATTCGCGTATCGTAGTGGCCATGCCTTCGATCTGACGTAGCTTCTTCTCCCGCATTTCGCCTCCTATTGGTTCTCAGGCGACGGTGTCATACGCGCATCAAAACTAGATGACTGCTGCAGAAAACTGTGTGCGGGTGCCACGACGGGTTTTCCACTGGCTGTCGGATCGAGTTCAAAGGCTAGGAATATCGTGATCAAGCAACAGCACGGGGGTGCTGGAGAGCGGGATCGGCCATGGCTTGACAGCTGACGAGTTCTTGAAGCGCCTCGAGCGCGATGCCAGGGAACGAATGGTGCGGTAGGTGCCCCACCCCTTCAAGGACCCGAACCGTTGGATTTCCGTGCACGCGTCGAAGCCATTCGATGTGACGGGCAGGCTTGATGATCCGGTCGCCGGATCCGAAGATGATCCGCAGCTCCAAGTCGCTTGGCAATCTGGACAGAGTGGCCATGTCGCGGTTAAAGAGCCTCGCCTCGTTGGCCATTGTCACAATAGCGCTGCTATTGACGAAGCGCTCAGGCGCAAGCGCAGCAAGTTCAGTAGGGACTTCGTTCGGAAAGGCTGACGCTGTCAGCCCCTTCCTTGCGAGCAAGGCCGCGTATCGGGAAAGGACATGTCTACTTATGAAGGTTCCAACGATTGGAGCCGTTGCGATACGCAGGTCGAGCATCGGCTTGTCGTAGATCGGGCTGCAGCAGGGAGAAAGCAGCAGCAGGCGGCGGGCAAGATCGGGCCTTCGCGCGGCAAGATGCACAGCGATTGCGCTTCCAATCGAATGCGCGACGACGACTGCTTCAGTGATCTTCAGACCCTCCAGGACGTCCTCAAGCCAGAACGATTGACCAAGCGGGCCGAGTTCAGGGCCGTCCAGGCTGTCGCTGTAGCCGTACCCGGGCCGGTCGAGCGCGATAAGACGATGGCTCGTGTCCCGGAAGGGCAGTAAAACTTCCTCGGCGAAACTTCCGCACCCATGAAGCAGAATAACCGGCGCGGCCTCACTCGGTCCAGATTCTAGATAGTGAACGCTTGTACCTTTGAAAGTGCGGAAAAACCTGGATTTGGCGTGCATGCGTGCCTCTGTCGATCTGAGCGCAAAAACGCTCCAAAAAGCTTCTTGTTCCGTTGACGGATTGGCCCTTTGCTCAGCCGTTTTCACCGCATCACCGCATCACCGCATCACCGCATCACCGCATCACCGCATCACCGCATCACCAGTGAGCTCGATGTGCTCTCCTGTCATCTTGAGTGCACCTACGCGAAACCATTCTCGGCGTAGCGCGCTTTGGTTTTCTCAGGGGTCATGAACGGCCTCGTGGGCGGGCATCACCTGGGGCCTAGTAGGCCGGCTGGTGGCAAGCTGGCGAACGCCGGCTTTCGGCGCGGACGCCCGGCAAACTTGAGGTCTTGGGCTTAAGCGGGTCGGTTCCTCGGTCGTTACCGGGATTGGCGATATGAGGTGTGGCCCCAGACGATCGACTTCGGCTCCGTCGCCCCGGTGAGGGCTGGGTCAATCGTCGCGAGATGCCAGCTGTGCGTCTAAATTACGATTGCACATTGCAGAAGGCGCTATTAGCTCTTCAAACAGCAGAGAAGTGAAAGAGAAGGGATAACATGAAGCTTCACTTGGCCGCAGCATTCCTACTTTCCTCGACCACACCCTTGATTGCAGGTCCATGGACGGGCCAGGACCTTCATGATGCTTGTCAGCGAACACCAAGCTTCGTGACCGGTTACGTGACTGGATGGGTCGACAAATGGTCGGCGGATAACTTGAGCGGTCTGGAAAGCTCGAAGGTCGATGGCGCAACGAGGCTCTGCTTGAGCCGCAACCTCTCCGCCAATCAAATGACGACAGCTTACTGCCGATATCTCGCTAATCATCAGGATGCGCTGTCGCAAAGCTCAGATGAACTGCTGACAAAGGCTCTGGACGAAGCATTTCCATGTCAGCAATAATGCACTCTTGCGTTGCTTTTGGCATTTGATGGAGGCTGCTCGCAACGCAGCGGCTTTTCCGCTGCGCCTTCGACCGCTGCGGCAGATTCGGCCACGTTCCAAAACACCTCGCCGGTGACTTTCGGCCGCCAATCTCACCTGCATTTATGCGCCCGATCCTGGCGGCCAAACCCAGCAGTCGCTCTTCGATGAGGTCGGGACTATATCCATCTGGCTACTCGATCGAACCGCCATTACCAGCGAGGATCGGGCCAGTCCGCATTTTCCCAGATGGCGAACGTCGCCGGAGAGATCAGATGTCTATTGCCAGTCTGCGATTGCGTTGGGTGGAAGCGCTCATACATCGGATCGAAACTTGAAAGAAGTTGCGCAAAACCAGCCTTCCTTTGCGCCTTCGTCCATGAGCAGAAGAGGCCTCCCCGACTGTTGATCATGTCGAATACTCCTGGCTGTGCTGTGTCAAGGCGCTTCCAGAGATCTATGAGATGAGCGGCCTGTACTCCGAAATCCTCGCGCAACGCCTCTTCGATAACCGCTTCCAAGGCATAAACTATCGCCTGCGTCTTGGCCGTGTGATCGAGAAATGCGAGAGATTGCCTTAATAGCCTCTGTTGTAGCAGCAGAACCGGCCACAGGATCTGAACACCGTATCGGGCGCCGATTTCCTCACAATGCTTGGGTGGCAAGATAACCTCACGCTGCCGCTCAAATGCTTTGCGCACGTCATAAGCCAGCCCAAGAAACGATCCTTCCTTGTCTCTCACTACCGGCGATCGCTCGTTTACATCTGGATAACGTGGTGCAGCCAGGTTAGGGACGTGTAGTCGCCGATCAACAGCATGCCGGCGTGATTCTTGAGTAGCCCGTAGGAAAGCATCCGCACTATCCTTTTCAATCATATCTAAATGACCTATCAGTGTGGCCGTGGATGTTAGACCGCGGTCTGATTGGCTCTCGACGAGTTCGACATCCTGATATCGCGTCAAGCAATAACTCTGACAACGCCCCTCAACGAGATCAGGGCGCCGATCATTCCTTGAAGGGTCTTCGACCGGCCACACCCTCAGTTGCCGACATGGCATTCTTCAAGCGTGCCGCGATGCCTCCGGCACATACCTTGCTACGAGAGGTAGTCGAGCAGATCCGCCACTGCGTCGATCACCAGCTTCGGCCGGAAAGGATAGCGTGCAATTTCTGCTCTGTCGGCGATGCCACTAAGGACAAGCACTGTATGTAATCCCGCCTCGATGCCAGCGACGATGTCCGTGTCGATGTGATCGCCAATCATGCCCGTACCTTCCGAATGAACGCCGAATCTGTTGAGCGCGGATCTGAACATCATCGAATTTGGCTTGCCGACGATGTAAGGCTCGCGGCTGAAGACGCCCAATACGGCCGCTGCTATCGCCATGACCCTGCCTTTGTCTCATCGTCGTCAAGGTCAATGAATAGCTCGTCGAAGGCTTTTGGAACTTCGGTTGAATGACTCGGAAATGGTATGTCATCGAATAGCGGCCGCACGCTTTCCATGCGCGATTTCGGAACCAGCATGGGGACGA
Source organism: Rhizobium sp. FG96 (assembly GCF_057808655.1). NCBI lineage: Bacteria > Pseudomonadati > Pseudomonadota > Alphaproteobacteria > Hyphomicrobiales > Rhizobiaceae > Rhizobium > Rhizobium sp. FG96. The sequence continues at coordinate 24,926 of NZ_JBMDIL010000005.1, read as the reverse complement.
GATCAAGCGAATCGCAGAATTCGGCAAATAGTGTCAGACGAGCTCTGCCCAGGCGATTGTTGGCAAGTTCACGTTCCAGTTCCGATATGCGGGCACGATTTCGGCCAACTCGCTCAGCCAGTGCTGGTTGGCTCAGCCGACGATTTTTGCGGGCTGCGAGCAGTTGTTTGCCCAATGACTGAAAAAACGGTAGTGATCATTCGGAATTCCGCAACCTATTCCACAAATGGACGGAATTCCGTGCGCGCTCGGCTTGATTGGCTGCGTCCCAGCGCGCGCTGGTAACCTGATCCTCGTTCGCGTAACAAGAGCCAGGCTTCGAACGAGCAGCGCTGGGTGCACGAGGCCGCTCTGGTCGGTTCCGCGGAGCGAGGCGAAGATCGCTGACCGGTCAGCTCTCAAGCGCTGGGGCACGGCCGACGATCTGGTCGGGCCGATCTTGTTCCTGTGCTCGCCGGCTGCGAATTTCGTCACGGGTGTGACCTTGCCGGTCGATGGCGGCTATAGCGTCGGCTAGCGCCGCAGAGCCAGTCGGGGACAGGATTGCACTGACGCAGCCTCGCTTCGACGCGCGTGCGATGATAGACCATCATCCGTACGACGCGCCCACATGCAAATTCTGGCAGTTTCGATGAATGATATCTTGCTTCTGTTGTTCGCGGGGATGCTGGCGGGCAGCATGAATGCGTTGGCTGGGGGCGGGTCCTTCGTGTCCCTGCCGGCGCTGATTTCGGTCGGAGTACCGTCGGTCGCAGCAAATGCGACGAGCACATTTTCCCTTTTCCCGGGCGGATTGGCTAGCTCCTGGGTCTATCGCGACGGGTTCGGCAACGTCTGCGGTGTGCCGGTCTTGCCGATCGCGTTTGCAACGGTCCTCGGAGGGCTCTGCGGCAGCATGCTACTGCTGCTGACGCCTTCCAGTATCTTCGACGCCATCCTCCCCTGGCTGCTGCTGATCGCTACGCTCATGCTGGTTTTCGGGCGACGGATCAGTGCGGTCTTCCGGAGCCGTGCTTCAGCCCGAACCTCACCATCGTCCCCGTCCAGTTCCTACTCGGCGTCTATGGCGGCTACTTCGGTGGAGCGGTCGGCCTGATGATGCTGGCAGCCTGGAGTGTCTTCGGTGGAGGGGAGATCAAGGAATTGAACCCGATGCGGATGCTGATGGTCACGGCCGCGAACGCGGTGGCCGTCATCGTTTTCGTCGCAGCCGGGGCGATTGCCTGGTCTCAATGCCTGCCCATGTTGATCGGGGCGCTCCTCGGCGGCTGGGCGGGAGCGCATATCGGCCGGAAACTGCCGGCTTCTGCGATCAGGGCTCTCACCATTGTGCTCGCCGTAGCAACAACGACGGTATTCTTTGCCCGGGCGTATTTCGCCTAGAGACCTGGATCGGAACCTATTTCAAGAAACCGTCGCGTCCGAATTCTTCCCAGCCTTCCAGTTTCGGCGAATTGGCGTCGGTCGTGGTCTCAGCCTTCTTTGCCTTACTCTTTTTCAGCGATCGGGTCAGCTTCGCCTGATATGCAGCGCGGCGCCGATTTTCGGCTTTGGCGATCGCGTCTTCCTCGCGCCATTCATCCACTGCACCTCGATCCAGAATGTCCACGACAACCTTCGGATCGAACACGTGAAAGGTGATCCGGCGGGCGCGGCCGTTCAGCCGGACTGTTCGTGTTCCAGCACTCGGTAGCCGGCCGTCCGCCAGCCAACGATGGCGCTCGCTGGTCGTGATCGTCAGGATGTCCTGGATCTCGCGCGGGATGACCGGCAACTGCTCGATGCCGTCGAGCACCTTGCTGACCATAGCCGATACAGCGTGGAATTCGTTCTTCTGGCTGGCGGGCATCACGAGGGTGATTTCGCCCGCATCGAGATCAAGCGACTTCTTCACGGCGGCCGGAACCCGTGCCCGGAGTTCCAGAAGAATACCCTTGGCGCGAACCGCTGATCCCATGGTCGCTGCCGACGCGAGCCGCCACGTCTTCAGGAGTTCGACGTCATTCTTCTGTTCTTTTCGCATGGCATTGAAATGGGTTGCTAGCGATCCTTCGTCAACACGTATCGAGAGCGATAACTGAAAGCAACGGTCAAGAGTAATACCTCTGACCTACCGAGTTACGGGATTAAGACATGACGACCGTGACGGCGAAAAGCTAAGAGACCATACCGAAGGCAGTTCGCGGACTGCTTGGGTTTGGACACAGATTCCATGATGGCAAGGACACGTGGTGATGCTTTACACCGGTCGATACCAAACTCGGCAACGCTGGAACAGGCATTGTCGGGTCACTCTGTCACTATCGTCGCTCCTTAGATATCGAGGCGTCGCTGCTGCCAGTCCTTGTATGGCGCCAATAGCTGTCCTGGGAATCGCTCTTCGATCGCGGTTTCAACCATGGCGATCCTGACAAAGACCTCGCTGCTGTCGCGGTCTTTAGAAGGAATGTCTCCGCTTTCGTCTTCGAGCTTCTGCATCAGCGCAAAGAGTTCTTCGTCGGTCATCGCGGAAAGCTGGTCCGCGAACGCCGCGGTATCAAAGTCTTGTCCCTCCGCCATTGTCTGCCAGCTCCTTTGTCATCAATGGTTTTGGCGATCGCGGCCTAATCGTTATCCAGTTCGATAGAGACCGGGGCGTGATCGCTGGTGTGCTCCCCGGCGCGCGAGCTTGTCGACGCCGCAGGTTTGTAGTCGTTCCGCAGCGAGGGACTGAGCCTGCATCGCGGGCGACGGCGCTGCGGAAAGCGCCGAAAAAAATCGTGTTCCGGGAACGTGGAATCCCGGGTCCATGAGCCGCGCTAACCGACGCATGCGGCGCAGGCGGACTCAGACGGTCGACATTGTGGAAGTCCCTGCACTGACTATGTCCTCGCTCGTCATGCCGCCACTTTCATCATCTTGCCAAGACGTTTGATGGCCTGCTCCAGCGAGCGCTGTCCATCACAATAGTCCTGCCAGGCGATCGTCTTGGACAAGAGTGCCGGTACCGTGCGGATCGTAAAGAGTTTCGGATCGAGATCCGGCTTCACCTGGCTCCAGGTGAGCGGCATCGATACCGTTGCTCCAGGCCGAGCGCGTGGCGATAGGGGCGCGACCGCCGTCGCCATGCGATCGTTGCGCAGGTAGTCGAGGAATATCCGGCCATTGCGCTGGTTCTTGGCCATCTTGATCAGATAGATGTCGGGGTTGTCGCGTGCCATCTGCAGGCAGACATCGTGTGCGAACGCTTTTGCCTCCGGCCATGACAGCTTCTTGCCCTTGGCCACGGCAAGCGGGGTAACGACATGCAGACCCTTGCCGCCGGTGGTCTTGCAGAAGCTGACGAGGCCGAGTTCCTCTAGTCGATCACGCATTTCGCGGGCGGCTTCGACCACGGTGGAGAAGGGTACGTCCGGACCGGGATCAAGGTCGAAGACAAGACGACCGGGAACCTCCGGCTGGCCGGGTTCGCAATTCCAGGGATGCAGCTCAACGCCGCCGATCTGGGCGATGGCGGCGAGGCCCTCGACCCGATCGATCTGCAGATAGGGTTTCTTGTCGCCGAACACCTTGACCAGTTCGAGGAGGTTCGACGTTCCAGGCATTGCGTGCCGCTGGAAGAACTGCTCGGCGCCGATGCCGTCCGGCGTGCGGATGATCGAGCATGGCCGCCCCTTTATATGGTCGATAAGCCATGGTCCGACAGCTTCATAATAGTGGGCGAGATCCTCCTTGGTGACCGGCACCCCGTCATTGGCATCCGGCCACAGGGCCTTGTCCGGGCTGGAGATCATCACGCCCATCACCTCGGCCTTGGCGTTCTTGCCGCGTGCCGGCTTTGATGGCTTTGTCGCGGCCGGCATCGGGGTCTCTGTCTTCGCCGGCAATGCCGGCATTTCCGCCTCGACTTCGGCTGCGGGTTTATCTTCGCGCAATCCCTTAAAGGCGGCCTGACGGACCAGGCCGTCCGCCGTCCAGCCGGCGAACTGGATCTCGGCGACCAGTTCGGGTTCAACCCAGACGATGTTGGGATCCTTCTTCGGCGCGCCGATGCCGGTGAACGGTGATTTGTCGGTCTCGATCTTCCGAAGCTTCGGCAAGATCGCGTCGACCGTTTTGGCCCCGTAGCCGGTTCCGACCCGGCCGACATAGACGAAGTGGTCACTTCTGAACACGCCGACCAACAATGAGCGGAACTTGCCGTTGGTCTTGGCATAAGCACCGATCACGACTTCATGGCCGGCGCGGCATTTGGACTTCGCCCATGTCTTGGTGCGGCCCGACTCATAGAGAGCATCCGCCTGCTTTGAAACAATGCCTTCCAGCGAGAGCTTGCAGGCCGACTTCAGGACGGCGTCACCACCGGTTTCGAAATGCTCGACGAAACGCAGGCGTGAATCCTCACCGGCACTATCCAGCAATCTCTGCAGCCGTTCCTTCCGCTCGATGAGCGGCAGTTGCCGCAGATCTTCGTCGCCCTCGAACAGCAAGTCGAAAGCGAAATAGACCAGCGCGTCGGTCTTTCCCTCCGACAGTGCTGCCTGAAGCGCTGCGAAATCTGGCGCCCCGTTTTCGTCGAGGGCGCAGATCTCGCCGTCGATGATGGCATCTGGCAGGTTCGCGGCCGATGTTGCAACCGCCGGATATTTTGCCGTCCAGTCCAGGCCCTTTCTGGTCTTCAGCGTCACCTCGCCGTTTTCGATGCGAGCCTGGATGCGGTAGCCGTCGAACTTGATCTCGTGGACCCAGCCCCCGGCCGAGGGCGGGCGTTCCAGCGTTTCGCAAAGCTGCGGAGGAATGAACTCGGGCATTACGGACTTCGCTGGCTTGGCACTTTTGGCTGCGGCTGATGTCCGTTTAGTCTTGGTTTCGGCTTTGCGTTCTTCAGCAGCAAGGCCGTGGTTGCTGTCCCAGACCGCATCGGCCTGAACGTCGCCACTCTGGACCATGAACGGCTTCGGCTTCCTGCCCTTGCCGGCGGCAATCGCCTCCATGGTTCGGCCGGAGGCGACCGACGTTGCGTTGTCCTCAAGGACTGCAGCACCGTCCTCCTCGACTGAGAAGTCGTCATGATGTTTGATCAGCAGCCAGTTGGTCCGCTTGCCGCCGTCGCGGTCGCTGCGCATTCGCACCAGGACAAAGCTACCGTGAAGCCTCTGGCCCTCCAGTGTGAACTTGAAGTTGCCCTTGGCCAGGGCCTGCTCAGGCGTCTTGTTGCCTTCCGGCTCCCAGTAGCCGCGATCCCAGAGCATGACCGTGCCGCCGCCATACTGGCCTTTGGGGATCGTTCCTTCGAAGTCGCCATAGTCCAGCGGATGGTCTTCAACCTCGACCGCCAGACGCTTGTCGTGCGGATCAAGTGACGGTCCCTTGGTCACCGCCCAGGATTTGAAGACACCGTCGAGCTCGAGCCGCAGGTCATAATGCAGGCGCGTCGCATCATGTTTCTGGATCACGAAGCGCCTGCGGGTCGATGCTTTCAGCTTCGCTGCGCCGCTCGGCTCCTGCGTCTTCTGAAAATCGCGCTTCTGCTTGTAGGTCGAGAGCTTGTCGCTTGCCATGGCCGTCCTCGGTACAAATCCGCCTCCCGTCTCGGATGAAGACGGGATGAGGCGCGGGCCAGACAGGTGAGACGCTCGACTGCCGTTCGTTGGCCGCGATGAGAAAACCGGAAAATCATCGCGTCATCATCCCTGTCACGTCCGGTTGATTCAGCACGCGACCTCGACAAGCAAAAGGCAATACACATCGATTTGTTCCGTCGCGTTGGAGAGCGGAGGTGGGCAGACGCGCCGTTCGGCCTTGAACAATCGACCGAGGCTCTCTGGAGTTGGTATGCGCCCCGCGCATGACTGCAGTGCAGCAAAGTCTATTTAATAGGCGGCGGGGATCCATATGATGTGTCCATCGAAGCGATGCACCTCCTCCCGCATCGGTTCGATATGCAAGCGCCCTACTCCTCCCAGAGGCGTTTGCGGGAACGGCAACACTCCTCCTCCCAGTTGCTGTTCGGTTATTACTGAAAGCCTGCCGCAACTCCTCCCGCGGCAGGCTTTTTCGTTTAGTCCTGCGACAGCGCGGATGCCGGAGAAGGAGGCATCGGCAGCTAAAGACATCACACGTTGGGGACGTTTGATTTGCTTTCTCGCGGGGCGAACTTTCTCAACGTAGTTTTCGCCCAGATCAGTTGCTTGAGCTGTCTGGAGCATCAGTTTCACTTCTGTTCTGTCGCATAACTGTCGCCATCCGGGTTGAAGCCCGGAACAACGTCACTAAGCGCTATCTCCACGCGCTTCCCGGCCGCGATATGCTGGAACGGCGTATGGGGGCCGAATGGTTCGTCATCGGCAATGACGAAAGCAAGCCTTTTCTCGTCACCCGATGGCACAGAGCGCCGGCCTGTCGTGTCGCTCGGCACGGCCGAAGAGCATCCTCGTCTCCGGCAAGTCGTCGCCGAGGACGCAGATAGGGCGGTTCTCAACGAGGCTGCGGTCATGGGCAGAGGGCTCTTCATCGCCCATCTCGTCGATGCCAAGACGGAGATACGCCGCTTCGGCATGAGTGGCAGACCTGCAGGGATCGTCACGTTGCCAGGTATTGCGACGGCGGGCGGATTTCAGGGCCGACCGCGCGACAGCGAAGCATTCTTCGGGTTTACGGCGTTCGCTGCGCCGACCGCGGTCCATCAGCACGATACGGAATGCGGTGGAGCGGAACGCTTCCAACAAGCCGGACGACATCACTGTCGAGCAACGCATCTACCGCTCGAAGGAATGGACGGAGGTGCCGATCTTTAACGTGCGCCGCAAGGACGTTACGATCGCTGCCCGATATTGCTTTTTGGCTACGGGGGCTTCGGAATTCCTCGGGTTCCTATGCCAACCCGATCCACCTCGCCTGGGTGGAGCAGGGCGGGGTTTTGGCAATCGCCTGCATCCGCGGTGGTGGAGAATACGGGGGAGCCTGGCATCGCGCCGGAGAGTTCGCGAATAAGCAGAATTCGTTTTACGACTTCATTGCGGCCGGGGGGGCCTCAAGAAGAGCGGCATCACCTCATCGGATGGTCTCGCGATCCAGGGCGAATCCAACGGGTTTTCTCGTATCGCCGAATAGGATAGGGCTCTACGGCTGCAAAACCGGGCAGGCCCTGTCGGCAGGGCAGGCGGTCTTCCTCATCTGTCTCGAGCGTCGGCCCAGTGCGGATAGGTCACATAGGCCGTCGTCGCGCCTTCGCCCTCAGTCGTGATGGTGACGGATTGACCCTTAGGCATGTAAACAATGTCGCCCGGTCCCGCGGTGACCGTTCCGTCGCTGGTGGATACGGACAGTCGTCCCTCAAGCACGATCATGGTGTCGTCGACGGCCATCGTTTCGGTCAGCGACTGACCGGGTGCGTACCGCCCATAGCCGATCGAGACAGGGCCACCGTTTCTCTCGTCCACCAGGTTTCCGACATAAATGTCGGTATCCTGTCCGGGTGATTTGACGAGTTCCGCGTCCGACATGCTGAACTTTCGGACCTTCATCTACAACCTCCTGCGTTTCCCCATCAAATAGTGCAAACGTTCGTAACGCCAACCTGATCCTATGGAGAAAAGTATGACTGAAAAGACCTGCTCCGCGCCGACGCCCGAACAGCGGAAATACCTTGAGATCCGCAATGCGGCGGAGCGTTCGATGTTAGACAAGGTCTTCAAGGCAATCGACGTCGCGGCTGCCGAGGTCGCAGACGGTTTCAAGGTGGCCGGCCTGGAATTCGCCCCGACCAGCAGGGAGTATTTCATGTTCACGGTTCAGCAGGTGACATTCGTCCGTTTGTGCGGTGGCGATCCCGATACGCTGAAAGGCGGCGATCCAGAGCTGGGTCAGCGGGTCGTCAACAATGGCCAGCATATCATCGACAGTTATTGGCGAGAAGGCGGCGGTGCCCAGTAAACCGATCCAGGACGTCGTTATATCGCTCTCCGCTTGAGCAGGACTGGACGGTCGCTGGCGCAGACTTTTAGGAGGCAACAAGCGCTCGCAGCGCCGCTGATGATGACGGCGGCTTAGGAGATAGAGGTAGAGCGCTTCCATCGGGGAGACCAGGAAGGCAAAACGTGCAGAAAGGAATCCGCGATCGACATGGTCTTTTACCATTGCGCCCTTTGTCTCGGGATCAAATGCGAATGCCGCGCGCCACTCCCTATCAGCGGCTTCAAAACGGAGCTCTTTCATATTGCCGTAGTAGGCCGCTCGAACCTCAACTTTCACGTCCCGGTCGGCCGCTTTAAATTCGGCCGCAAAGTCGTCATGCGTGCGGCGAACATTCGTGATGGGCCGACATCGAGTGGCCGATCGCGCGTTGGGCGGCTTTAGGGACGAAAGCCCAGCCTTCTCGCCGGGCAATGTCACGACCCGTAAAATCAACCTGATGCAATCTCGATAGAAAGGTGCCATCATCGGCCTGACTTCGCCGGGAGAACGGAGTTGGAGGATAATGCATGATCGGAAACGACGCTGAACTTGTCGATCGGCTGCTGGCGATCTCCAGGGCCTTTGCCGGACACATGGATCCGGGGACAGCGTTTCGCGCAACGGCAGTCGAGATCGGCAGGCTGTTGCCGCACGACCATATCGACGTCGCGGTACTTCTGAACGAGGGTCGCAGTCACATCTGTTATGAGACCGGCTGCCAGACGAGTTGGAGCGAACTGGTGCTCAGTCCGCCACCGGTCGAGCTGAGCCCGGTACGCGCGGTGCTCAGAGGCGAGCTGCCCTTTCTTTTGACCGACGACGCGCTGCACGATCAGCGGTTTCATTTCGTCGGTGCGCTCGACGAACCAATCTTTGCCGCCAAGCTCCGCAGCCGTATCATCGTGCCGTTGCGCGCACGGGGCGACATCATCGGCGCGCTCAACATCAGCCGCCATGAACCGGGCTGCTACACCCCCGCCGATCTGGAGATCGCCCAGCAATGTGCGGAATTCATTGCTCCCTATATCTTCGCCCTGATCCAGAGCGAGGAGGCGCACCGCGCCATGCTGGCCGAAAGCACGGCACGCAATCGCGAGGAACTTTTACGCGTCGGGGCTTCGCGGCTGACCGAAGGCATGGAGCGGGAACGGCGGCGCATTGCGATGGACCTGCACGACCAAACGCTTGCAGACCTGTCCCGGGTGGTGCGTCAGGTGTCGGCGCTTCATCGCCATGGTGTTGCCGGAGCCGGACAGCTTGCCGAACTTGAGCGGGAAATTGTCAATTGCCTGACGGAACTGCGCCACATCGTCGATGACATGCGGCCGAGCGTCCTCGAACTGTTCGGTCTGCGCGATGCGATAGAGGCGCATCTCAACCGGAGCGTCAGCCGGGCCACACCATCGATTGCAGTGAACATCCATGATACGAGCGGCGGTGCAGCCGATGACCTGCCTGAGCGGACACTGACGGCGATATACCGTATTGCGCAGGAAGCGATCAACAATGCTGTCAAGCACGCAACGCCTGGCTGCATCGAGGTGCGCGTCGAATCGACACCGGCGCTGCTGCGGGTAATCGTTTCCGATGACGGATCGGGCTGTTTCCGCGTCGATCCGCAGGCGAGCGGCGGCATTGGCCATATGCACACGCGCGCCGACCTGATCGGCGCGCGGTTGCGTATCGGCCGCTCCGGCCGTAAGGCCGGCACACGGGTGGCGCTCGAAGTGCCACTTGCCGGCGAATCGGTCTTTGCCGGAACGCTGCCGCCCGAAATCGCGCCAGCTGCGATGGAGAGCCTCTAAATGCTGGTGATGGTCGCTGAAGATGACGGGCTGCATCGGGCCTTCGTGCGCAATATCATCGAACACCTCTGGCCCGGCAATGTCGAGGTCATCGAAACCGGCCGCGGTGATGTGGCGATGGATCTCGCCCGTAACCGGGAGCCGCCTTATGTCGTGCTTGATCTGCAGTTGCCGAAGGCAACCGGCATCGAGGTCGCACGCTCGATCTGGCACCGGCGCGCCGATACTCATATTCTTTTCTGGTCGAACTTTGCCGACGAATCCTATGTGCGCGGTGTCGCGCGCATCGTGCCGCCCGGCACGGTCTACGGCTATGTGTTAAAATCGGCCTCGGAGGAGGGCATGCGGTCGGCGTTGCGAGGGGTCTTCGCCGAGGGACACTGCATCATCGACCGGGAAGTCAGAGGCATTCAGCATCGGGTGCAGGATCGGCTGGAAGGGATCACCGACAGCGAATATGAGAGCTTGCTCGACGTCGCGCTCGGGCTGACCGACAAGGCGATCGCCACGCGGCGTGGCCTCTCCACACGCGGTGCGCAGGCGCGCATCCGTCATCTTTACGAAAAGCTTGGCGTCGCTGTGCCCGAGGAGGGCGCGGGTGAGGGCGGTTCTCTGTTCAACTCGAGAACGCGGGCAATTTGCCTCGCGCTCGCGCGCGGCCTTATTAATGCCGATGCGCTGCGGCGGGCCCAGGAAAGCCTTGATGCGTGGCTCGCACAGACCGCAACCCGGAAAGAATAGCGGGTAGACTGTGCGAATACACACTCCGTTCTGCGTCTTCGTGCGTAGCGGGATATTCCGCATCCGTGGCTTACTGTCGGCACTATGATAAGAATGTTGGGAGAACACCTTATGCCCTTCGTCAATATTCAGATACTCAAAGGACATTCTCAGGACCGCAAGAACGAGATCGCGCGGCGTGTCACCGAGGCGGTCAGCGAGGTGGCGGAGCTGCCCAAGGAAGCGATCTGGGTCGTTTTCGAGGATGTTGCCGACACGGATTGGTACGTCGCCGGAAAGACCGTCAAGGCGACCAAGAGCTGAGATATGGCGAAAAGCGCGCGTGATCCCGGTTTTGCGGATGTCGTCGGCGATGGGGCTTTGGAGACGCTGGCAAGCGGGCTCGGCTTCACCGAAGGTCCAGTTTGGCATCCCTACGAAAAATGGCTTGTCTTCAGCGACATGCCTGAGAACCGCATGTATATCCGCCGGCCCAACGGCATCATCGAGGATTTCCGGCGGCCGAGCCACAAGGCGAACGGCAATACACTCGACCGGCAAGGACGTCTTCTCACCTGCGAACATGCAACGAGCCGTGTTTCGCGCCTCGAGCGCGACGGTTCGACCAGCATCATTGCCACGCACTACAAGGACAAGGAGCTGAACAGCCCGAACGATATCGTCGTTGCGACGGGCGGAGCGATCTATTTCACCGACCCAACGTTCGGGCGCATGGAATATTACGGCGTGCCGCGGCCGCAGGATCTCGCCTTTCAAGGCGTGTATCGGGTCGACCCCGACGGTTCGAACCTGACCCTGCTTATCGACGATTTCGCCCAGCCGAATGGACTTTGTTTTTCCCTTGATGAATCGCGTCTCTTCATCAACGACACGGAGCGCCAGCATATCCGCGTCTTCAACATCTCGCCGCGGGGCGAGCTGTCGGGAGGCGCCGTGTGGGCCGAGACCAAAGGTGAGGAACCGGGCGCGCCCGATGGCATGAAGATCGATAGCTGCGGCAATATCTATTGCTGCGGACCGGGCGGCATCCACGTCTTTGACCCGTCTGGCCATACGCTCGGCATCATCCGCACGCCGGAGCCGACGGCCAACTTTGCCTTCGGAGACGATGACTTGAAAAGCATTTATATTACTGCTTCGAGTTCGCTGCATAGACTGAGGGTGCGCGTGCCGGGGTTGAGACTGTTCTGAAGTCCGGGCAACCGGCTAGCAGGAATGGCCGTCGATGGAGGATCGGCGCCACGGATGCCTCGGCATCCAGATGACGGTTGCCGGAGGGCCGGAACCGGGGGAAGAGCCTTTCGCTCAATGCGAACAAATTGGGAGGATTGAAATGCATAAAATTTTCGTACTCGCCGGCCTTGCAGCGCTGCTTGCATCGGGCACGGCTCTTGCTGATACCAGCGGAAAGAAGATCGCGTTCTCGAACAACTACGCTGGCAATTCCTGGCGACAGGCGATGCTGAAGAGCTATGACATCGTCACCAAGAAAGCCGTTGCCGATAAGATCGTCGGCGCCGCCGACGTCTTTACGACGGCGGATCAGGAGGTGCCGACCCAGGCAGCGCAGCTACAGAATCTGATCCTGCAGGGATATGATGCCATCGTCATCAATGCGGCTTCGCCGGATGCGCTGAACGGCGCCGTCAAGCAGGCTTGCGATGCAGGTATCGTCGTCGTTTCCTTCGATGGTATCGTCAACGAGCCCTGCGCCTACCGTGTCGTCGTTGACTTCGAGGACATGGGCAAGCAAGAAATCGAGCAGATGAAGAAGCTCCACCCTAATGGTGGAAACCTGCTTGAGATCCGCGGGCTGGCAGGCACATCCATCGACGATTCCATTCACAAGGGTCTGCAGGAGGGCGTCGCCGCTCATCCGGAATTCAAGATCGTCAGCTCTGTGACGGGCAACTGGGACCAGACCACCGCACAGAAGGCCGTGGCGACCGTCCTGCCTTCTCTGCCGGACATCATCGGCGTCGTTACACAGGGCGGCGACGGCTATGGTGCCGCGCAGGCCTTTGCGGCAGCCGGCAAGCCGCGTCCGACCATCATCATGGGCAATCGGCAGGATGAGCTGCAATGGTGGAAAGAGCAGAAGGCCAAGGATGGTTACACCACCTGGTCGGCGTCGATCGCTCCCGGCGTTTCAACGCTGGCCTTCTGGGTAGCGCAACAGGTCCTCGATGGCCGCAAGGACATTCCGCACGATCTTCTAGTGCCCTATCTCGCCTTTACTCAGGACGATTTTGAGAAGCATCTGGCGGATATCCCGGCTGGTAGCGTCGCCACCACCGAATACACGCAGGACGATGCGATGAAAGCTATCAAGGCTAACATCAAGTGATGGTGCCAGCACCGGCTGAGGACACCCGGCCCATTGTCAGCCTGAGCGGCGCCGAAAAGCATTTCGGCGCCGTGAGGGCACTTGATGGCGTGGATTTCCAGGTCAATCCCGGCGAGTGTGTCGGGCTTGTCGGCCATAACGGCGCCGGCAAGTCGACGCTGATGAACATGCTTGCGGGAACGTTGACGATCGACCGCGGCCGGATGACGATTGCTGGGACGGTCGAGGAGCATTATTCGGTTGCCAGGGCACAAAAGGTTGGGGTCCGCTGCGTCTTCCAGGAGCTTTCGCTTTGTCCCAATCTCTCGGTCGCTGAAAACACCCGGATCAATCATCCTGCGTTGCGTGGCTTCGGCTGGCACCAGCGAGCCGCGTCGCTCATTACCGCTAGCCTCGACGAGATATTTCCCGACCATGGCATCGATGCTTCCGATGTCGTGGCGGATCTCTCGATCGGCCGACGCCAGATGGTCGAGGTTGCCCGGGCTTTCACGGTAACGGAGGATCCGCTGAATCTCGTCATTCTGGACGAGCCGACCTCTTCGCTTGACGCCCACACTGCCGGACAGCTGCTTGCCTTCGTCCGGCGGTTTGTGGCGGGGGGAGGAAGTTGCATCCTGATCTCCCATGTGCTCGGCGAAGTGCTGCAGAACTCAGACCGGATCGTCGTCATGCGCGACGGCAAGGTCGTCGCAACTGATCTGGCCGGTGCGTACGACCGGGATAGGCTGGTCGCCACCATGGGCGGCGCCGCGCACCGGGGAAAGATTGCGGCGCAGGTGGTTGCATCCGTCCAACCGGCAGGCGCGCCGCGTGTGAGGGCGAAGCCCGCCCAGCAAAAGGATGGCACGCAACTCGTCGCCCGGGCCGGCTCGATCATCGGCCTTGCCGGACTTGCAGGTCATGGGCAGACCGACTTGTTGCTTTCGATATTCAAAGCAGCCAACCGCGGAACAACCGGTGTCGAGGTGACGGCACCTGTGGCCCTTGTTGCCGGAGACAGGCAATCGGATGGCATTTTTCCGCAGTGGTCGATTGCCGAGAACATCGGTATCCGCTCGCTGAAGCGGCTGTGCGACCGGTTGCTGATCTCGCCGAAACGCGAAGCCGAGTTGGCGGAGATCTGGAAGAGCCGTATTGGCATCCGCACGCCGGACATGAGCAACAATATCGTGTCGCTTTCAGGCGGAAACCAGCAGAAGGCACTGTTTGCGCGTGCTCTCGGTTCCGATGCGGATATCATTTTGATGGACGATCCGATGCGCGGCGTCGATATAGGCACCAAGCTCGAGGTCTATGATCTCATCCGCCGGGAAGCGGCAAACGGTCGTACCTTCATCTGGTATACGACCGAGACGGAAGAACTCGACAACTGCCATCACGTTTATGTCTTCAAGAACGGTCGCATCGTCGCTAACCTGACGCGTGACGAGCTGACCGAGGAGAAGATCATTCAATCCTCCTTCGCCGAGGTGCATTAGGATGACTTTCGTTTCGCTCGACCGTTCCGTCACGCGTGCGGCCCGCAATAGCGCCGGCAGGACGAGGGCCTTGCGCGCCATGCTGCCGGCACTGTCGCTCGCGCTCGTGCTGATGGCGATCGCTTGGCTCAATCCGCGCGCGATTTCCTATTTCGGCTTCAGTCTCATGCTGAACCTCGCTATTCCGATTGCGCTTGCGACCATCGCGCAGATGTTCGTGATCGCCGGCAACGAGCTCGATCTTTCGATTGGCACTTTTGTCGGTTTCGTCGGTTGCGTCACTGCGACTTGGCTGAGCGATGCGCCGCTTCTCGGCATCGCCATTCTGCTTGGATCCATTGGTATCTATGCATTACTGGGGGCATTGATCCACCTGCGAAACCTGCCATCGATCGTCGTGACGCTGGGCATGAGCTTCGTTTGGCAGGGGCTGGCGATCCTGGTCCTGCCGAAGCCAGGTGGCAAGGCGCCGGACTGGCTGCAGGCGATCACATCCTTCAAGCCGCCCATTGTTCCCTTTCCAATCGTTGCTGCCGTGATCATCGCCCTGATCGTCTATTTCGGGCTGATGCGCACCTCCTATGGCGTGATCTTGCGCGGATCGGGCGGCAATCCGGCAGCGCTTGCACGCGCCGGATGGTCTCTGTTGCGCACCAAGGTCACGCTTTTTGCGCTTGCCGGCTGCTTTGGCGTCCTCTCGGGGCTGACGCTGATCGGGATCACCTCGTCGGGAGATGCCAATATCGGGAATGGTTACACGCTCTTGTCGATCGCAGGCGTCATTCTCGGCGGAGGCGAATTCATGGGCGGGCGCGTATCGCCGATTGGTGCCGTCATAGGCGCGCTGACGCTCGCGCTTGCGGCGTCATCGCTGCTGACCTTCATGCATATTCCGCCGGATTGGCAGGTCGCGGCAAACGGTGCGATCCTCATCATCGTGCTTGCAGCGCGTGCTCTCATCAGCCGCAAGGAGGCGTAATATGGCGCGTTTGAAGGCTCTTGCTGCAAAGCCCTGGATCTGGTCCTTTATGGGCGCATTGGCCGCCTGGGTGGCGACGATCGCCTTTACCGGCGGCTACGGTGCCGGCGGTATGATCACGGCAGCACTCTCGCTCGCCGTGTTCATGGTCATCGTCGGTATCGGCCAGATGTTCGTCATCACACTTGGTCCCGGCAATGTCGATCTCTCGCTGCCGGCCAATATCGGTCTCGCCAGTGCCGTCGCCATGAAGACGATGGACGGGCAGGACAGCATGATCGTGATCGGCCTGCTGGCGGCGCTCGCCAGCGGCGCTGCGGTAGGGGTTGCGAACTATCTGCTGATCTGGGCCTTGCGCATCCCACCGATCATCGCGACGCTGTCGGCAAGCTTCATCATCCAATCGATCGACATCAGCTATGGCCGCGGGCTGCAAATCAAGCCGCCGCCTGGCTTTGCCGAGTTCACCAACATCCAGATTCTTGGCTTTCCGGTACTGGCTATGTTCACGGTGCTCTTCACGGTGGGCGCTTCGATTGCCCTAAACCGCATGATCTATGGCCGGTCCGTCCTGGCAATCGGGCAGAATATCCGCGCCGCATGGCTCGCCGGCGTCAATGTCGGCCGCATCCGCTTTTTGACATATACCCTGTCTGGCATGCTCGGGGGATTGAACGGCGCACTGCTGGCCGGCTATTTCCGCGGTGCCAATGTTGATATCGGCAATGAATACCTGCTGTCGTCCATTGCGGTGGTCGTCATCGGCGGCACGTCCGTGGCCGGCGGCAAGGCGAATGTTCCCGGCATCTGGGGTGCGGCGCTTTTTCTCGTGTTGTTGCTGACGATGCTGAACACCTTTGGCGTCAGCGCAGGCATACGCCTGCTACTCACCGGCCTCATCATTGTCGGTGTCATCACCGCAGCGGGAGGCCAGAAGCCGGCGCGGTAAAGGGCTGGTGTCGTTTGTCAGTTAACCGTGAGAGCGCGGCTGTTGTTTCCGGTTTATCACTTAAGCTCCTGTTCGGCACTTCGCGTATCGATAATCCAACGGCGCTGATTAACAGCCTGACCATCGGAACTGTGTGCGTGCAGGAGGGCGGTGTTGGTGCCGGTTGTGGCCCCGAGGTCATGGCATCTTGCCAGCTTGACCGGAGATGCTTGCTGGCAACGTTCAATTGGGTGGTAGTCATCGCCCTGCACGGCGGAAGTCCGTAATATGCGAGCCGTACGGTCAGATCAGCGTAATCTTTTCCGAAGAGTTGAGGATCCCGCGCACAAAGGTCTCAGGCATAGCCATTAGCCTGCCTCCTAGCTTCGAGTGGTGAATCCAAATGAGCGAGGTTGACGCCCACTACAAAGAAATTTCCTTGGATAGCTCTATTACGACTGGGCCGGTGGTTCGCACCCCATCGAGAGCCCATTGTACGTGTCAGCTCATAATCCCGTAACGACACGACCGTTACGGGGCTTGTAACGATAGTGTCGTTACGCTATAGCATTATCACATTGGAGTTGCCCATGCCGACGAAACGCAAAAATTTGGAAGCAAGCGTTCCATTGAATATCCGTATCAAGCCCGCAACGCGCAATCTTATCGACCGCGCGGCTGAACTGCTTGGCAAGACACGCACAGATTTCATGCTGGAAGCCTCTGAACGCCGCGCCGAGGAAGTACTGCTTGACCGTACCGTCTTCACGGTAAGTCCTGAGGTGTATGCCGAATACCTTACCCGACTTGATGCGCCCGCGAAGCCGAATGCGCGTCTGAAACGCACAATGTTGACCCAAGCTCCATGGGATGAGGCGTGACCCTCACTTCGCCTGCCCCTTTGGCCGAGCATCATGAACTTGTCGGATTTGATTCCGGCGTTTCAGAACTGGATGATTGGCTGCGCCGACGAGCGCGAGTTAATCAGGCAAGCGGTGCGTCTCGTACTTTCGTGGTTTGCGACGGAAATCGTGTCGTCGCCTATTACGCTCTCGCCTCCGGCGCGGTGAGGACACCAGAAGTTCCAGGCCGGTTTAAGCGAAACATGCCAGATCCGATCCCAGTCGCTGGACTTGGTCGCCTGGCTATCGACCGGACCTATCAGGGCCGCGGTATCGGTCGGGCATTGGTGCGTGATGCAGGGTTGCGCCTGCTCAACGCAGCCGAAATACTTGGTATCCGCGGCGTGCTGGTGCATGCGATTTCAGATGACGCACGTACCTTCTACGAGGCCGTTGGATTTCTCCCATCTCCGTCTGACCCGCTGATGCTGATGATCGGATTGAAAGATCTCAGCAACGCGTTGAGCGCGTAGACGCTATCATCGAGTGCTCGGTTTCAGCAACGCTGAGCGGCATCGCTGCGCGGGATGTTCGTTCCATCCAGAAGGTGCAAGTGAACAGAACAAGTGCTGCAATCAGCCAGTCAAGGAGGTGCGGCAGGATGGAGATAAAAATCGGTGACGGCCCCGCCGTCACGAGCGTCCTCTGCGGCACGTCCAATTCCGACCACATGAGTTACGATGTCCAGGCGATGACAGGACCTCTTCCGGACGAGCGCATGCGGGCTCGGATGGTCGCGCACATGAAAACAATTCCCGGCTTCGGCTCCATCGGCACGATGCCGTGGTATATCGGCAAAGAGAATATGTATTCCGGCCTGATCCGAGAGGCATAGACAAATGCCGCGCAGCGCCTGCAGTAACGGCGCATTGATTAACCCGCCATCACGTTGGCACAATCACGGGAAGGCCGGCCTTGCCTTCCACTAGACGCGCGCTTCTGACGGCCTTTCTGACGCTGCCGCTCGTTGAGGTGGCGAGAATGAGGCGTTTGCGCAGGCCGTTCCCGAACTGCCGCTCACGCCCGCATATAACGATGGAGACGGACCGACCCTTGAACGGGAAGGCGGCCCCTTCTTCAAGCCGAACTCGCCGCTGAACCGGGATCTCTATTCGGATGCACCCGGAGGCGAGCGAATAACGGTCGCAGTTCGTACTCGACATTCGCTGCCAGCCGCTTGGCGGCAGCCGCGTTGAGATTTGGCATGCGGACGAAAACGGCGCCTAGGACACCGTGGGTTTCCGTCTGCGTGGGCACCAGTTCGCCGACACCAAGGGGCGCTGGTGGTCCACCACCATCATGCCGGCGCTTTATCCCGGCCGAACGCGTCATTTTCATTTCAAAGTCCAGCGTCCGGGTAGGCGCGTTCGCACCACCCAGCTCCATTTCCCTGGAGAACCCAGAAATGCTTGGCAGAGTGCTTCCGTCTTTCTGGGGCGGCGGATCGGCAGTTATGGTCTCCGCGGCCTGGTACATCCAGGCTGGGATGGCGTGGATGTTGAAGAGGGCCGTATTCCGGCAGGGCGCAGGCTGCAGTCCGGCCGATGTCCGCAGCAGATTTCAACCGCATCGTATCGATTGGCATAGACGAGCATGAGCCTGAACTGCCTCGGCTGGATGAGCCGGGGGGACGCATGCGGCCGATGGATTTGCAGATGAAGCTCAAGCGCCGTTCATGTTCGAGCAGGAGCGCGACCGGGTTATGCAACTCTCGTCGCGGATCGTTCGAAATCGGCTGTTTCGCCGGCTCGTTCTTCACGCCTATGACAAACGATCCGCCATCACGGGATTGAAGCTCATCAACGGTGGTGGCCGGGCGGAGGTCGACGCCGCACATATCGGGCCGGTGGAAGCGAGCGGACCCGACATTCTTTCCAACGGAATTGCTCTTTCGGGCACCGCACACTGGATGTTTGATCGCGGTCTGATTGGTCTTTCGGACGATCTTGATATCCTGATATCGCGTCAGGCGAATGATCCTGACAGCATTCAAGGACTCCTCAACAAGACTGGGAAGGCGACCATGCCTAGCATGGGTCTTCGAGCGGCCACATCCCCAGTTCCTGAGATGGCACCGTGAGAACTGCTTCAAGTAGTAAGCGCCAGGGTAAGTCGTGCGATGTAGTCCCGAGCGGGTCTATTTCGGTCAGTTGGCCAAAAAAATCCGAAAATCATCCCGATCGGTTCTTTTGTCTTTCTTTTGCGCCATCCGATGATATTATCATCCCGATAGGGGTGATTATGGACAAGATCAAAGATACAAAAACTCTCGGCATGCTGATCCGTCAGGAGCGCAGACAGCAAGGGTTAACCCAGGAGCAATTGGCCGGGGCGATTGGTGTGGGCGTACGGTTTCTGCGTGAACTTGAGGCCGGCAAAGAGAGCTGCCAGATTGGCCGTGCGATGCAAGTCTTGGCCGGTCTTGGTCTTCTTGTTTCCGTTGGGCGTCGCCAGGGCCCGCGATCGTGACCCGCGTCTTGGACGTCTATTTTCGCGACACCAAGGCGGGCGTGCTCGGCCGGCTTGACGACGGCCTACTGATCTTCGCCTACGATGGCGCGTATCTCCTGGACCAACGATCGCGAGCGATTTCGTTCTCGATGCCCCTGCAAGAAGAACCCTTTGGTGATCAGGTCGTGCGCCCGTTTTTTTCCGGTCTCTTGCCGGACGAAGGCGCGCGGCAACGCCTAGCTGGTGCGCTCGGCCTCTCGGCAGGCAATGCCTTCGGGCTACTGGAAGTTATCGGCGGCGAATGCGCAGGTGCCTTGTCAATCTATCCCACCGGCACAGCGCCCGAACCTCCCGGCCAGTCCCAAGCCGAAATTCTCACTTCGGAACGTCTGGACGAGGTTCTCAGCAGGCTGCGGACCCGGCCTCTGCTTGGCGGAGACGAGGGCATCCGCCTGTCGCTCGCCGGCGCGCAGGACAAACTGGCGGTCATTGTCGATGGAGATTCTATCGCCTTGGCAAGAGACGGAAGACCAACGACCCATATCTTGAAACCAGTCATCCAGGCGTTGGAAGGCACGGTGGAGAACGAGTATTTTTGTATGCAGCTGGCCGCCCGCCTCAAGCTGCCCGTACCCCATGTTCAGATTCGCCTGGACGGGGCGACTGCCTTTCTCCTGGTTGAGCGTTATGATCGAACGAAAGCTGCGGACGGCATCATTGAGCGCCTACACCAGGAAGACTTCTGCCAGGCCCTTAGCGTACCGCCAGAGCTGAAGTATGAGGCCGAGGGAGGACCGGGAACAGAACGATCTCTCGGGCTGATCGACAACGCCTGCGCGAGGCCCGTCGCGGATCGGTTGCAGTTCATCCGCATGCTGATCTTCCACTATCTCGTCGGCAACGCTGATGCCCACGGCAAGAACTACGCCCTGCTTTATGGCTCCGATGAACCGGATCTGGCGCCGATCTACGACGTCGTTTGCACGGCTGTTTATCCCCGCTTGTCAAAGAGGCTCGCCATGAAGATTGGTGGCCGCGATGTGCCCGACACGATCCAGTTGAAGCATTGGGCGACACTCGTGCCCGAAACCAAATCTTCTCAGCGCATCCTTGTCCGCGATCTTGCCCAGATGGCGGAAAGGATTGTGAGCGAGGCCGACGCCCTTGTTGCAGAACTGGCCCACGAGGGGATCAGGCACCCCATCCTGAGTGCAATTCGCAAGGTCATCTCAAGTCGGGCTGGTTTGCTACAGAGAGCCGCGGAGCATGTATCTTAAGCAGTTAGTGGTCGCGGATATCCAGCGTCTTGTCCTTCGATCAAAGGGTCGGTGGTTCAAATCATTTCCTTCGGCTCCGGAAACGAATACGCGAGGGACCGGAGCTCCGGTTACGTTAACATCTGAAGTCCGTGTTTCTGCACAAGCGAAAGTAGCTTCAGCGCGGGTCCGCTAGGCCGTTTGGCGCCGGTTTCCCACTTTTGCACTGTCGACTGACTGGTGTTCAGATAGCGGGCGAAGACCGGCTGGCTGACGTGGTTCTTCTCACGCAAAGCCTTGATCTCATCCGGCGTCAGGTCAGGTGGGACCACAAGACAATCTTCATCGAATGTCCGCATCGTTTCCTTATCGATGGTCCCCGCCGAATACATGCCTTCAACAGCACTGTGGATTGCCTCGAAGGCATCGCTCTTGAACTTGCGATTAGTCGCCATGGTCTATCTCCAAAAGGCCTCGAGTTCCGACTCGAGATCAGTTTTCGTCTTGCGGCGGTAGAGGTCAGCGAGCTTTCGGAATGCTTGAAGCTCGTCGTCATCAATGTTCGCCCGATCTTTCTTCGCGAAGAGATAGGCGAACACCCAGAACTCGCCTGCCTTGGCCAGAACGATTGAACGATGCATGTTATCGTTGAGACGCTTATTGAAGACACCACCACCAAGATCGTCGGCCTGTCCAAGTGCCATTTGGCGGATTGCCGCCGACAAAACCTTGTCGGAAATGCGCGCCTTCTTTGCCGCCTTGGCGAACCATGCTGTTTTGAACACTCTGTCTGACATCGGTTTATATAGCACTAAGTGCTATGCCCATCAAGGTATAGGGAGAGAACTATTCAGCTTCCCATACCTGATTCTAGGAATGCAAGCAGCAAAGGCAGGCTGGTCCTGCGGAAGGTGCCATCAAAGGACTGCTGCCGCACGGCCCACATAATCTGCGGGATATCCTGGCAACGCATTTCCTCAAGCAGACCGGCTCCTACAAGCCCCACGGCAACCGATGCTTCTTGTCTCAGTCGCTTCGCCAATCGGCAACGTTCATTCAGCAGCACACAATCACCAACCAGCGTCGCTGGTCGTTGGCTAGGCCAAAGTTCGTAGCGGGCCACAGGTTCATATCTGCTCAAGAGCATCCAACCCGGCGGCTCAAAGGTGGCAGCATCGTTCGCACGTTCATCCTATTCCGACCCTGACCAGAAGCTTGCCGAAGTTACCACCCGATAGCATGCCGATGAAGGCGCTGGGGGCGGCCGACCGACTGATGGCGAGTGGACCGCGCCCGAACGTTGTCCGCAAGACCTGCATGGAAGCCGCCTGCCTGGTCTCCACCATCTGCATGCTGATGTGCACCTTCCGTGATCCGGACGTCGCTGTTGGCGGGCTGCTGTGTCGTCCATCGGCCACGGACTCGGCGGCTTCAATCTATTTGCGATCGGCCAGACCCTCGCAGGGCCGTCCGCGACCGCGAAGTGGATCGGGCTGCAAAACTGCTTCGGCAACATCTCGGGGATTGTAGCGCCGGTCATGACTGGCTTGATCGTCGACGCGACGGGGGCGTATGGCTCCGCCTTTCTGCTTGCCGCGCTCATGTCCGTCATCGGGCTTCTGTCCTGGACCATTGGCATCCGCCGGATCGAACCGCTCCGGTGAACCCATTGATCAGACGCGCGTTGAGCATGTTGGTTTTTTGAAACTTGGTGGGCGCTGGTTCACATCTCTTCAATCGAAGCTGTCTCCTTCGGCCCGTTGCATTCAGTGCTGCTGTCGCTGGCACCTGGCACAAGCTGTATTTGCAGCCGACGGCCTGTCGCATTATGTTATGGAAGAATGGAAAGGAGATCGCTGATGCTCTTGCAGAAATACCGCGAGAACAGGCAAGCCTTGAAGGAGATCGGCCGGGAAGCCATCGCCGAGAGCCGCCGTATGGGCCTAACGATCACTGCCAAGGATCGGCAGAACGAGGCGAAGGATAAGGCCCGGCATGAGCGCAAGGAACGTGCTCCGGCTACCGTGAGGTAGCAATCGCTCCATGCCCGAGTTGTCGTGTATCCTCCTCGCAGGGCCGAACGGCTCCGGCAAAACTTCCGCCTTCGCGAAGCTGAAGCTCGAGGGTGTTTGGATCAACGCGGACGAGATCGCCAAAGCGATGCCGGCCGCCGATAACAGATCGACCGAAATCCAAGCTGGTCGAGCGGCTCTCGTGAAGATTCACGAGATGATCGACACCAGGCAGTCTTTTATTTTCGAGACGACGCTGAGCAGCAACCAATCGTTGAGAATGATGCGGACTGCCAAGGCAGCCGGGTTCAAGGTCGGCCTTTACTATGTTGCTTTGGATTCCGTTGAGACGAACGTCGAGCGCGTTAGACAGCGTGTCCTCAAGGGCGGTCACGACATCCCGGAGGAAAACATCCGCAGGCGGCACGATGGATCCTTCGAGAAGCTGACGAAGCGCTCGGGATTGCAGACGAAGTTTTGTTGATCGACAACTCAGGGATAGAACCGCACGAGGTCTTCGCCATTAACGGCGGCGTCGTCCAGTCCTTCGACATCGATGACAACCAAGCGCTGCACAAGCTCTTTGAGGCCAAGGTCTGCGAAGCGTACCATCTCATGCGAGCGCTGGAATGCTTTGAGAGCAGTTGATTGAGGAGGGATAGCCTGCCTTCGGTTGACAGACCTTTAAATCTCGCCCACTTTCCGACCGCGCACCGCAAAGTTCGGCGAACTGCCCTCATGGGGCTTGCCGAAAGGAAAATCTACCCGGCGCGGGCTCCAGGTCAGAATGAGAATGATAATCGCCGGCGGCGATCGCTGGAGGTCCATAAAAAGGCGTTATGCAACAGGGACGTTAGATCAGTAGCTTAGCATGTGAGGGGCGATAGTTCGGGTCCGTACAAGTCGGGCATCTCGACACCGGCCTTATATTATGTCCGAGAAGATAGTATAGTGAGGATCACGGTAGGTGGTGTCTTGCACTGGCAGAGGCGGGCAGCGTCCACCGGGGAAAGCCGCAAAACTTGCTATACTAGATTTGCGAAAAAGATATAGAGGTGGCATGATTAAGCAGATTGACCTCATGTTTCGCACCATGGTCGCGGAACTCCAGCAACGGGCATTTGATGATGATTGGGCGGAAGACTTCCCTCCATCGGGTAGATTCGTGCCAGTAGCAGTTGATGGCCGGCGTTACTGGTATTTCGACCAGCCCGACGGAGAGGGTGGGCAGAAACGCCGTTATGTCGGGCCTGCCGACGACCCCCTGATTTCGGAACGGGTCGAAACCTTCAAGGGTGAGAAGTCTGACTATAAGGCTCGCCGCAAGTACGTTTCTACGCTAACGCGCGAAGCCGGTTTAATTGCCGCTGATCGCTTTACCGGTGATATCGTACAGGCGCTTGCCAAGGCCGGTCTCTTCCGGCTGCGCGGTGTTCTCATCGGCACTGTCGCTTTTCAATGCTACTCGGCATATCTTGGCATCCGTCTGCCTTCGGCGGCGATCCTAACAGGTGATGCAGACCTGGCCCAGGATTTCGCGATCTCCGCCGAGGTGGCAGATTCGCTGCCGCCGATCCTCGATCTCCTGAAAGGGCTTGATCCAACGTTCCGCGCAGTGCCGCATATCAGCGGCAGCTCTCGATCTCATGCCTTCCGGAACCAGAGCGGTTACAGGGTCGAGTTCATGACGACAAACAGGGGAGCCGAAGAATATTCGGACAAACCCGCCAACATGCCTGCTCTCGGAGGCGCGTCAGCCGAACCGCTAAGATTCATGGATTTCTTAATCCGCGATCCCGTTCGTTCGATCTTGCTACATGGTGCCGGTATTTCAGTTGCTATCCCTGATCCTTGCAGGTACGCGGTGCACAAGCTTATCATTGCCGGCCGCCGTCAGAATGACGCCGGCGGCCAGGCCAAACGGCCCCACCTGAAAAGCAAATAAAATCAATAGACCGCCGCGACCTTATAGGAAGCGATGGTTCACATCCCTTAAGAGCGAAACGACGAGCTCGGCTCGGACGTAGGGTGTAGCGTAAGCCCACGGTGAAGGCCGTCTTGCGATGACGGCCTGCTGACTGCGAGTCCT
>NZ_JBMDIL010000046.1:0-349 GCF_057808655.1 Rhizobium sp. FG96 | reverse complement strand
TGCTTGAGCCTTTCTGCTTATGCCGACTGTCCGGTCGAAATGGGGGGCAGTTCACATGCCGGTCGAAGTCTTCATCTCGGCACAGGCGCGGCTGCGATGCCGTTCTTGATGCAGCCGCTGACGGATCGGTTCAGCCGCGCGTTTCTTGAGTAGTGAGGCTGCGGTTTATCTCTAGTCTATAAACGCAAGAACCCGCCTGCTGGCGGGCTGTGATGTGTGTCGGGAAGTTTGGTTTCGGGGTGAGGCTTTGAACCTGGGGCGTTGAGGTTATGGTCCGTAGGAAGATGATCTACGATCGCCGGGGAAAGCGAAGCTTTTGCGCCATCGATAGGATTCTGGGGTGATTTGG
>NZ_JBMDIL010000045.1:0-408 GCF_057808655.1 Rhizobium sp. FG96 | reverse complement strand
AGGCGGCGGTGTAGAAGGACAATGCCAAAAACAGCGACATGAATTCCGGGCCGACGACGGAACCGCCGGTCAGGTTGAACTTGCCGGCCACGGGCACGTCGAAGGAGATCGGCAGGCCGGTCACCAGGAATGCGAGGATCGGCAGGCCGGCGATCAGCGCGATCGATACCCAGATCGTGTGAAACTGCTTGCCGGTCGCGGCCTGACGCTTGTGCGCCCAGCGCGCCGTGATCACGGTCGCGATGATGCCGATGACGAGGGCGGCGAGCACCAGAAACATGCCCGCCTCGAACATCGGCTTCGGGAAGGCGAGGCCGCGGTTGTTCAGGAACATGCTGAAGGGCAGGTGCAGAGATTCGCGCGGCTGCGGCAGCACGGCGAGAACGCCGGAATACCAGAAGAAGATGA
>NZ_JBMDIL010000044.1:0-504 GCF_057808655.1 Rhizobium sp. FG96 | reverse complement strand
CCGAAGCCGATACCAAGATCGGTACCGACCTCGGCCTGACCAACGAGTGGGCCTACGACGTCATCAAGGGCGTCGGCAATTACAGCGAAGTCTTCGAGCGCAACGTCGGTCAGGGCAGCCCGCTGAAGATCGCGCGTGGCCTCAACGCTCTGTGGAACAAGGGCGGCATCCAGTACGCACCGCCGGTTCGCTAAGCTTTTGACATGAATGCCGGAAAGGCGGGAAACCGCCTTTCCATCTTCCAAGAAAAAAGCCCAAAAACGGGCACATAGGGGATTAGGCTCGGCATGACGCAAGAGGCTGTGCACACGACACCTTTGCCGGAGAGCCGCTGGACGCTCCAGTCGGCACTTTACGACCCCAAGTTAAGGGGCATCTTTTTCCAGGTTCTGACCGTAGTTCTGCTCGTTGGTTTCATAGCGTGGGTCGCTCACAATACGGCGATCAACCTGCAGCGCAGCAACACGGCCTCTGGTTTCGCATTTCTCAATGGGCGCGCAGGCT
>NZ_JBMDIL010000043.1:0-512 GCF_057808655.1 Rhizobium sp. FG96 | reverse complement strand
TTCTCGACCTGCTCGACGGCGCTCAGAACAGCCGACTTCCAGGCGAGATAGGCAGCCTTGGCATCCGACTTGGTGATGTCGACATTGGCGCGCAGACGGCCGCCGTCGAAGATCGGCAGGTTCAGCGTCGGGCCGAAGGACCAGGTGGTCAGGCCGCCATTGCCGCCAACCGGGCGGACGTAGGACGGCGAGATCGAGCCGGACAGCGAGATCGACGGATAGAGCTGCGCTTCTGCAACGCCGATATTGGCGGTGGCGGCAGCGAGATCGCGTTCGGCCTTGCGGATGTCGGGACGGTTGCGGATCAGGTCGGCCGGGATACCGGCCTGCAGACCGCCACGGAACACCGGCTGGCGCGAGCCCTTCTGCAGTTCGGCCATCAGCGACGATGCCGGCAGGCCGAGCAGGGTGGCGATGTGGTGAGCAGAAACGCGGAAGCTGGTTTCGAGACCGGGGATTTCGGCCTGGGTCGCCTGGACCAGACCTTCGGCCTGGACGACGTCGAGGCGCGA
>NZ_JBMDIL010000042.1:0-667 GCF_057808655.1 Rhizobium sp. FG96 | reverse complement strand
AGCCTCAGTGCAGGATCTGGCTGAGGAAGAGCTTGGTGCGCTCGTGCTGGGGATTGTCGAAGAATTCGGCGGGCGAATTCTGTTCGACGATCTGGCCCTGGTCCATGAAGATGACGCGGTTGGCGACCTGGCGGGCAAAGCCCATTTCGTGGGTGACGCAGAGCATGGTCATGCCTTCTTCGGCGAGACCGACCATGGTGTCGAGCACTTCCTTGATCATTTCAGGGTCGAGAGCCGAGGTCGGCTCATCGAACAGCATGATCTTGGGGTTCATGCACAGCGAGCGGGCAATTGCCACGCGCTGCTGCTGACCGCCGGAGAGCTGGCCCGGATACTTGTTGGCCTGTTCCGGGATCTTGACGCGCTTGAGGAAGTGCATAGCGACTTCTTCCGCCTGCTTCTTCGGCATCTTGCGCACCCAGATCGGCGCCAGCGTGCAGTTCTCGAGAATGGTCAGGTGCGGAAAGAGGTTGAAGTGCTGGAACACCATGCCGACTTCGCGGCGCACTTCGTCGATCTTCTTCAGGTCGTTGGTGAGCTCGGTGCCATCGACGACGATCTGGCCCTTCTGGTGCTCTTCCAGACGGTTGATGCAGCGGATCATCGTCGACTTACCGGAGCCCGACGGGCCGGCGATGACGATGCGCTCGCCCTTCATGACCTTCAG
>NZ_JBMDIL010000041.1:0-1117 GCF_057808655.1 Rhizobium sp. FG96 | reverse complement strand
TGACCTTGCCCCGTTGAAATAATCCATTTTGAAGTAAGCTCTGGCCCATCGAGAGGACCAGGGAATGAAGCGCAATCGTTTCACAGACGAACAGATCATCGGCATTCTGAAGGAGCACGAGGCAGGCACGCCGGTCTCGGAACTTTGCCGCAAGCACGGCGTCAGCGATGCCAGCGTCTATAAATGGAAGGCCAAATTCGGCGGCATGGACGTATCCGAAGCCAAGCGCCTGAAGACGCTGGAAGACGAGAACACGAAGCTGAAACGGCTCCTTGCAGATGCGATGCTGGACAATGCGGCTTTGAAAGAGCTTCTGGGAAAGAAGTGGTGACGCCCGCAGCAAGGCGGAAAGCTGTCGCTCATCTGATGGATCACCACCAGATGAGCGAACGGCGGGCGTGTAAAGCCATCGGCTTTTGCCGGATGACGATCCGTTACGAAACCAGGCGCAGCGATGACCATGACCTTCGCGAGCGGATGAAGGCGCTGGCGCATGAACGCCGCCGCTTTGGATATCGACGCCTTCATGTGCTGCTCAGGCGTGAGGGTCACCTTGTGAACCACAAGCGGCTCTTCCGGCTCTATCGAGAAGAGAAGCTGACGGTGCGCAAGCGCGGCGGGCGGAAACGAGCGATAGGCACACGAGCACCGATGCTGATCCCGCTTGCCGCCAATGATCGCTGGTCACTGGACTTCGTGTCGGATCAGCTCACCGATGGTCGCAGGTTCCGGGTGCTTACGGTCGTCGACGATTGCACCAGGGAATGCCTGGGCCTCGTCGCCGATACGTCCCTTTCCGGCCTGCGGGTTGCCCGTGAGCTGGACCGGATCATCGAGGGACGAGGCAAGCCGAAGATGATCGTCAGCGACAATGGCAGCGAGTTCACCAGCAACGCGATCCTGCAATGGACGGATCGGACCAAGGTGGAATGGCACTACATCGCACCGGGCAAACCGATCCAGAATGCCTTCATCGAAAGCTTCAATGGGCGGCTGCGAGATGAGTTCCTGAATGAAACCCTCTTCTCGTCACTGACCCATGCTCGATCAGCGCTTTCAAACTGGCGCAGCGATTACAACGATCATCGACCACACTCTGGACTCGGCTGGATGACAC
>NZ_JBMDIL010000040.1:0-1125 GCF_057808655.1 Rhizobium sp. FG96 | reverse complement strand
CTCGATGGGCCAGAGCTTACTTCAAAATGGATTATTTCAACGGGGCAAGGTCACCGCAAGACCTCAATCGCCGAGCAGCGCCAGAAACTGATGACCGCTGATCAGATTTTGGAAATGAAGACCGGCAAGATGCTGCTGCTGGCGGGGTCTAAACCGCCAGCGCTTGTTGACGCAATCGTCTCGCACAGGCATCCGGCATATCAGAGGAAGCTGGATCGGAATCCGATGATAAGATGATGCTTTGAAATCGAAAAGAAATAACGACGCAATGTGAATGAACCCGGCTCTCTGTTGAAATTGAGGGGTTATGTCAATCAGATTGACGAAATCAGCTTAAATCAGGGGTTCAGATTTTTGTACCGGTTTTGCAAAAAATTGAGAGTATTCCTCAATATCGGCGCAACTTTAACGATATCGTTATAGTTATCTTCTGCAAGCTCTTCTGCGAGATACTCGTGTGACGTCGTGTTTCTGTGATCAATCATGTCAAGCCACACTGCCTCGTCGTTTATCCATCCTATTTGGAACGCTTCATTTACGCTTTCCCTTGGTGTCTTTGGATGTATACCTTCATACTTAAGTGCCCTTCGAAGCGTTTTCCACGTCAATTCGATGGTGATTTCGAACCGGTGAATTGTGCCTTCAAAAACTAACTCACGGTCTCGTGGCACGCGAAGTGCGCTTTCTAAATTTGATACTGCTTTTTCAAGGTTAGATAAGCTATCAAACAGCTTTCGTGCGCTCATATATGACGACTCCTTGCTTCAATACACTATTTTGCAGCGATGTAGGCATTCCTTCCAGCTGTGTCACCGCAATTTTGAACAGTGTTCGTGAGTTGAGAATTTTGTCCCGAAGAAAAGTCATCTCTCTTTTTGTTAATTCAGGTGCTGCAATAGCCAAATCTATGTCAGATCGATGATCGTGATCCCCTACTGCGCGCGATCCAAATAAGATAATGCGCTCTACCTTTGGACATGAAGCTAGGCACCGTAGTGCCGCACCTGCACTCTCAGGTACGTTCAGCAACTTTAGCACTGAGCACCTCCTTTCGCCGTGAAGGCATAACATGAACTGCCCCCCATTTCGACCGGACAGTCGGCATAAGCAGAAAGGCTCAAGCAC